>NZ_JBFUIA010000026.1:0-100708 GCF_056402115.1 Mucilaginibacter sp. P4_C11 | reverse complement strand
CTTATCTCTTACACCAGCGTGCTGCCGAATAAACAATTGCCCACATGATTTACACTTATATCGCTGTTTTTTATTCTGCTTGCCCCACTTTATTACATCCGTGCTCTTACAGGTCAAACACGCCTTTTTTTGACGATTTCATATAACAAAAAAAGCAAATTGAAACCGATTTCAATTTGCTTGATGTATATTCCTTTATTACAGTCGATTACAAATATTCTACCAACTATTTTTGGCAATTATATCAAATTTAAAAAGATTTAGCGCATCGGTGTAAATCCGGCAAATCGGCTTTAATTATTGGTTATCCCTGGTGTAATTAACGGAGCCAGGGTATACGATGATTTACGGGGCGAACGCATAAACCGGCGCAAATTGGTTTTTATGCTGGTGATAAACTCGTAATCGGTGGCGGTTTTTACCAGGAAGTAGCCGGGGCGGTAACGTTGCATAAAATCGGTAAGCTGCTGGTCTTTAAGGCGGGTTACGCTGGCCACAAACGCGCGGTTAAAACGGAAATCAATCTCGCGCTGGTGGTAATCTTCTTCTATCGTTGTACGTAATTTAGCGGCATTGCGGCCGCTGCGGCTAAAGGCATTGTACAAAGCATCAATACCTATGCCCGCCCCCATGCCGGGTGCCACAGACAACAGGCTTTGGCTATATTCCGATCCGTAAATTTTGGTGAAATCGCGCTTGGTAGCCGCAAATTGCTTCTCGGGTGTAAGCAGCGTATCGCGAATGTATACCTCCCTGAGCATGATAGCCGACCGCTTCATATAAACTGCCATGGCATTACTGCCTGGTACTTTCAGGGTATCGCTGTAATGATCGGCCTTAATAAATATCAGCATATCGCCGGGCTGGGCATCTATGGAAAACTCGCCTTTAAGGTTATTGTAAAAAGATTTGCCTGTAGTGGCGTTCACAATATTTACCTTGGCAATACGGTCTTTGCTGTCTTTATCAAATACAATACCCTCCAGCTGTTTTTGCTGTGCAAAAAGCCGAACAGATAACGTGCAGAAAAACAGGAACAACCATACTTTCATTGTGGCGCCAAAAATAAAACTTAGGCTTTAATTAGCCGTGTTTTTAACAACAATTAACTTTTGGGGAGGGGAAAGAATCAAGAGTTAAGAATCAAGAGTTAAGACTTTTGTCCGTAGCCTACTCATTTGGTGTGCTTAAAGTATACAAATTAGCATTGGCGCCTGATTGCATCGTACGTCGAAAACAATGCTCCCTGCAAAATTTTTCTCCTGTCTTGATTCTTAACTCTTGATTCTCTCCTCCCCCCTCACTTCACTACTACCAGTTTTTGCCCAATGTGGATATTATTATCTGGTATACTGTTTAACGCTTTTAGCTCGTCAACAGTTATACCAAAACGTTTAGATATGTTGTATAGTGTATCGCCCTGTTTTACGGTGTATATCTTATCGTCGGGTTTGGTTTTGGTAAGGGTATCTGTGTTGGCTTTGCCAATGTTGTCATTAATTTGCGATAGCACACGGTCTTCGCGTTTAATTTTGGATGCTTCGCCTTCGGCGCGGTCGTACTGGTCCAGGTTGTATTTTACAATAAGGTTTATAAGCAGTTCGGGGTATTTGGGGTTGGTAGCATAGCCTGCTGCCTTCAAACCGCGGGCCCAGCCTTCATAATCGTTTTTATCCAGCTCAAATAGTTTGGCGTAGTTTTTCCGTTTTAAAAAGGTAGAGTGATCACGGAATGAGTCTTCGGGGTTATCATACACCCTGAAACAATCGTTAACCTGGTCGTCATCTTTATAATAGCTTTTTCCTTTCCAGTCGGCAGTGCATTTTATGCCAAAGTGGTTGTTGGCAAAGCGGGCCAGATCGCTGTTGCCGGCGCCCGATTCAAACAGGCCCTGGGCAAGTGTAATACTGGCGGGAATGCCATACTGGTTCATTTCCTGTATGGCAATGGCCTTAAAACGATCAATATAATCTAAACTCGACAGCGATTTATAGCCCGCCATAGAAGCGCTGTTGGCTTTTTGGATATTGCTGTTGTTGCGACGTACATCGCGGTTGGAGATAGAGTTCCTGGAGTTTTTTGAAGATGATACTGTTTTACGTGCCGAGCATGAGGTAAAACAAATAACACCAATTAAAAAAAAGTAACGCGTTTTATTCATACAGCTAAACCGGGTATTTGGCATTTTTATTAAAATGCCAAAATAGGTTTATTGTTTGGCTTCTGCTAATTCTTTAGGCTGTGTTGCAGGGTTTTCGTCCAAATCGTTCAGGTCGTATTTTTTAATGATACCTAAAACCTGTGCTGCCCATTTGCGGCTGCTGGCATAACCACTGCGCTGGATGCCTTTTGCCCAGCCGGTGTAATCATAGTGGCTAAGTGCATCGGCCAGGTGGCTGAATTGTTTGCGCTCGGTCATGATGCGGGCAAAATCCTGGAATGAATCTAAAACCGAATCATATTTTTTATAGGATGAGCGTACTTTTTTGTTGTGTTTGATAAAAACTACACTGCCTCCGCCCTTTACTCCAAACTGATTGTTAAGGCTTTGGGCTATGGTGCTGTTGCCACAGCCGGATTCATGCATGGCTACACCTAAAACGATGCTTGCCGGGATACCGGTTTCGTGCATAATACGAATGGCATCATCTTTGAACTTCTCGATATAAGATTGTGAAGTGTTTTTTTGTGCTGAAGCAGCAATTGTTGAAATCAACAGGGCGGTAATCAGTAAGATTTTCTTCATAATTTATTTTTTTCTGATAACCAGTAAGCCGTCGCGTACAGGCAGGATCAGTTTTTCTACCCTGTTATCAACAGCTATGTGGTCATTTAGTTTGCGAATTCCTTGCGTATCGGCATCATTTTCGGGGCCGTACACCTTTCCTTTCCACAAAACGTTATCAATTATTATTAATCCTCCGGATCTGACTTTGTCAAAAACCAATTGAAAGTAAGTAAAATTATTTTTTTTATCAGCATCAATAAATACCAAATCGAAAATATCAGCCTGTAAATCAGCAATAATGGCCTCTGCCTGCCCAAAATGCAGCTTTATTTTATTTTCAACATTTGTTAGTTTAAAGTGTGAATTGATGATATCCTCCATTTCGCGGTTCACCTCGATGGTATGGAGGATGCCTCCCTCTGCCAATCCTTCGGCCAGGCAAATGGCCGAGTAGCCGGTAAAGGTGCCAATCTCCAGGATACATTTAGGGGCCACCAGTTTGCTCAAAAAACTCAGCAGCCGCCCCTGGTAATGACCCGACAACATATGCGGGCGCAGCACCTTTAAATGCGTTTCGCGGTTCAGTTGCTGCAAAGCTTCCGGCTCCGGATCGCAATGGTCATCTAAGTACGCCTGGAGGGCTATAGGGAGAATATCCATGCCGCAAAGGTAAGGAATTTGTTTTTAATGCAGCAATACGGTAATTTGTATGTTGATATACAGTTAGTTGTGGTTTGTTGTTAAATAAAAATGACTGTTGAGATGCAAAATGTGTTCCAGTTGGTAACGCTGTTTTGCCCCTCACTTAAAAGGCCGGTTTTTGGGTATTAATGCATAAAATCAAACCAAAGCGTTCCGGTTATTTTATCGCCGCTGGCATGGTTGGTTTGGCTTTGCGGCCCCATTACTTTTGCCGGTTGAAATTTGGTACCGATAGGAGCAATGGCATTTAAAAAACCGATACTTCCTTCCGGAAAAGCCGGCTCCACATTGTTATTGCTCAACGCATCTTTTTCCCTTGCCGGGTGCAGCATTTGCAGATAAGTGTTTTTATCGGCAGCGTAAACAGTAAACGGCGACTCCTTATTTTCGATAGTTACCCAATTAACTTCGGCATGATAACCTTTAAATTCCGGATATCCCCAGGTTTCGCCGGTAATGGTATTGTTATAAGCTTTGTGCCAAATACCAAACTGCTGGCCTTTCAGCCGGTTTTTCCAAACGCGGTAGGGGCCGCGGCCAAGCCATTTCATGCCGGTAATTTTTTCTTCGGGGTAATTGAAGGTGATACCCATAAAATCGGCATCGCCCTGTTGTACGTATTGGTACTCCAGTTTAATAGGGTGCCCGGCAGCGAAAGTCCAGGTTACGTGTAATGAGCCCGCGCCCTGGTAGTCGGCTTCTACAACATATTTTCCGGCGTCGGCTTTGTGTGTAAACTGTTTTAGTTGGGTATTAACACCTGCCAATACCGGCCCGCCCGATAATGAAATTGCATTTGCCGGTTTACGCACTTTTTGAATGTAACCGGTAACCTTATCAAAATCATAGCTAATGCCATCGCATTTGATGCTTAATAATTTATCTGTCTCTGTTGTTTTTATAGCCGATTTAGCCGGCGACGCAGCGATTTTGGAGGCAATAGCGGCCGGTGTGCTAATGGCCCAGCTCCAGGTAAATATTTCTTTCTTATCGGGTCCGTAAGCTGTTAGGTATAGCGCATCATTTTTTTTCCATGATGCAGGCAGCGCTAAATTCAAGGTGCCTTTCTCGCCCGGTTTAAGCGCAATGGTTTTTAGTAAACCGGTGGCCGTTACTATAGCGGTGGTAGTTTTACTTTGTGCCGATGGGAATTTAACCAGTTTCCACTTAAAACTACATTGATTAAGGTTAGTGAACGAATATCGATTTTCGACAGCTATTTTACCATCAAAACCGGCATCAACAGGCTGCGGATTGATATAAACCGGCGACCAGATTTCTTTTATGGCATAAAAGCTACCCTCTATTTCGCGATGTGGCCCAACAATGCCGTCAGGGGCATGGTTACCGTCAGAATCATAGGTGTTGTTTTTATCGGTACGGATTACGGCCTCATCTAAAAACGCCCAGATAAAACCACCGGCTCCATGCGGATGTTTTACCATCTGCCCCCAAAAATCATCAAGCCCGGCTGCGGCGCCGCCATCATATAGGCCGTGCATAAACTCTGTGGGAAAGAAAACTTCCTGTCCGTTGGCCGCTGCATTAACCATGTAATTGTAATCGGGGTAATGTTTGGTGTCGGTGCCATTGAATTTTTCCCAGGGGTGAATCACGGTGCGTTTTTGCGGATCATATAAAGCATAGTCATTATCAAGCCCCCGGTTAAAGCCCCCCTCGTTACCGTTATCCCAAAACAGGATGGAGGGGTGGTTTACATCGCGTACTACCAACTCTTTAACCAGTTTACGGCCTACCACAGTATCGTATTTAGCCTGCCAGCCGGTAAGCTCATCCAACACATATATGCCTAACGAATCGCAAACATCCAAAAAATCACGATCGGGCGGGTAGTGCGACATGCGGACTGCATTCATATTCATTTCCTTCATCAGCTTCACATCCATCAAGTGAACACCATGGCTCAGGGTACGCCCGGTTTCGGGCCAAAAGCTATGCCTGTCGCTACCCTTCATCATTATTTTTGCACCGTTTACATACAAACCATCGCTGGTGCGCAGCTCGACAGTACGAAAGCCAAATTTTTGTTTAACCCGGTGAACAGTGCCCGTTTTGTTTTTTACAGTAACTACAACCTGGTATAAATTGGGGAATTCCGCGCTCCATAGTAACGGTTTAGCAAAATTGGCTTGTAATTCAACATGGTCGGCTGCCGGGTTTGCGTTAGCATTAAATGGCTTGCCTACATTTTGCCCATTAAGGGTTTGTACCTGGCCTTCAATCAGCTCATCGCCCTTTAAGTTTTGAGCATATACATCTAAGCGGAAAGAGCCATCGGCCTTCGCGTTTACCGCCATCCTTTCAATAAAAGTTTCCGGAACAATTTCCAGGTAAACAGGCCGGTAAATTCCCCCAAAAACCCAAAAGTCGCTATTGCGGCGCTCGGCATCATTTACCGATGAGTTTGCCGATGTTTTATCAACCGTTACTTCGAGCAGGTTTTGCGCGTTAGGTTTTACCAAATCGGTTATATCATATTTAAACTGATAAAAACTACCCTGGTGTGCCGGGCCGGCCAGTTTGCCGTTAATTGTAACTTTGGTATCGGTCATCGATCCTTCAAAAACGATATAAACCTTTTTGCCGGTTAGGTTATCAGCAAAAAACTCATGTTTATATAAGCCCTGCTCGTTGCCTTTAACTTTGTCGTGCCCATAGTTATAGGTGCCAAAGCCTTGCAACTCCCAGTTTGATGGTACAGGGATCTTTGTCCATACGCCGCTTTTTCTTCCCCCGGTGCAATAAAAATCCCAGGGTATGGTATGGTCTTTATCCGTTCCCGACAAGTATTTAACAATGGTTTCCTGCGAAAACACATCGAAGCAAAGGAGCATGAACAATAAGGGCAGAAATATCTTTTTCATAGTTTTGATTGTATGGAAATTGATGGCACAGGTTCAATCAGTAAACAAGGTTAATTACTCCTGAGCGATTAAAAAAAAATATCCCCAAATAAAACTGTGYAATCGTTCCCGGAAATAATTTAAACTACAAGGGCAAAATCAAAAGCACTGAAAAATTTGGTTCGATGACGGGTTGTATGGGCCACCATTTTTAATTGTGTTATTGGCATGGTTTAATTTATCCATCGGCCCAGGAGTAGGGCGGTGGCAAAGTTGGCAGTTTTAAAACCTAAGATGCCCGATTTTTCAGGCTGCTTTTTCTGAACTTTTGCGCAAAAAATCTTCATTTTATTTTTGTGTTAATAAATGCACCATTTGTATCAATAAATACCGCATTAGTTACTGAAAAGTGTGAATTAATACCTTATTTTTAACTATTTATGCATGAATATAGGGCGGTTTTAAAATATAAAAGGAAGCATGTAAATTTGTACTATTTATCAGCACAGAAAAACAGTTTCTATATTGTTTTGCCCAGGATTGGATTTGTGAAATCCGCTCTGATTTTGTGAATTATTGTCTGTTAATTTTAACACCCACACTACAAGTCATTGATCCAAAAATTTTCAGTCAAAGCGGAATGATCACACTGTCAATCAGTTGTTAAAATCTGTTAAATCCCTCAATTTTCATTCTAACTACAGATTGTTCAGTTAATATTGAGGTAAAAGTTATCCTTACCCGGTTAATCGACACAATAATGGCATTCATCCGCACCTGGTTATTAATGCGGGTTTATAGTTGCAAGTTCGTGGTTAACAACGGTATTTAAACTTTAAGTGTTATTATTCTTTTCCCCTAATTATGCGTTAAATGAAAATATTAACAATGGTATTTTTCTTTCTTATTTCATCGCCTGTTAACTGGCTTGGCGATTTTAGCAAAGCCCGGACCGAGGCACAACAATCGCACAAATTAATATTGATAAACTTTTCAGGATCAGACTGGTGCGGGCCATGTATCAGGCTGCGAAAAGAGATCCTTGAATCGTCGGTATTTGAAAACTATGCAGCAGATCATCTTTTACTGGTGCGTGCAGATTTTCCGCGCCAAAAGAAAAACCAGCTAAGTAAAGATCAGGTAAAGTTAAATGAGGCACTGGCCGATAAATATAACGCCGAAGGTAAATTTCCGTTCACCCTTTTGGTTGATGAACATGGCAAAGTTTTAAAACAATGGGATGGTTACCCTGATGAAACGCCTGAAAAATTTATTGAACAGATAAATCAGTTTGCCAATGGTAGCAACTAAAGTTGAAGCAGGCGCTCCAACGCTGCACAAACGCAGTTTGCGACTGATGGGCAACCGCTTTGAGTTAAGTGTAGTTGCAGATAACCAGCAATGGGCCAATGAGTGTATTGATGCCGGGGTTGGGGAGATAAAACGTATTGAAGCTTTACTTACTACATTTAACAATGATAGCGAAACCAACCAGGTGAATAACAATGCAGGCATTAAGCCCGTGCAAGTAAGCCGCGAAACATTTGAATTGGTAAAACGCTCCATCATGATATCAAATGTAACCCAGGGGGCATTTGATATTACCTATGGTTCAGTTGATAAACGGTTGTGGAATTTCGATCAGCAAATGACCTCGCTGCCCGACCCTGTTACCGCAAAAAGTATGGTCCGCCTGATCAACTACCGCAACATTGTACTTGACGAACAAAACTGCACTATTTTTTTACGCGAGCGGGGAATGCGGATAGGCTTTGGCGGGATTGGAAAAGGCTACGCGGCCGAAAGGGCCAAACAAATAATGCAGGATAAAGGCGTAGTAAGCGGGGTTGTAAATGCCTCTGGCGACCTTACAGCCTGGGGCTATCAGCCCGATGGAAAAAAATGGACCGTAGGTGTTGCCAATCCCGATGCTTCCAACCAGATTTTTTCATACCTAAGTATTTCGGGACTGGCGGTTGCTACCTCTGGTAATTACGAAAAGTTTGTGATTATTGATGGCAAAAGGTATTCTCATACCATTAACCCACGCACAGGTATGCCTGTGGCGGGTATTAAAAGCGTAACCATTATTACTACCAACGCCGAAATAGCCGATGCAATGGCTACCCCCGTTACCATCATGGGCGTGTATGCCGGCCTCGACCTGATAAACCAGATGAATGACATTGAAGCCATAATAATTGACGACGACGATAATTTATATACCTCAAATAATATTAATTTAACTTAATACCCCTATTAAATGACTCATAAACTGGTTAAAATAGCCGGCTGCCTTTTGCTGGCAACATCGCTTACATCGTGTGTACACCTTAAGGAGTATCAAAAAAGCAGGATCAATGATTCGGAGATGGCATTGAGCAACCGAAAAGTGGAGCGGAACGAATTAAATTTTCAATCCTATCGTGAAGCGGCATCAGGTGCCAACGCAGGTAAAACCGGCGGTGGCTGCGGTTGCAATTAATATTAAACCCTGATTCTGTAATTCCATGAAGAAAATATATTTATCCGTGTTGGGGTTTTCCCTGATATGCAGGATGAGTGCGTATGCACAAACATCAAAAGATAGCATTATTCGCCTTAACCCGGGTTTCAGCCTGGCATCATCAACCGGTCAGGATACCAACGCATACCGGCCGCGGAGGTTAAGGGTTGATGAAGTTAACCTGGTATCAAGCTATTACAAACAAAATGGTAACCACTCGGCGGTTACCGGGGGCATTGGTACCGAAAACGTAACGGATATTGCAAATGGCATCGACCTGAAACTGGTATGGTTGGGCAATACATTAAATAAAAACACGCTATCCGTAGGCCTTGGGTTTGATCATCACACCTCGGCGTCAGCTGCCTATGTTTCGCAAACGGGGGCGTCAAATACCGGTGGCAGCCGGGTATATCCATCGCTGGATTGGACAGTTGAAAACACCAAAAAAGGGACAAGCTTCGGCGTAGGAAGCTATTATTCCGGCGAGTATAATTACCAATCGCTTGGCGCCGATTTACATTTCTCGGCCAAAACAGCAAACCGGATGGGCGAGTTTGGCGTAAAGCTACAGGGCTATTTTGACCATGTTAAGCTGATCTATCCATCGGAGTTTATTCCGACATCAACTACAACGGTTACCACGGTTACAACAGCAAGCGGCAATTCATCAAGTTCTGAAAGTGGTGGCAAAGCCAATATTCCATCAAGCCCAAGAAACACTTATACGGCGTCATTCTCCTACTCACAAATAGTAACCTCAAGGTTGCAGATCATGTTCCTGGCCGATGTGGTTACCCAGCATGGCTTTTTAAGCCTGCCATTTCACCGGGTATATTTTTCGAATGGAAAAGATACGATAGAAAGGCTGCCATCATCGCGGTTTAAGCTGCCTTTAGGCTTCAGGGCCAATTACTTCCTGGGCGATAATGTTATCCTGCGGTCGTACTACCGGTATTATACCGATAATTGGGGCAGCAAATCAAATACTGCCAATCTTGAAATAGCATACAAGGTTACGCCATTCTTTTCCATATCTCCGTTTTACAGGTACTATACGCAAACAGCGGCCAAATACTTTGCGCCTTATGAGCAAAACAGCCCAACGCAGGCATATTTTACCAGTAATTACGAATATGCAAAGTTCAACAGCCAGTTTTTTGGCGCCGGTTTTAGGATAGCGCCCCCTAAAGGTGTGTTAGGCTGGGAAAACTTACACGAATTGGAACTAAGATATGGCCATTACAAGCAAAATGTGGGTTTGGTATCTGATGTGGTATCGGTAAGCCTTGGGTTTAAATAAGATAACAACTATCAAAATTAAAAGCCCGGTAAAGTTTTAAATTTTACCGGGCTTTACCTATTTTGTTCGTCACTATGGAAAACACCGACGACCTTTTTGACAAACCGCTGAGCGACGACCCGGAAGAAAACCTGCGGATGGAAAACGAACTGCTGCGTTTAAAATTGCAGGCCGAATTGGGCGCCGATCCGCACATGATTAACCCTGTTGACCCGGAAATTGAAAATATTTTTTTAAAGAACATTTTTGATTTTGAGCATAATTACGCCAATTCAAAACGGATTAAGGTTTATGATTTGCTTGGGCAGCCCGAATTTATACCAGCAGATAGATTAAACGATGTACAGATAACCGAGGCCTTGCAGCAGATAACCGACCTGCTCTTCAGCAAAAATATTGTTGTCGATTTTTCTGACGATTTGGACGATCGCACCAAATATGTTTTTATTACTGAAGAGTTGTTTGATCACGAGACTGACGATTTCTCGATTCCGGGCATGACAAGCCATTTTGATTATGAAGAGTTTCATCCTAACCATACAGCTAATATTGAAAATAAGGCCCTGGAGTTTTTATCGGAATGGTTTAAACAGAATTTTGGCGAGCGAAGCTGGGTACTGGGCGATTCGTTTGTGGCTCCCGACAGGAAAACCTACAGCAGGGTTGAAATAGTGCACCAGCTTAACAATATTTTTAACGCTTACACGGCCTTTAATAACGAAGAATATTTTATTTACGACATCGGTTTTCAACTGCAACCCGGCTCAAATTCGGGCCTTGGCCATGCCGAGGGATCGGTAAAATATGATGCCGTGCTGGAAAACAACGAAACCATTCATTTTGAAGGGCCATTTAAACTATACTTTTCCCTGGAAGGCAATTGGTGGAGCATTTTTCATCTTGTATTCCCAGGGTTTAAATATCCCTGAATTTAGGTTTTAAGTCGGAAGTTTTAAGTTCTAAGTCAAAAGAGAATAAATACCTTTCGACTTAGAACTTAAGACTCTTGACTTAGTACTCCAGACCTAGCCCTACTCGCTTTCCAGCGTTGTAAAGCACCTGGCGCTCAGCTTAAATACTGCCTGCTTGTTATTAACCCCAATATTGCGTTTTTGACTAACGTTATGGTCTTTGTCGGTAACGTAAACCTTAAGCCTGGTAACAGATGCCGGTAAGCCCTTTAAATAAACTTTACGCGCGGCACTGTTATTTACCATGTGGATAACGTATTTGCGCTGGCCAGCATCGCCCAAAGCCGCGCATGATATAGCAGGTTTATCAACTGTTACCGCCAGGGCTTTGAGGCCAGCCGGGGTTGAAGCCAGCTGCTTTAGCTGCCAAAAACGCTGGGTTGGTTTCAATGGCTCGTTATTGCCAAAAATACCGCCGCCGCTCAAAGGCGAATAATCTGCCGTGAGCTGCCATTGTAAAATAGATAATGGCTGGCATATAGCCAGTAGTCGGGTATACAGGTTAATCTCTTCAAGCGCGTATGATTGCTCTTCAAAGTAGGCCGGATATTCCCATGCGGCGGCATCAATACTACCTTCGCCAACCAAAAGGGGCAGGTTTAGTTTGGCGGCGGCATCGGCCCATTTTTGAAGGGTTGGGGTATCCCAGCCGCGCCAGGAGTGAAAGGATAACGCGCCGATGTATGGCCTGGCTTCCGGGTCATTCATGGCCGGGTAAATGAATTTGTAGGTGGTGGCATCTGAGTTATCGCCCAGCAGCAATTTGGTTTTTAAGCCTTTATCTGCAAAATATTTACCCAGGCCTTTTATCAGCGCCAGGTGCTCCTGACCTGTTTGGCGGATGTTGATACCCAGGTCCGATTCATTGAACGAAAAGTAAGTAACCTCAACGCTGTAATGGTTTTTGAGGTAGATAATATAATCGGTAATTGATTTGTAAATCTGCTGGGTGTTATCATTATTAAGCGGGTTACCCCAAACGCCATCCGGTGTGGGGCGGTATTTTAGTTTACCAACAACTGCCCACTGCGGCGGCGCCCATGCCGTTAAAACTACCGGCATGTTCATTTGGCCCAGCCGTTGCGCCATCTCCATCGACTGTTTGACGTGGTTATTCAGCTTACCACTGTCGGCCATAGCTATAGGATCGGTACTGATATCCGGTTGCCAATCGCGCCAGGGCATCTCTACCCGGCCCCAGGCTACCCGCAGATTTTTCAAACAGTAATCTATTACCTGCGGGTCGGTTTTAGCGTTTTGTAAACGGAAGTTGCCACCCAGCCCGGCAAATTCGCGGCCCTGTACGGCGGTATTCAGCTGGATAGTTGCATCGGTGTTATCGATATCGCCGGCTACTTTAATCTCGAAGGTTTTCTCAAATAAATCACCCTTTTTTAGCGTGCCTTCGCAAATTGGGAAGTACAGCTGGATGTATTTTAAATCGTCGCTTTGCGGCCTTATAATAAGCGCAGCCTCATTAGTGCTGACGCTGAATTGTTGCATGGGTGATTTAAAGGTAATGCCTTTAGCCGTTACCGTAGGCATATCATCTTTAAGTACTTCTGTTGCCAAGGCCTGGTCTTTTAGCGTAACCTGGCTGGCTGTATATGCCGCTTTGGGCAACCGCAGGCCCAGGTAAACGCCTATAATGCTGGTATCCCTGCGCACATTGCAGGTAATATTTATTTTGATTTTGCCCTTGCCTATGTCGGTAACAGTCTCTGTAAATACCAGGCTATCAATGGCGGTATTTACAGTTTCAACATCGCCATCTCTTTTAAATTTCGGCCGCTGGCGCTCCTTTGCTGTCGCGTTTATTTTGTGCCAACTGTTGCCAACCACATCAATACTGCTGTTAAAATCCATAAGCTGGCCTTGTACGCGAATGCCGTTCAGGTTGCCGTAGGGCATCAGTTCGGCCTGGGCCTGGCTTTTTTGAACAACAAGCGTGCATATAGCAGCCAGGAAAAAGATGGTTTTGGTTATATATCCCGAAGATTGATGATTCATGATGCTGTTAAACTATTTGAATATTGGTGTGATCGGCGATTTTGGATTCGGCAAATTTCGCTAACCTGTTTAAAATAGAATTGTCCAATATAGTTCAATAAACACGGCATCATGTCTATCGGTTTATTTTGTATCAGCTTTTATCAAATGAATACCAGTTGGCCCGCCATCCTACCATTCAAACGACAAGACTTCCTCACTATCTATAAGCCATTGATTAAATAAAGCAAGGTTATTTTCCCTGCCCCATATTTCAAACTCCAGGATGGTTTGCACATCTTTACGTGAAGTTTTCATTTTAACTATTTTCAGCTTCAGCGGGCTTACCTGGTTGTACAGGGTGCTTAGCTGGCAGGTGTTTTTAAAAACCAGCCGGTAATGGCGGTGTTCAAATTTATTATCTATCCAAATCTGGATAAAATCAAGGGCGTACAATACAAACAGGGTGGCGACCAGCGCAAGCGCGGCAAGGGCAAATTCGCCAATACCTAAAAGCATCCCTAAGGCCGCCGAAATCCATATAGATGCTGCTGTGGTAATTCCCGACACAGCGGAGTTGGTACGAAATATTACCCCTGCACCAATAAAGCCCACACCGGTAATAATATTGGCCGCAATCCGGTCGCGGTTGGTTTCAACCCCCAGCATATAGGAGCATATGGTAAAAACAGTAGCCCCAAGGCAAATCAGCGCCAACGTTCTGAACCCCGCCGATTTGCCCCTTATCTCCCGTTCCAGCCCAAGAATACAGCCGGTTACAATTGCCAAAAACAGTTTTAGTATTTCGTGGCCATATATGTTATGGTTAGGGTTCAGTAAAACGGTGCTATCAAAATTCATGGGTAATTAATATTGGCAATTCGGTTTAATAGTTGTAAACTATAGTTAAAAGTAAAAGTTTAAAACAATAACTACCTATTATATTTTTATTGTGGTTACGAAAGCCAGATTTTATGAACTAATACCTCAAAATCACAATGTATTCCGTCCGATCAGACTATTTTTAAATCTTTTATGGCTATTTTAAGTTCATGGATGTGCCGACATTTGATATAGAATATCAAAGCAAAAAAAACATGAACACTATATTAGCTCCATACAGCACAAAAACACTTCAGTTAAAAAATCACCTGGTAATGGCTCCAATGACGCGTAGCAGGGCCATTGGCAATATCCCTAACGATTTAATGGCCGAATACTACCACCAGCGCAGCGGCGCAGGCCTTATTGTTACCGAAGGTACATCGCCATCGTCCAATGGTTTGGGTTACGCCCGTATCCCCGGCATCTTTAGCGGCGAGCAGGTTGAGGGCTGGAAAAAAGTTACCGGAGCGGTACATGCCGGTAACAGTAAAATATTTGTACAACTAATGCATACAGGTCGCATAGCCCACCAGGCCAATTTGCCCGCGGGGGCTACAGTTGTAGGCGTATCTGCCATAAAAGCGGCAGGCCAGATGCATACCGATAGCATGGGAATGCAGGATTACCCTATTCCTGTAGCCCTTACTACCGAAGCTGTTAAAGCAACCATTGCAGAATATGTGCAGGCGGCAAAAAATGCAGTAGAAGCAGGCTTTGACGGTGTTGAAGTACATGGCGCCAACGGCTACCTGGTTGAACAGTTTTTAAACCCCAACATAAATAACCGTACCGACCAATACGGCGGCGACTATAAAGCCCGCGCATCCTTCGCGCTGGAAGTGGTACAGCAAATTGCCGATGCAATTGGTAAAGAAAAAGTAGGTATCCGTTTTTCGCCCTTCTCAACCCTCGGCGATTTGCAGGAGTATGATGCGGATGAAGTACACAATACTTATGCCTACCTGGCGCAGGAATTAAATAAAATAGGTATCACGTATATTCATATTGGCTTTTCACCAAAAATCCCGCAGAAAACATTTGATGCCATCCGTAGTGCCTTTGAGGAAACCATTATACTTTGTAACGGTAATACACCCGCTACAGCAGCAGATACCTTAGCCAAAGGCTTTGCCGATGTACTTGCATTTGGTCGCCCGTTTTTGGCTAACCCCGATTTTGTGGCCCGTATGGAGCAAAACGCGCCCTTGAATGAGGTTGATTTTACAACTTTATATACCCCGGATGCTCATGGCTATACCGATTACCCGGTAATGGCTGTGGCCTGATAATGGCCGGCAATACTTATATTACATTTATCTATTTTAATTGACGATGGAAAACACACAAAAAACAGTAACATTTGTTGGCCCGGAAGACGGGCCGGGGATTGCCATGGCAGGCAACTCGTACCGGGTAGTAATATCGGGCAGGCAAACCGATGGTAAATACGCGTTGATAGATATGCTGGTACCGCCCGGTGGCGGCCCGGTGCCGCACGCCCACCCCGATGTGCAGGAAAGTTTTTACGTTGTTGATGGCGAAGTTGAGGTAAAATCTGAAGCGGGTAGTTACATTGCAGGCAAAGGCTCATTTGTAAATATCCCTTACGGGGGTATTGTTCATTGCTTCCGCAACAAATCCAACCAAATGGCTCATTTGCTTTGTACGGTAATGCCTGCCGGCATGGAAGATTTTTTTACGGAAGCTGGCGAAGCCGCACCTTTCGGCACATTTTTACCGCCGCCGCCAATGACCAACGAGTTAAAAAGCAAAATGGGCGCTTTGGCCGAAAAGTATGGGCAAAGGATATTCCCGCCAGATTACCTGGATAAGTAGGCTTCTTTTGTGATGCTGAGGGTGTAAAATTTTCAAGTGAGAATGCAATGTCGGCGATTCTGAAGGGAGGAATGACATCGTGAAATGGGCTGTCATAATTGGTAAAATTTCGCGAAATTCTGAAGGAGGAAACATCGTAAAAAAGGGCTGTCATGTTGAGTTTGTCGAACTATAACGGGCAAAGGCCTCTCCGCGCGACCCTTCGACAGGCTCAGGGTGACAGGCCTGCGCACCTCGAAAATGAAACATGTAATGGGTAGGAACGAAGTATCTATTCGCGACCTTTTCTATCGGTCACGCATAGTTGATAGATCCTTCGTTCCTCAGGATTGACGGGAAAATCGGATAACAGGCTTTTCAATAACAACCGTTTAAATATATTTTATGCCGATAGAATTTGAATTTGAAGTAGGCAAAGGTTTTCATTTTGGCCAGGCTTTTGCCGGGCGTTTTGACGCCCAAATAGCCCATGACCGGGTAACGCTGCCCGAATCAATAGGCGAAGGGTTTATACAGGAAGTATTCCTGAATAACGGATTATCCCTGTGCATTCATCGGTATTGGCTTAAGGATGATCTTGTTTTGCGCCGACTGGCAGCTTCATCATCAACCATGCTCACTTTAAAGTTTGATTGCAGGCGCATCCCGGTGGAGGAGGCGGAATTACCGAACCGGCCTTTATTTACAGGCAGTAATGGCTGCGAGGTTGAACTGGGCACCGGCAACTTTTTTTCAGAAATGGTTGTTCCGGCCAATCAGCATGTTAATTTCCTGGTTGTTGGCGCATCCCGTCAAACGCTCATCAATACGTTAGATTTGCAGGAGGCCGGCTGCACCATAGCATCGCTGTTGCAGGAAAGCCCATCGTTTGTGCTGCACGAGGTGATGACTTTAGAGATGGAACGCGCGCTAAAACAATTAAGCCGCATTGATGAAACTACCACGCTGGCCACGCTGCTTTACAAAAACAAGGCCGAGGAACTCATATACCTGCTGTTCAGCAAGCTGATGCACCGCGCCGAAACCGCGTCTATCACGGTAGACCAGGCCGATGCCGAAAAGATATACAAACTGCGGGCCGCCATTTTAGCCGATCTGAGCTTAACTCCGCAGCTTCCCGAGTTATCGGGCAAAATAGGTATCGGCCTAACCAAAATGAAACAGCTTTTCCGGCAGATTTTTGGCGATAGTATTTATAACTATTACCAATCGGCCCGGATGAACGAGGCCGCCCGTTTACTGGCCATGCAATCTGTATCCGAAACCGGCTACCAGCTTGGCTTTACCAATTTGAGCCATTTTGGGCGCTTGTTTGAAAGGCACTTCCAGGTAAAACCCAAGCGATATAAAGATGGATTGGCGTTGAGGTAAAGTTATCGCGGGTATAGCCGGCCATATGATCTGCAGAAACCGTGTCAACTAAACCAATTTAGCTGTTATATTAGCGGTCTCAAAAACATCAATTTCATTATGAAAACGGGTATTTACCATAAAACCTTTTTAACTGCGGTGATAGTAGCCGCTATGGCGGTGCCGGCCCGGCATGCTTTGGCCCAGGATAAAAAAACATCGGGCAACCCGGTTGTTGAGGGCTGGTATGCCGATCCGGAAGCTAAAATTTTTAATAAACAATATTGGCTATATCCAACTTACTCGGCTAAATACAACGAGCAGGTTTTCATGGATGCCTTCTCGTCGCCCGACCTGGTACATTGGACCAAGCACCCCCACATTGTTGATACCGTCGGGGTAAAATGGGTTCGCCGGGCGCTTTGGGCGCCTGCAGTTACCGAAAAAGGTGGTAAATATTATATCTTCTTCGGTGCTAACGATATTCAGAACAATAACGAAAAAGGTGGTATCGGCGTAGCCGTAGCCGATAACCCGGCTGGCCCGTTTAAAGATTACCTGGGCAAGCCGCTAATAGATCAGATTATTAACAAAGCACAGCCTATTGATCAGTTTGTTTTTAAGGATGATAACGGCCAATACTATATGATATACGGCGGCTGGGGCCAATGTAATATTGTAAAACTAAAAGACGACTTTACCGGCGTGGTGCCTTTTGAAGATGGTGTTACCTACAGAAAGATAACTCCCGAGGGCTATGTAGAGGGACCGGTAATGTTTAAACGCAAAGGCAAATACTACTTTATGTGGAGCGAAGGCGGTTGGACAGGCCCCGATTACCGGGTAGCTTACGCCGTAGGCGATACCCCGTTCGGTCCGTTTAAGCGGATAGCTACTATTTTAAAGCAGGATGCCAGCATTGCCACCGGCGCGGGCCACCATTCGGTTATTAACGTGCCTGGCACGGATGAATGGTACATTGTATACCACCGCCGACCATTGACCGAGACCGACGGCAACCACCGCGTAATGTGCATTGATAAAATGTACTTTGATAAAGACGGCATGATACAGCCGGTGAAGATAACCAACGAAGGCGTTGCGGCAAGGGTGCTGCGGTAGAGATGTGCAGATTGCAGATTTCAGATGTGCAAATGAAATCATCTGAACCGGAATTCATCGAATTAAAGAATTTTTAGAATTCTGTTAATTCAATAAATTCGACAAATTCCGGTTCAGAAAAAATTACCTACTTCAATTTACCCAAAGCCGCTTTCACCCTCGGCACCAATTGCTCAATATCCTCCAGCGTGCTTGCACCTACAGATGCACGGAACCAGTTAACCGAATCATCTGTACCGAAGGCCGAGAACGGCACCAGGGCAACTTTGGCTTCTTTAATAAGGTAAAAGTTAATATCAGCCGAATCCTTTAATACATGCCCATCGGGTGTGGTTTTGCCGGTGTAATCAATTTTAAGGGTAAGGTATATAGCGCCCATTGGGGTTATAGAATCTACCTGGAAACCTTCGGCTTTCAATGCCTGGAAACCTTCATGCAAGGTTGTTAAGCTGGCGCGGATTTTTTCTTTCAAATCATCAAGGTAAGTGTCTACAGCAGTGGTATCTGTAATAAAATGAGCCATGGCAACCTGCTCGGCCTTTGGCGACCATGCACCCATGTGGCCAACAATGGCTTTCATATTATCAATAATATTTGCCGGGCCAAAACCCCAGCCTACGCGTACACCTGTAGATGCAAAACATTTAGATGCACCATCAACAAATACGGTATATGGCCTTAACTCGGGGCGCAAAGTAACCGGATCATAATGTTTAAAATCGCCGAAGGTTAGTTGCGAATAAATTTGATCGTACAAAAGGTACAACGGCTTTTCGCCGGCTGCACGGCTTTTGTTTTCGGCAATTACCAGGTCGCAAATTTCTTCCAGGTCTTTTTTATTAAACATGGTGCCTGTTGGGTTCAGGGGCGAGCAAAGCGCCAATAAAGTTGCGCCTTTTAAATGCGGTGCAATTTCATCTGCCGTAGGCATAAAATTATTTTCGGGCTTGGTTTCAACAATAATGGCTTCGGCACTGGTAAGGTCGCTGTAGTGGTTATTGTTCCATGATGGCGCCGGAAAAACAACCTTATCGCCCGGATCAACCAGGGCCAGAAAGGTTGAGTAGATCAATGGACGCGAGCCGCCCGAAATCAATATCTCGTTAGCTTTATAGTTTAAACCCATGCGGCTGCTTAAAAATGCCGATACACTTTCGCGCAGGTTAAGCATACCATCAGCCGGCGGATAGTTAGTTTGGTTGTGGTTATAAGCATCAACAATACCGTCTTTTAGGTCGGCAGGGATGGGATAAATATTGGAGTCGAAATCGCCAATAGTTAGGTTGGCAATATTTTGCCCCTGGCGTTTTAATTCATTTATCTCGCCCGCAATCTTAATGATCTCCGAGCCGCGTAAATTTTGAGCTAATTTAGAAACACGCATGTTGTGGATTTTATGAGCGGCAAATATAGGGGGAAAAAGGTGAAAGGCTAAAGGTTAAAGGCGAAAGGTGAAAAAAGTGAAAGTCAGCAGGCTAAAGGTGGTTATTAGGGGATCAGGCTAAAATTGGCTTAAAACAAAAAAGCGAAAAGCCAATCCAACCAGATCACTTTTCGCTTTTATATATGGGCAAAAAACCTTTTACCTTTCGCCTTTATCCTTTTACCTTCTATAAATATGCTTTCCTCAGCCTGATGATATGCATCCAGTGCATTACTTTCATTACTGGGTAAACCGGGTCAATTTCAAACCATTTGGCGCCGAAGTTGGCACGGTTAGGGCGTTTGTGGTGGTTGTTCTGGAACAATTCGCCAAGCATTAAAAAATCAAACGGAGTGGTGTTTTTTGATTTGTCGCCGTTATCAAAATTGGCATAACCATATTTATGACCGCACCAGTTAACAATAGCGCCATGTATAGGGCCCATTAAAAAATGAACCGGAATTAACAGATAAAACCAAGGTGAAGTAGCGAACACCACGTAAAAAGCAATATATAAAACGCCGAATGCCAGGCGCGAAACCATTGACGAACCAATGTAATCAACCGTACGCCATTCCGGAATGTTTCCTTTAAAGCGTTCTTCGGGATCTTTTAATCTTTTTTCGTGCATGCGGTAACTTTTGGCCGTATACACCATCATCTGGAAAACATCCCTGAAAAAATGTGGCGAATGCGGATCCTTCTCGGTATCGCTGTATGCATGGTGCTCGCGGTGCATAATAGCATAAGCACGCGGGTTTAAAAACGATGAACCCTGACAAATGAACGTCAGCAGATAAAATGTTCCCTCAAAAAATTTGTTGGTAGTGAACATTTTATGAGATGCATACCTGTGTAAAAAGAACGTTTGGAAGAAGAGCGACAGGAACCAGTGCCCGATGAAGAAAATTATTATTACCACTGAATTAGAATGATTAGAATGAACTGTTATTTATAATCTTTCCAAAGATACGATTAAAACGCATAAAAAGTTTTACCCTATTTGTTTTTGAAATTATTTTATATCCAATAAAGGTTGCTCACGTATATATAAACGCCCTTTTTGCCTGAAATATTTTTTTTGCTTTGTTGCTGTAATTCAAATTGTTGAGTCGGCAATTGGCGTATTTATTACCTGTCGTCAAAATCTTCGCAAATGGTAACGGTCATAATTGGGGGGCGTTACTGTAGTTTAATTTGTATGCCCTCGCAGTTGCTTTGCTTATGTGTAAATAATTGTAACAAATTTATTACTTACTATTGAATGAACTTTGCTGCTTTAAAATGCAATCGTTCAACGATCTTTGAGATCATTCTGAGCCATGCCGGATGCTGCCCGGGAGTGCGGTATTGTAATTTCGCGCTATGAATCAACTATTTACCTCCTCAATGAAGCCCTGTTTATCAAATAATCGTCATTATTGCCGGGATATTATGGAGGCATGAAATATTTTGTAAAAATACCGTTTTCCGGGGATAACCTTTTAATTTAACGTTGCGTATAAAGCGTATCGATTTAAGCGAATTATGACAATTAACACTAAATCCGTGAGCGTATTATTGGTTGATGATGATGAGATCAATAATTTTATCTCTATCAAATTAATAAAGAAAGCTTTATTAAATACCGAGATTATGGCCTGTTTAAATGGTAAATTTGCTATTGATCAGTTGTCTGAAATTCAGCGAAAAGATCCGGCCAAGCTGCCCGATTATATCTTGCTGGATATTAACATGCCTATTATGAACGGCTGGGAGTTTTTAGACGAGTACAAACGTTTAAACCTCGATCCGCTGGGCAAAAGCAAAATCTTTATTATTTCATCATCAGTTTTCAGCAACGATATCAACAAAGCACGCTCATACCCACTGGTAAAGGATTTTATAAGCAAACCCCTAAACGTCGAAAAAATTAAAGAGCTTTTTGAAGTTCAGCCACAAGACTAAGCAGGCGTTACTTTAAAGTGTTCGCCACCATCTTCACTGCTTACATTGCCTATAGCAAATGTTTTGGCGTGATAAAACAGGCAGGTCCATCCTTCTTCGGATGCTAATTTTCCATATTCCTGGCGCAGTTCCATCGCTTTGCGCCCATCCATATCATATTTAGCTATAAACTTTCGTATCAGTTGCTCTGGTTCGGGGAGTTCGTCGCCGCCAAACAGCGCTTTCGTGCCTTCCATATCTATCCAGAATACCTGGTGATTGGGGCAATGCCCTCCTGATAGCTCATAACGGATACCGGGAATCAATTCGCCGCTGCCCTCTAAAAACGTTATATCTACGGTGCCATCAAGGGCTTCAAAAATCTCTTTATGGTATGATGATGATTTGCCCGTAATGCCAAATTCCCATTCTCCTTTTTGTATTACGTGCCTGGCCTGCGGAAAGCTGGGTTCCAGTTTGCCGTTGCGCTCAACCACCAAACCACCCGAATGGTCATAATGCAGGTGCGACATCAACACCAGCGTTACATCATCCGGATCGAACCCCGCGTTGCGGATATTCTGGTGCAGCAGCAATTCATCGCGGGTATCTTTAAAACCAAGGCCGGTATCCAGCACAATAAGGTGATGCGTGGTTTTTATCAGGAATGGGTTTACATGGATGAACAATGAACCAGGGCGGTCCCTGAAATTGTCGGTTTCGGGGTTAAAGGGGATGAATTTTTTAGTCGAATCAACTGAATATGAGCCTTCTCCTAACGCGAAAATTTCCATAGCTGCGATGTGTCAGATTTTGAACGTAACTTTGGCCGTTTAAAATGCCAAAAATTATATTTACTGTTATAAAAGCTGCAAAGATATGAATAAACGTTGGGCGATAAGGGATAATGCCGATGAGGATTTGGTAAGCAAATTATCTGCCGAACTGAATATTGATACCGTTTTAAGCAGCCTGCTGGTATACAGGGGGATAAGTGATTTTGAAGGTGCCCGGTACTTTTTCAGGCCCGATCAGCGGCATCTGCATGATCCTTTTTTGATGAAGGATATGGAGGAAGCGGTTATACGTATTGAAACCGCCATTGCCGCCGGCGAAAAGATACTGGTTTATGGTGATTACGATGTAGATGGTACTACCGCCGTTGCCACTGTTTATAGCTTTTTTAGCAAGCAGTATAAAAACATGGAATATTATATTCCGGATAGGTATAAAGAGGGTTATGGCATATCAACCCAGGGGATTGATTATGCGGCCCAGAATGGTTTTAGCCTTATTATAGCACTTGATTGCGGCATTAAATCGGTTGATAAAATTGACTACGCCAATACCCTGGGGATAGATTTTATTATTTGCGACCACCACTTGCCCGGTGCTCAGTTACCTGCCGCCGTAGCGGTGCTTGACCCCAAACGTGCCGATTGTGAATATCCTTATAAAGAATTATCGGGCTGCGGCATTGGCTTTAAGCTGATACAGGCTTATGCCGAAAAAAATGGCATCCGGTTTGAAGCCGTGCTCGAATACATCGACCTGGCCTGCATCAGCATATCGTGCGATATTGTACATATCACCGGTGAAAACCGGGTGCTGGCACACTTTGGCCTGCAAAAAATAAATACCAACCCATGCATTGGCGTAAAAACGCTGATTGAAGTTGCTGGTAAAACTCCGGGAAACCTAACCATATCTGATGTGGTGTTCCTGATAGGCCCCCGAATTAACGCTGCCGGCCGTATTGATGATGCCAAACACGCGGTTGAATTGCTGATAGCCTGCGATGAAAAAGCGGCTAAAGAAAAAGGCATGATGATAAACTCCCGTAACCAGGAGCGGAAAGGCCACGATTTAAATATTACCGACGAAGCCCTGGAGATAATTGACAGTGACGAGGTGCTGATAGGCAAAAAATCAACAGTGGTATTTAATAAGGATTGGCATAAAGGCGTTATTGGTATTGTGGCATCGCGCCTTACCGAAAAATATTATCGCCCCACTATTGTGCTTACCCAATCAAACGGGCATGTGGCCGGTTCGGCACGCTCTGTGCTGGGTTATGATCTTTACGAGGCGCTTTGCGAGTGTAAAGATCTGCTCATTCAGTTTGGCGGGCACAAGTACGCGGCCGGTTTAACCATGCTGCCCGAAAACGTTGAGGCGTTTAAAGACAGGTTTGAAGAAGTGGTGAGCGCTACGATATCTCCTGAACAATTGATTCAGCAGATACAAATTGACGCCGAATTACGTTTAAGCCAGATAGAACCGAAATTTTTCAGGATATTGAACCAGTTTGCGCCCTTCGGGCCCGAAAACATGGCGCCGGTTTTCATAAGTAAAAATGTGTATGTTAGCGGTAATGCAGGCCTGGTGGGGCAGGCACATATTAAAATGGCTGTAATGCAGGAAGGTACGGCAGTCTTTGATTGTATTGCCTTTAACCACGGCGAATACCTGCCGCAATTAAAACCAGGCGTGCCCTTTGATATTTGCTACAGTATTGAAGAAAACATTTGGCGCGAACGAAGAAACATACAGTTGAATATAAAGGGGATAAGGTTTTAAAAGTCAAAATTAAAAATTCAAAAGTCAAAATTTTGGCTGGGGATTGGCGAACGAATGGCGGATATCGCATGGCGGCGACGACTCTCCCCGACAACCCCGATAAAATATCGGGGCGTCTGCCCCTATCTCCGACTGCGTCGCATAGAGCGGCGAAAAAATAAAAAATGGGTTTTACCCTCTTTGCGGCGTAAGCCGGAGAGAGGGTCGGCCAGCGCAGCGTAGCCGGGTTGAGTTGTGACCAGCGTTCAAGTCGGAGTAAAACGCGTTAGGGATTGAAGTGGATACCGGGCCGTGACTAAGGCCTGCAGGCGTATGAACGCAAAGCCCGGCCGGAGGAACGCCCGGGTTAAAGTCAAAATTAAAAATTCAAAAGTCAAAAATTTTGGCTGGAGGATTACAAGATATAGGTTGAAAGCAAAGGTAAAGCGACAGGTTTTTACTTTTGAATTTTGACTTTTGAATTTGAAAAATGATACTACGAGCAGAAAATTTAGTAAAAAAGTACAAACAGCGCACCGTTGTTAACGATGTATCGTTTGATGTGGCGCAGGGCGAAATTGTGGGTTTGTTGGGGCCAAATGGCGCCGGGAAAACTACATCGTTTTATATGATAGTTGGGTTGATAAAACCTAACGAAGGCACTATTTTTCTGGATGATAAAGATATAACCCAGGACCCTATGTACCGCCGGGCGCAAAAGGGTATAGGGTACCTTGCACAGGAGGCTTCGGTGTTTCGCAAACTATCTGTTGAGGATAATATTAAAGCTGTGCTGGAGATGGGCGGCATGCCTAAAGACAGGCAAAAAGACAAGCTGGAAGAATTAATTGACGAATTTAGCCTGCACAAAGTGCGCAAAAACCGGGGCGACCTGCTATCCGGCGGTGAGCGTCGCCGTACCGAAATTGCCCGCGCCCTGGCAGCCGAGCCTAACTTTATTTTGCTGGATGAGCCTTTTGCCGGGGTTGACCCTATTGCGGTAGAAGAGATACAGGCGATGGTAGCCAAGCTAAGGCACCGCAACATAGGCATCCTGATTACCGACCACAATGTACAGGAAACACTGTCAATAACCGACCGCGCTTACCTGCTTTTTGAAGGTAAAATATTAGAATCAGGCGTGCCCGAGGTATTGGCCGAAAATGAGATGGTGCGGAAAGTATATTTAGGTGCTAACTTTGTTCTGAAGAGAAAAGTATTCCCCCAATAATAAACCAGCTGTATGACAATATTTAACTCCGTATTTACATGGTTCATGAAAAAGCGCATTCACCAGATTGAGCTTTTTATGAAATATCCCAACGAAGTACAGGAGGAATGGTTTGAACAGCTGATATCTATGGCCGAGAGTACCGAGTGGGGCCGCAGGTATCAATACAAAAGCATCGAAAACCTTACCCAGTTTAAGGAGCGGGTACCTATCCAAAATTACGATACGCTGAAGCCCTATATTGAGCGCATGCTCAAAGGCGAAAAAAATGTGTTGTGGCCGTCAGAGATCCGCTGGTTTGCCAAATCATCGGGGACAACTAACGACAGGAGCAAGTTTATCCCTGTGAGCGAGGAAGCCCTGGAGGAGTGCCACTTTAAGGGCGGAAAGGATGTGCTTACCATTTATTTTAACAACCAGCCCAATGCCCGCATGTTTACCGGCAAGGTACTTACGCTGGGCGGCAGCCACCAGGTGAGCACCATAAACCCGGATGCTTCATTTGGCGACCTATCGGCGGTGATCATGAAGAACCTACCCCTTTGGGCCGAGCTTCACCGTACACCGCAACTGGAAATTGCCCTGCTGGATAACTTTGAAGAAAAATTAGAAAAAATAGCCCAGGCCACCAAGGATGTAAACGTAACCAGCATTGGCGGCGTACCTACCTGGAATTTGGTGCTGTTTAAACGCATATTGGAAATAACCGGCAAAAAAAACATGCTGGAAGTTTGGCCCAACCTGGAAATGTATTTTCACGGTGCGGTTAATTTTGGCCCTTATCGCGACCAGTTTAAAGCGTTAATTCCCAGCGATGACATGTATTACCTGGAGAATTACAATGCATCCGAAGGCTTCTTCGGCATCCAGGATACCCGCGAACCGGGCGACATGCTGCTGATGCTTGACTATGGTATTTTTTACGAGTTTTTACCGTTGGAAAACCTGCACGATGAAAACCCGCATACCCTTACGCTGGATGAGGTGGAGCTTGATAAAAACTACGCGCTCATCATTAGCACCAATGCCGGGCTTTGGCGCTATATGATAGGCGATACCATTAAGTTTACCTCTTTAACGCCTTTCCGCATCCGGGTAACCGGCCGTACCAAACATTTTATTAATGCCTTTGGCGAGGAAGTGATTATTGACAATGCCGAGCAGGCCCTGGAAGAGGCCTGCCAGCAAACCGGCGCCGTCATTTGCGAGTATACTGCCGCGCCTGTTTATTTTAATGGTAAAGATTGTGGCGCCCACGAGTGGATAATTGAGTTTGAAAAGAGACCTAACGAGTTTGAACGTTTTGTGGATATCCTTGATGAAACCCTCCGCCGCATTAACTCCGATTACGATGCCAAGCGTTTTAAAGACCTGGCCCTGCGCCGCCCCATAGTACGCCGCGCCCCCGAAGGCACTTTTTTTAACTGGATGAAAGAAAAAGGTAAGTTAGGCGGCCAGCACAAAGTACCCCGCCTGGCTAACGACCGCGAGTACGTGGATGCCATTTTAAAGGTGATGGAACTGGTGGTGGAATAGAGCCAAGAAGTTAGAATCAAGAGGCAAGACAAAAAATAAATAGTTGAATCTCCCGCGAAGTTAGCGTTGCGTAACTCGTGGGTAAAACTGGTTGAAGCCTTTGGCTTCAGTTGAACTAAAAGCTGAAATCATGCTTAGCCACGAGTTTGAACATCGCGGCAGTTCGTAAAACCTGCCCCGCCCTTTCCCTCGGACTTATCCCTCCCAAAACGTCGTTAAATCTTATAGCCCAATTTACCCCCTTAGGTCATAGAAATATCGCTGTTAAAATTAAACTGTGACGCAAGCGTATCATAATTATTTTTTACGTTTTAAAAATCCTTTAACCCCGCGCTTAAACCTATATTTTTAATTTATTGTTCATGTGATACAAGCGTATCAAAACTTATGTAATATACTATATATCAGTTATTTATGTAAGTTTTATTTGTTTATTACATTTTAAATAGCCTATTTTTGATTTGTAATAATAAACCATACATAAGCCTGTATTCCTGAAAAACTAGTTTGAACGATGCTGTTTTGCCTGCGTTCAATTGAGGGTGTTTTAAACATTAGTTAAGTTGGTAAAGCGATTTAGCAATGCGTAACAGGCCTTTTGCCTTGGATTTTTTGTGCAATCAATTAAACCAAATAATAAATTTTATGAACATTAACTACTATTTAAAGCGGCTTGCAGCCCTCACCCTGCTACCTGCGGCCTTGCTGTTTTCCTGTAAAAAGGATGCCAACACCGGCGAAGCCAAAGCACAACAAACCAACAGCACGGTAGCCCGCGCCGCCAACGAAGTTGTAAACGCCTGGGTAACCACGGCCGATCAGTCAAAACTGTTACAGGCGCAGGCGAGCTTCAATTTTGCTGCCGATGCAGGCACCAACGCCACGACCGTAACTGTTGACGAAAATACCACCTACCAGGGCATAGATGGCTTTGGTTTTACCCTAACCGGCGGCAGCGCCAGTTTATTGAACGGGCTGGGCGGCAACCAGGCTGCCGTTTTAAGCGAGCTTTTTGGCACGGCAAACGGCCAGATAGGTATCAGCTATTTACGTATCAGCATTGGCGCATCTGACCTTAGTTCGGGCGATTTTACTTACGACCAGGTGGCGGGCGATGTAAACATGAACAGTTTCAGCATCAGCCAGGAAAATACCGATATGCTGCCCATCCTCAAGAAGATTATCGCCATCAATCCATCCATCAAAATTATAGCTACCCCCTGGACGGCCCCAACCTGGATGAAGGTTAATACAACCGGCAACAACGGCTATACCGGCGGCAGCTTAAACACTGCGTACTACGACGCTTATGCCCGTTATTTTGTAAAATACCTGCAGGCCATGCAGGCACAGGGTATCACCATTGACGCCATTACACCGCAAAACGAGCCGCTTAACCCATACAATAACCCAAGTATGGTGATGCAGGCCAGCGAGGAAGCTACTTTTATAAAAAATAACCTTGGTCCGCAGATAAGGGCGGCCGGTTTTGCTACCAAGATCATCGCTTATGACCATAATACCGATAGGATTGACTATCCGGAGGCTGTTTTGGCCGATGGTGGTGCAAACCCTTATGTTGATGGATCGGCGTTTCACTTATATGCGGGCTCAATTGCTTCTTTAACCGATGTGCATAATGCATACCCTAACAAAAATGTGTACTTCACCGAGCAATGGGTTGGCGCGCCAAGCAATTTTGGCGGCGACTTGTCATGGCATGTTAATAACCTGGTTATTGGTGCTACCCGCAACTGGAGCCGCAACGTTTTGGAATGGAACCTGGCGGCCGATGTTAATTATAACCCGCATACAGCCGGAGGCTGCAGCACTTGCCTGGGCGCCATTACCGTAAGCGGAACATCAATAACCCGCAACGTAGGTTATTACATTATTGGCCACGCGGCACGTTTTGTACGGCCGGGCGCTGTTCGCATTTCATCAAACGTATCGGGCAGCATCCAGGACGTAGCTTTTAAAAACTCCGACGGCAGCAAGGTACTTATCGCCCTTAATACCGGCTCATCTGCGGTTAGCTTTAAGGTAAAATGGGGTGCCGAGTCATTTACCTACTCGTTGGCAGCCGGCGCGGTGGCTACCTTTAAATGGAGTGGTACCCAGTCAAGCGGTTCATCAGGTGCTCCAATAGGCTCGGTTATTACGCTGAAGGGTATAAACAACCAGTATGTAAGCAGCGAGAACGGCACAGCCGCCATGAACTGCAACCGCCCTACCGCATCGGCATGGGAGCAATTTACCGTGGTTGATGCCGGTGCCGGTAAAATAGCTTTACAAGGGATGGGTAAATATGCATCCAGCGAAAACGGCACGCAAGCCATCACCTGTAACCGCACCACTATTGGCGATTGGGAAAAATTTGACTGGGTAGTTAACGCCGACGGCAAAATATCACTACGGGGCAATAACAGCAAGTATGTATCCAGCGAAAACGGAACGCAAGCGATGACTTGCAACCGCGCCACGATATCGGGCTGGGAAGCTTTTGGGGTGAACCAGTAGAAAACGTATAAAAATTGTCATTTCGAGAGAGCGGGGTGGGGATGTGCGGGAGCGCGAAAGAGAAACTGTCTCTTGAGCGATAGCGAAAAATCTTGTACGCTGTGCATTCCGATAGGCTTTTTTGGATGCAGGGCGTACAAGATTTCTCCTCGCCCCTGTGCTCATTCCGACGCTGGCTCGTTCGAAATGACAATCTTTTCATTTAGTACTAACAATACGCAATCAATCAATTATAAACAAATACCAATCTAATGAAATCAATTCTAAACTTAAAAAAGGGCGCTTTCGCAATAGTTGCCCTGGCTGCTTTGGCCATTTCCTGTAAAAAGGATGCCAACAAGCAAACACCCGCCACCATCGCCGCTGCCGAAACTAATCAAACTACCACACCCAGGGCGGCAACACTTGTTTGGAGCGATGAGTTTAACGGCACCGGCGTTAACACCGCAAACTGGAATATTGACAATGGTAACCCCAATG
This sequence comes from Mucilaginibacter sp. P4_C11, assembly GCF_056402115.1. Taxonomy (NCBI): domain Bacteria; kingdom Pseudomonadati; phylum Bacteroidota; class Sphingobacteriia; order Sphingobacteriales; family Sphingobacteriaceae; genus Mucilaginibacter; species Mucilaginibacter sp. P4_C11. The sequence goes on along the minus strand of NZ_JBFUIA010000026.1, from coordinate 70,777 downwards.
TTAATAACGAGAAGGAGTATTATCAGTCGGCAAATGCTACAGTATCCGGCGGTTTTTTAACCATTACCGCCCGTAAAGAAACCGTGGGCGGCCAGCCCTATACCTCGGCTAAGCTGACTACTGCCGGTAAATTTCAGCCAACTTATGGCCGTATTGAAGCCAGTATAAAGCTGCCTGCAGTACAAGGTACCTGGCCGGCATTCTGGATGCTGGGCGCCAATATAGGCACCGTAGGATGGCCCCAATGCGGCGAAATTGACATTATGGAACAAGTTAACACCTCCAACACCATATTGGGTACCATGCACTGGTATGTTAACGGCCACTCGCAATATGGTGGCAGTACTACTACTACGCCAACCGGTTTCCATACCTACGCGGTAGAGTGGGATACCAATTCTATCAAATGGTATGTAGATAATACGCTGTATGTTACCGGTAATATTGCAGGCAATATCAACAATACAGGCGCTTTCCATAACCCCTTCTTTATTATCCTTAACCTGGCCATAGGCGGCGACCTGCCCGGCAACACCATTAACGATGGCGCTTTGCCCTGCAATATGGTGGTTGACTATGTGCGGGTATACAATCTTTCGGGCAGCAGCACATCGCCGCCAATTGGATCGAACATCACCCTGAAAGGATTTAACAACCAATACGTAAGCGGCGAGAATGGTACACAAGCCATGTGGTGCAACCGCCCAACCGCCCAGGCCTGGGAAACTTTTACCGTAGTGGACGCAGGCGGCGGCAAGGTAGCCCTGCAAAGCATGGGCAAATATGTATCGAGCGAAAACGGTACGCAAGCCATCACCTGTAACCGTACCACCATTGGCGATTGGGAAAAATTCGACTGGGTACCTACTTCGGATGGGAAGGTTACCCTGAGAGGTAATAATGGCAAATTTATTTCGAGCGAAAATGGCACGCAGGCCATGACCTGTACCCGTACAACGGCATCGGGCTGGGAATCATTTGGCATAAATCAATAGTTAACATTTATATTGGCCTGTTCCTTTGCGTAGGGCAGGCCAATTTTTACCTGATGAAAAAGTTTACAAGCTTTTATTTTATACTGATGATTAGCGCCTGCCTGGTTCATGCGCAACAGGTAGCAAACAAACTGCAAGTTGATGTTGGCACCGGTTACCGGCAGGAGAACTTTCGATGGTCTATATCGGGCAATATCAGCGGTCAAAACCCCAACGTGCTTTCGGAACTTAAATGGATGAAGGTTGGCGGCCAAAATGCAGCCGCATCCATCAGCTATAACTTTTGGAAACGATTTGTTGTTTACGGCGATTACTCGCGGCAGTTCATATCCTCGGGCACGGTAAACGATAGCGATTACGGCTCCGATAACCGCAGCAACAATACCTACAACCAAACCTTCAATGCCAATAAAGGCAGCGCCAGTTTGTGGAACCTGGGTGCGGGGTATATCATTTTTAATAAATATTGTTTTAGCATAACCCCTTATATTGGTTATGGCGAGAATAAAGAGTTTCTCCGCCTGCTTAACCGGGCCGGCATGTTTCCGGATTTGAACAGTTCTTATTCCCCTCAATGGAAAGGCGGCTTTTTTAAAGTTGTATCGTCGGTAATAATGGCTCCCAAATTAAAGTTCAAGGCTGATGTTACCTACCACCAGGTAAGTTACAACAGCAACGGCAACTGGAATTTGATCACCAGTTTTCAGCACCCGGTAAGTTATCGCCACCATGCCAATGGTTATGGCATTGAAGCCGGTGGCAAATTGAGTTATAATATCACCAGTCACCTTGCCATCCAAATTAGCGGCAGCTATTTTACCTGGCAAACCGGCAACGGCACCGATCAACTTTACCTCAATAACAGCCAAATTGACAAAACGCAATTGAATGGTGTGTCGCGGGTTGGTTTCGGGGTATCCGGAGGGGTGAGTTTGGGGTGGTAAAGGAGCATCAACGGTATGCCGGCAGTGTGGCGCAGGTGGGGTAAATAATTACAGATGCAGTGCAAGCTGATCGCCTGGCCCGGCCTCTTTTTCTTCTCTTTGCTTCGGCACAATATCACCAAAATTTGACAGCGAAATCCCCAGCAACCGGATGCGGGTATCATCGCCTGGATTGGTGGCTGCCATCAATTGTTTTGCTGTATTGCATATCGTCTCCAAATCATTAAAAGCCGTGGTGAATGATTGGTTTCGGGTGATCTGTTTAAAATCGCTGTATTTTACTTTGAGGGTGAGCGTTCGGCCCTTTAGTTCATATTTGAGTAGGCGGTCATATACCACCAATGCAATTTTATCCAGTTCGGCTTCCATTTCGGGGAGGGTGGTAAGGTCATAGGCAAAAGTATCTTCTGCACCCAGTGATTTGGTTTCGCGGTGGGGTTGTACTTCCCGGTTATCAATCCCGCGCACTATCTGGTAGTAAAAGCGGCCTGGTTTGCCAAAATGCCGGGTCATTTCATCCTCGGTTAGTTTTTTAAGGTCGGCTCCGGTATGCAGGCCCATCTGCTTCATTTTTTGTGCGGTGACTTTGCCTACACCAAAAAACTTTTCGACAGGTAATTGCTCCATAAAGCTTTCTATGCTTGACGGGCCGATAAACTTCAATCCATCGGGCTTGTTAATATCCGAAGCGATTTTGGCTACAAATTTATTGATAGATACACCGGCGGAGGCCGTAAGGTTAAGTTCATCCTTTATAGCTTGTTTTATCTGTTTGGCTATATCAATTGCCGAGCCGATGTTGAGTTTATCGTTGGTAACGTCAAGGTAGGCCTCATCTAAAGATAAGGGTTCAATCAGATCGGTATACCGGCTGAAGATCTCCCTGATATGTTGCGAAACCTCTTTATATGCGGCAAACCGCGGCCGAACAAACAGGGCATCCGGGCAAAGCTGTAAAGCCCTTTTTGATGACATTGCCGAACGTACCCCAAACTTACGGGCCTCGTAACTTGCCGTGGCCACCACACCGCCACGGCCCTGGGGTAAACCGCCTACCACCAGAGGCTTACCCCTGTACTCCGGGAAATCCCGCTGCTCAACCGATGCGTAAAATGCATCCATATCAATATGGATAATTTTGCGGATGATTTGTGTGGGTTGATTTTGCATGGATAATTTAGTGGCCGTTACACAGAAGTATACCAAATGTAAATATAGTAAATAGTAGTTTTTACTGGTCTTGTTGCTTCCTGTAGTTGCCGGCAGGCGATGGACTCAAATTTGTAAAACATATAGTTTTAGCGGTGAACAGACGGAGGATTAATACTATATTTAAACTTTCAATTATACCTTCATGAAAAGACGCTCTTTTGTAAAATCAACCCTAATGGGTGCTGTAACCGCAACCGTTTTACCCGCTGTAAGTAACGCTGATACCATGCATACCGAAGTGCCAATAGAAGAATATTATGAACTCCGGGTTTATAGTTTAAAAGATGCAAGTCAGCAGAGCTTGGTGGAAGATTATTTGCAAAATGCATTAATACCAGCGTTAAATCGTCACACCATAAAGCGGGCCGGTGTATTTACCGAACTAAAACCCCAGGGGCAAACTAAAGTGTTTGTACTTATTCCTTATGTCTCCACTTCCCAAATTGATAGGGTTCAAAAACTGATCAGCGGTGATAAAGACTATATTGCCAGCGCTGCCGCTTACCTTAATGCCCCGGCCACCGCGCCTGCTTATGAACGGATAGAAAGCTCCCTTTTTAAAGCATTTCCTCATACGATACTAACTGCTGCGCCCGGAAGGAAGCCGCGTATTTTTGAATTGCGCCAGTACCAGAGCGCCAGCGAAGCAGCCGGCAAAAAAAAGATAGAAATGTTTACCGACCAGGGCGAAATAGATATTTTTAAACGTCTTGGTTTCAACCCCGTTTTCTGGGGCGAAACAGTGATCGGCCCCCAGCGGCCCAACCTCACGTACATGATTACCTTTGATGACCTGGCCGCTAAAGATACCCATTGGAAAGCCTTCGGCAGCGACCCGCAATGGAAAAAGATAAGCAGCGTACCCGAATATGCGGATGCCCTACTCGTAAGCAAAATAACATCAACTATGCTGGCGCCCACAGCTTATTCGCAGATATAAGGCAATAAGTTACCTGCCGCTGGTTTTCTTTTTTGAATAAGTATGCCTTACCAACGGCTTTATTAATTGGTGATCTTGCCGGGTGCCGTTTTTAACCGGCCTAACATTATCTGCATCAGTTGCTTTATAAGCTAATGGAATCCATTCAGGGTTCAGCGTATTTGAGCAGTTCAAAACAGTTGTTTTTTAGTGTGGGCGGTGAAAATTAACAGGCAATAATTCATACAAATAAAACGAATTCCACGAATAATGCTGTGGAAAACAATGTAGAAACTGTTTTTTATGTTGATATATAGTACAAATTTACCGGCTTCCTTTTGTATTTCCAAACCGCCTTTAATTCATGCACAAATGCTTACAAAAAGGTAATTAATTCACACTTTTCGGTAACAAATGCGATATTTATTGATACAAATAGTACATTTATTTACACAAAAATAAAACGGAGATTTTTTGCGCAAAAGTTCAGAAAAGGCAAGCCGAAAAATCGGGTATCTTCTGTTTTATAAAACATAGCAGTTTAAACATATAACTACTACGCTCGAAATTTTTAATTGCTTTAAAAACAATTTTGTCATTCGATAGTAATCATTAATCAATCGATTAATGATTTGGCCCTGAACCTCTTTGATTAATCAATCGTTTGATTAATTTTGTGCCGTTAAAACAATGGACAAAGATAAAATAGACAAAAAAGACCACATCCTTGACGTCGCCGAACGCGTGTTTGCCGACTATGGATTTGATGGGGCTTCTACCCGGACAATTTCGGGCGAGGCCGGTGTTAATATGGCTATGCTCAATTATTATTTCGGTTCAAAAGAAGGCCTTTTCCTGGCAATTTTTGAACGCAAAATCTCGTCATTCCGCACACTGCTTCAAAATATTGGTAATGACGACAGCATGACAGCCTGGTGTAAGCTTGATAAATGCATCGACAATTATGTAGAGCGCATTATTGTGAACAACTGCTTTCAAAAATTGATCAGCCGCGAAATATCAATGAACAAACGCTGGGGACTTACCGATAAGATAATCGAAATTCTGATGGTAAACGTTGTCGAGATCAGGAAGATAATTGAAGAGGGCGTTAATAATGGCAGCTTTTATCAGGACATTGATATCCCGATGGTAATAGCAACCATATTCGGCACAAAAAATTACGTGATCAACATGCCGCAGTTATCATCCTTAATATTGGGCCACGATGTTCGTGACGAAAAATTTATGGAAGAAGATCTGAAGCCAAGGATTAAAATATACATGAAAAGACTTTTAAAAGCTTATTTAGTAAATGAACATGACAACTCAAAATAATAAAACCGACCACCTTAAACTGTTGAAACACACAGTTAGCGCGTTTTGGAGGTATGGCACCGCCCTGGCGGTATCAGGTTTGCTGTTTGCAGGAACAGCAACGGCCCAGGACCGTACTATTACTTTAGATGAGGCCATTAAGCTGGGCCTTGATAACAGCAAAGTATTAAAGCTATCGCAGGCCAAAATTGACCAGGCTGTATCGCAATACAACCAGGCTAAAGACCAGGCTTTGCCTACCGGTAAAGTAAGCTATGGTTACAACCACGCCGAAATACCTGCCAATAAACTTTCGCTTGGCGAAAGCAGCTTCAATTTGCCTGATAGGGCCGATGCTTACCTGGGTATACTATCATTAAGCGAAGTGCTTTACGCAGGTGGTAAATACAAATATGCCCGCGAATCGACAGATTTGCTTACCCAGGCTGCCCGATTGGATGTGGTTAATGATAAAGACCAGATTACTTACGATATCATCAACTCATACTACAACCTTTATAAGGTGCTGCAAAGCAAAAAAGTAGTAGCGCAAAATTTAGCAACCATCGATGCGCAGATCAAACAATCGCAAAGGTTTTTTGACCAGGGATTGGTTACCAAAAATGATGTGTTACGTTTTCAGTTGCAACGTTCAAATGTTGAGCTGAATGGTATCGACCTGGAAACTAATCGTCGTATCATCAACTATAGTCTGAATGTTTTGTTAGGCTTACCCGAAGGCACCCAGCTTAATATAGATCAGATAACCGAGGTTGACAGGCCTGTTGCCCCTTTAAGCAATTACCTGGATACAGCTTATGCAAGCCGTGTTGAATTGCAGCAGGCAGATTTACGTGGCAAAGTTGCCGAAACCAGCATCAAAAACATACAGGCTAACACTTTGCCTACATTGGCAGCATCAGGAAGCGCCTATTATGTGGATGTAAACTCAAACCCGATTCCTAAAAGCGGGCAGTTTATAACCCCAATATCAGTTGGCTTAACCCTTTCCTGGAACTTTGGCAACTTGTGGACAAACAAAAACAAGGTTACCGAAGCTAAAATTCAGCGCGAGCAGGTAACCATCAACAAAACCATCACGGTTGACCGCATTAAAAACGAAGTAAACCAAAACTACCAGAACTGGACAATGGCTTTGGATAAGATTAAGCTTTTACAAACCTCAATTGAACAAGCGGGCGAAAATAATAAGATACTCGAATCAAAATACAAAAGCAATATAGCATCAGCTACCGATAGGGCCGACGCCGAAACATTGCTTTACCAGGCACAAATAAACCTGGAGTTAGCTAAAGCCGATGCAGGCCTGGCTTACTACACTTTACTAAAATCAACAGGAAAAATCAACAACAAATAATACTTAAACCAGATAATAAAATGGCAAAGGCACAAGAAACACAGGAACAGGAACCAAAAAAGAAACCAAATAAAGTTATCCCTATCATATTAGGCGTATTGCTTCTTGGTGGTATCATTTTCGGTATCAAAGAGTACATATACTACGGCAAGCACATTGATACAGATGATGCGCAGGTTGATGGCGACATAAGCCCGGTAGTTGCCCGCGTAGGCGGATATGTTGACTCTATTTATTTTGAAGAAAACAGCCACGTAACTGTTGGTCAAACTTTAGTTAAAATTGATGACCGCGATTACAAAGTGAAATTAGAACAGGCCCAGGCAGCCCAGGTTGGTGCAAGCGCAGGTATCAATGTAAATCAATCGCAGATTTACGCTACACAGGCAAACTCATCAAGCGCAAGAGCGCAGGTTGAATCAAATGCTGCCCGTTTAGATAAAGTGCAGAAAGATTATGCCCGTTATGCAAACCTTATAAAAGACGGATCGGTAACCCAGCAACAATTTGACCAGGCTAAGGCCGATCTGGATGTGGCTAAAGCAAACTTAAGGGCATCGCAAGACCAATACAAAGCAGCGGTTGAGCAAATTGGCACCACCCGCAGCCAGTTAAAGGTTACTAATACCGGCGTAAGCCAAAAGCAGGTTGATATTGATTATGCCAAACTGCAATTAAGCTACACCACTATAAAAGCGCCATCAAGCGGTTTAGCCGCCAAAAAAAGCGTACAGTTAGGCCAGTTGGTACAGGCAGGGCAAACCTTGTTTAGCGTTGTTAATGATAACAGCTTATTCATAACCGCCAACTTTAAAGAAACCCAGCTGAATGATATGAAAAACGGCCAGAAGGTTGATGTTGAGGTTGATGCCTACCCTGATATGAAGGTACAAGGTACAGTTTACAACTTTAGCCCGGCAACCGGCGCCAAATTTTCATTGCTGCCGCCAGATAATGCTACCGGTAACTTTGTAAAAGTAGTGCAACGTGTACCTGTTAAAATTAAATTAAACGCCTCAAAAGACGTACTTGACAAATTGCGCCCAGGTATGAGCGTAAAAGTTTCTGTAATTAAAGGAGAATAAAATGGCTGAAACAGGCTTTAAAAAATGGATCATCACCATCACGGTTATCATAGCTTCATTGCTGGAGCTTATTGATACCACGATTGTGAACGTATCCCTGCCCGATATACAGGGTAACCTTGGTGCTACCCTTGAAGATATTGCCTGGGTGGTTACCGGTTACGCTGTAGCAAACGTAATTGTGCTCCCTATGTCGGGATGGCTGGGAAGCAGGTTCGGGCGCAAAAATTATTTCATAACTTCCATTATCGTGTTTACCATCGCCTCGTTTTTATGCGGTAATGCCACAAACCTTAATGAGCTGGTTATGTTCCGGATACTGCAAGGTATTGCAGGTGGGGGGCTAATATCAACCTCACAGGCCATATTAATTGAAACATGGCCACGCGAACAAATTGGAACCGCCACAGCGCTATTTGGTTTAGGTGCGGTAGTAGGGCCAACTGTAGGGCCTACCATTGGTGGTTATATTACCGATCACTCATCGTGGCGGTGGATATTTTATGTGAACATTCCGGTTGGTGCCCTGGCAGCGTTTTTTGCCTACACCTTTGTGCGCGAAACGCCTAAAGACGAAAAAGGGAAACCTGTTGACTGGTGGGGCATTGGCTTACTGGCTATAGCTGTAGGCAGCTTGCAAACCATTTTGGAGAAAGGTGAATCGGAAGATTGGTTTGCAACTCCTTACATTACGGTATTAACTATCTCTGCAGTATTAGGATTGATCCTGTTTATATGGCGCGAGATGAGTATTAACTACCCGATAGTAAATTTTGCAATATTAAGGCACCGAAGCTTTGCTGTGGGGATGTTTACATCCTTTGTGCTTGGTTTTGGGTTGTATGGGTCGGTGTTTGTGTTCCCGGTATTTTGCCAGAATTTGTTAGGTTTTACAGCACAACAAACAGGCGAGATCCTTTTCCCCGGTGGGTTGTGTACCATTGTAATGATGCCCTTTATTGGTAAGATGCTCAATAAGGGTATTCCGGCACAGTTTATGGCCACCGCGGGTATGTTTCTGTTCTTTGTATTTACCACAATGCTCAGTAACTCCACCATGGCAATGGGGCCGTCTAATTTCTTTTTGCCGTTAATGATCCGGGGCGTAGGTATGGCCTTGTTATTTGTACCCTTAACCACGTTGGCCATTGCCGACTTGAAAGGGCCCGAGGTAGGGCAAGGAACAGGCTTAAACAACATGATGCGCCAACTGGGCGGTTCTTTTGGTATCGCTACGCTAACTACCATTATCCACGTACGCCAGGGCGTGCATCGTAGTAACCTGTTAACAAATATTACGGCAACCAACCCGGCATTTATTGAGCGGTTTAACGCTTCGTTACACAACTTTATGGCCAAGGGGCACTCATTAATTGATGCTACCCGTATGGCGTATGGCGCCATTGAAGGCGCGTTAACCAAACAGGTGCTGTTGTTGACTTATGACGATGCTTACTGGATATCGGGACTGGTGATGTTGTTTTCAATCCCTTTGCTGTACCTGCAGCCATTCAGGAAATCGAATGCAAAAATGCCGGTAGACGCGCATTAAAATTCATAACGATAAAAGCCGTTCCACTATTACCTGGAACGGCTTTCCCCAAAAAAAATTAACAATTAAAATTTAATAACTCTCCCCGAGATACAATTGATTTTCAATAAAAATAAGTGTAATCGAGGTTTGTTTAATCTTAGGCATAAATTTAGAAGTTTTTAATTAACAAACGCAAATTTTATTAAGTAATAAACTGTTATTTATGAAAAAAGCATGAAATTATTAAATCTCATGCTTTTTTTATGCTAAAATACTGTTGATACTTAAAAAATAACTTTCCCGGTAGCTGTAACTAACGACGCAATACGTACCGCATCAAAAATCCGCTCTTCGGTTGTGGCTAATTTGATCAGCGAATCTTCATGGGCGTTTACACACATTTCGCAGCCATTTACAGCGGAAACAGCCAGGCTCATCAACTCAAAAAACTCTTTTCCGGTAACGGGTTTCATCATCAGCTGCATGCGGATGCGTGCCGGGATTTGAGTGTATTTTTCTTTCTGCGTAAAATGCCTGAACCTGTAAAATACATTATTTGAAGCCAGCAATGATGCGCACCCTACCGCTTCACCAATTTCGGCGGCGGTAGCTTCCTGTACTTCGGCGTATTTGGTAAAGTAGCTGGTAAGCGGCGTATTATTGTTATTAACCGCTATAGTTAAACCTAATAAGGCGCATTCTTTAGCCGTTAAATGGGCCGATGTAAGTGTGCTGGTAAAATTCAGTTTCAAGTCGCGTAAATAACGAGATTCGCCTTTTTCTAACAGGGTAAGGCTGGTTGTACGGTAATCTTTATCTAATCCAATACTTTCCAGTATTTCCTGGATCACTTCGGTACTTTCGTTCATGGTGTTTGTTTTTATGCTTAAAGCAGAAAGCCGAAGGCTTAAAGCTTTAAAGTGAATTTAATCCGTGTCGTCATTGCGAGGTACGAAGCAATCCCCTACATGCTAAGTCCCACATAGTTCGGGATTGCTTCGTGCCTTATAATGGCATGATTTTAAGCTGTTGATTATCAGAGTTGTTTTTTAATGTAAAGACGCAATACTTTGCGTCTCCCCCAGGATATTCAAAATTTACAGGCTCAATTTGCATGTGTGATTTGCATGCGGCAGACGCAAAATGTTGCGTCTCTACAAAAGCCCCGTTTACAATTATGTCATTCCTTTTTTTTCAAGCATAGGCTGGTGGGCACTCGCCATCACGGTCTGCTTTTTGACGGTCTGTTTTAGCTTTAGGCTTTACGCCTTAAGCTTTCAGCTTATTCCCGGCTTACAAAAAATCCCCGCACAATAAATTAACTGTACGGGGACATATGTAGTAGGGGGAATTAAACAGTTAGTGTTTCCTGGCCTTTTTCCCAGTTACATGGGCAAAGTTCGTCGGTTTGTAAACCATCAAGCACACGTAAAACTTCTTTAACGTTACGGCCTACGCTTAAATCGTTAACAGAAACCCAACGGATAACGCCGGTAGGGTCAACAATGAAAGTAGCGCGGTAAGCAATCTTTTCAGTTGGCTCCAATATGCCCAAATCTTCGGCTAATGATTTTGAAGTATCGGCAAGCATCGGGAATTTCAAATCGCGCAAGTCGTCATGATCGCGTCTCCAGGCAGCGTGTACAAATTCCGAATCTGTAGAAGCACCAATTAAACGGGTTTCGCGATCGCGGAACTCGCCATAGTTTTTGTTGAACTCAGCAATTTCAGTTGGGCACACAAAAGTGAAATCTTTTGGCCACCAGAACATTACTGTCCAAACGTTATCATCATTCACCAAATACTCAGAAGTAAGTGTTTCAAACTCTTTTCCTTTTTCAAGGCTAACTACGGCCGTTTTAGAAAACTGGGGGAATTTTTGTCCTATCGTTAACATAAGTGTCTTTTTGTTATTATTTATGCAAATATACTGATTTAAAAGTCAGCCTCTCATTCTAAAAATCTATACCATATAGATTTTATTGATAGTTAATTTTTAAGAAATTTGTTTTGTCTATTTAGGTAAAATGCCCATTGATATACTTCAATATATGCGCGATTAAACAAGGACGAAGTCGAAATTTAAAGTTTTACCCCGGTGTTTTTTTACTTGAATCCATTTTTTAAAAGGATGCCCGGTTACAATTTTAAAAATGCCGAGTGCTGCACAATCACAACAAAAGTGCTTGCTATTGTATTTCAAATTATTGATATATTGGTACTATGAAAACCAAACCTATTCTGGTTATAATAGCATTGATTGCTTCGATAGTATTTATCCGTTGTAAAGGCCAATCGAATGCGGAAACGGGCGACATTACACATTTTTTAAATGCCTTTAACGCCCAACTGAAAGCGGGCAATGCCGATTCGGCAAGTAATTATTTTGAGGTGGGCAGGGATAGCAAGGCCGTAAAAATATTGCTGGGCGTGCTTGCCAATAAAACTAACCTGGGCAAGGGCAAGCCCCTTTTTAAAGTAACCCTGAATACAGACGACGGCAGGATTAAAGGGATCAATAACGACTTTGCCGAAGCAACTGTAACTGCAACCTTTAGTTATGATGGCATGCCGGCAGTAAAATCAGTTATCATACTTACCATTCACAAAGCTGCCGGTAAACAATATAAAATATCTGCTGTAAACGCCGGTGGGTTTGTAAAAGGATACATGGCTTACCAAACTAAAGTAATAAACAAAACAGTACCTGAAAAGGATATTTTTGATCCTATAACGCTTGCTGCATTTAAAACAGCCGGGCAATTAAAGGCCAGGTACGATAGTGTTTTGTGGTTTGAACATATAAACAACAAAAGTTTTTTTTATGTGGTAAAAAATATAGATGAGCGTGTTTCCTGGGTTTATGAAAACGAGACCGGAAAAATACCCACTCATACCATGGGCTTGGTAAACCCCGGGTTGAAAGAAATTATACCGCCCGAATATGACCTTATCCACAACATTGGGGGTACCATTGAAGGCTTAATTGAAGTTGAAAAAGGAAGTAAGCGGGGCTTTTATGATTTACAGGGTAAATTGGTAGTGCCGGTAATTTATGATCAGCTTTATCCTTTAAAGGATAACGAAAACCTCGCCCTGCTTAAAATCAACGGCGACTTTTTTTATTTGAAAAAAGATTTAACCGTGACCGATAAGTTAGCCGACTTTAAAATAGCAGATGTACTTCCTCAAATAAAAGCATATGGTAAATCGTTTGACCTTTCTGATAAATCTTCGAAAAATATAATGGAGTATAACGATAGGGAAAGTACAAATTGTGTAGTAATTCCTCCTTCGTACCTTGTTGACTGGCAAATATTATCTAAGGTTATTGATTTTCAAAACCCCTTGCGAAAAAACGTGCAAAGTATGAACGATGACGGGGAAGGTGATGTAAGCATCTCTATTAGTTTTGAGGGGGCCAAGAACAAAGATGAAAGCTGGTTTCAAAGTGCATTTTATTCGATTATTGGTGAATATTTGGGCGCTCGCGGAGGCCTATATACAAACAAGAATTTATTGATAGTAGATAAAAAGCAAAACCGGATCATGGGATTTAGAGCGGGTACTTATTATGGGGGAGCAGAAAGCGGCGGAAACCTGTCTGGTAATTGTAACGAAAACTCCCTGAAAGCAATTAATGATTCTTTGTTTGAGTTTAAAACAACATCGGAATTTGACCAGGGCCTCCTAAACGACGGGACTATTATAGAGGGGCCTTATTTTCATTATTTGCAAGTAAAAAATGGCAAGCTGGTAAATTTGCCTTCAAAAAGACTATTCCCTACTCAGTATGTAAAACTGGATGATTCGTATTTGGAAGGATGTTTTGTTTTGGGTGATGGAGGTAGTGATGCCTACCATCCGGTCAATAAAAAAAGTATTGACCATGTTACAGTATCGATGCTGCAATACATGAAAAACGAGATTTTTGCATCCTATTTATATAAATTCAAAAATCCCCAATGGGAAAATGTTTTTGGCCAGAGGTTTTATGATGCCAATGGTACCCAAAATGCAAATGTTGATGATTCGTTAACCGTTATTGATAAGTACAACCTCAACTTTATAAATAGTAAGCTAAACGCCAAAAAGGCAAACAGCCTGGCAGTCAATTAGTGTTGCGCAATCACAAAAAAAAGCTTGTCATTGCGTTTCAAATAATTTAATATCTTGGTATCATGAAAACCAAACCTATCCTCATTATAACGGCCATTGTTTTGGTGGTTGCAGCAAGTTGTTTTGCATTCTTTAAATACAGGAGTCAAAATAAACCGGGCAAAAGCGAGATTATACAGTTTTTAAACGCCTTTAACAAACACATCCAGGCCGGCAATATTGATTCGGCCAAAACTTTTTTTGAGGATCAGCAAAAGAGCAAAGCTGTTAAGATATTGCTAAGCGTGCTTACCAATAAAACCAATACCGGCGGCAAAGAGAAGCCAATTTTTACGGTGAGTTTAAATACCGAAGATGCCCTGATAAAATTGACAAATCCCGAGTTTGCTACTGCCACGATAGCTGCCACTTTTAAGAATGATAACCTGCCGGAAGAAAAATCGACCTTAACATTTACCATCCATAAAATTGATGGCAAAAACTACAAAATAACCCAGGTAAATGCGCTTGGCTTTGTGAAGGATTATGTGGCTTACCAGGCAAAAGTATATAACAAAATTACGCCCGAAAAAGATATTTATAGCGCAATTACGCTTGCTGCGTTTAAAACGGCCGAAAAGTTGAAAACCAGTTATGATAGCATAGTCTGGTTTGATCATGTGAATAGCAAAACCTTTTATTATGTAATAAAAGGCAAATTGCCCAACGGCTTTTTATATGTTGATGATAAAAAAACCGAAGGCGCCGACTATAAAATGGGTCTTGTTAGCCCCGCGCTAAAGGAAATAATTCCTGCCGAATATGATTTGATACATAATGTTGGTGGAACTATTGACGGCTTGATTGAGGTTGAACAGGGCGATAAAAAGGGCTTTTATAACCTTTATGGCAAACTAACCGTACCAGCGATTTATGATGAAATATATCCCCTGAAAACAGGAGAGAATTTAGCAGTTTTAAAAAATGGAGAGGATTATTTTTACCTGAAGGCCGATTCCACCATATCAGATAAAATAGCCGATTTCAAAATAGCCGATGTTGTGCCGCAAATAAAAACCTTCGGCGATTCGTACACGCTATCTGACAAAAGTTCAAAAAACGTAATGGAATATAATTCACGGGATTATAATACATCGCTGGTAATTTCGCCCTCGTACCTGGCCGACCTTCAGATACTTCCAAAAGTTATCGACTTTCCGAATCCGTTAAGGAAGGGGCCTGCAGAAGGCGATGACGAGGAAGGAGGCAGCCGGTCAATCGATATTGCATTTGATGCTGATAAAAAGGACGATGATAGCAATTGGTTTCAAAGTGCTTATTATACCATTGTAAATGATTATTTGGGCGGACGAGGCGGCCTTTACACCAGTAAAAATGTATTGGTAGTTGATAAAAAACATAATCGAATCTTAGGGTTTAGCGCAAGTATCGACTTAAGCGAAGGAGAGGGATATGCCTTGCCTTCTAAAACCTGCAACGAAAGTTCAACTAAAGCAATCAACGATTCACTCTTCGAGTTCAAAACAACGTCGAGCATCGAGCAATCTTTGTTAGGCGAAAATGAGGCTATAGCAGACGGGCCATACTATCATTACCTTCAACTTAAAAACGGAAAACTGGTTGCCTTAAACTCGAAAAGGCTGTTCCCTACGCAATTTATTAAGCTGGATGATTCATACCTTCAAGGCTGTTACACAATAAGAGTAGGGGCGTACGGAGAATCAAAAGAGACAACCATTGATCATTTAAACAAATCCATGCTTCAGTACATGAAAAATGAGATTTACGCTTCGTATAAATACAAGTTTAAAAATCAGAAATGGAATGACGTTTTTGAATATCGCTTTTCTGGCAACGGGGATACCACAAAAAACGCGAATGTTGACGATTCACTCACCGTTATCGATAAATACAACATCAGCTTTATTAACAGCAAGTTAAATGGGAAACCCTTAAACGTAAAAATGCCTAATAGCCTGGCTGCAAGATAGTTTTAAGGCAGAAGAACGATTGTTTATTTTTAAGTGACTGATAATAAAATGTTTTGCTGAATGTTTTAAGTTAAATACGTTGCTGTATGAAAAGAAAACCTATCCTTACTGCCATAGCTTCAATGGCTGTGCTTATTATTTGTTTTTCGTTTACGCGCGATAAACGATCGGTAAAACCGGATAAGGCTGCTATAATCAAATTCCTTAATGCATTTAATGTGCAAATTAAAGCAGGGAATATCGACTCTGCAGAATCGTTTTTTAAGCAGGATATAGCAGGCACCGGAATAGAGATGCTGGGCCACGTAATGGGGAGTTATCGCGGTTCATTGCGCAAAACAATGCTGGCATTTGACATAAATTTTGATACCCGAAATGCCCAGGTGAAATTTACAAACAACCAGGTGGCCACGGCTATGGTTATTGCCCGCTTTAGCACTCCGGGCATCAAAACTCAAATATCGCCGGTACTGTTTACTATTGAAAAAAACAATAGTAAACAGTATAAGATAAGTAGTGTCGACCTTAGAAACTTTAACCAGACTTATAGCAATTTTGGGGAGATAGTAAGAAGTAAATCTATCCCTGAAAAGTACCTTTATAAACCCATTACATTGGCCGCTTTTAAAAACGCTGATAAATTAAAAAAGAATTATGACGGCGTTTTATGGTTTGATCATATTAATGATCAAACCTATTACTACGTATATAGGGGAACCGTTCCGTATAATTTATATGATAGCAACGCCCGTGACAGGGCAATTGCAAACTTTCAAATGGGTCTGGTGAATCCCGATCTGAAAGAAATTATCCCCGTTTCGTACGATTTGATCCGCAGCGTTGGCGGCACGGTAAGCGGGTTGATAGAAGTGGAGAAGAATACTAAAAAAGGGTTGTATAATTTAAATGGAAAAGTTGTTGTACCTGCGGATTATGATGAAATATACCCTTTAAAAGAGAACGCGAATGTTGCGTTGCTAAAAAAGGGGACTAACTATTATTATTTGAAAAGGAATTTTATCATTTCGCCCCAGCTAAACAATTTCAATATTGCCGAACATCTTGCCCTGATTAAGGCTTATGGCCAATCGTTTACATTATCGGCAAAAAGCCAGCCAGATATAATGGAGGAAAACTCCCGTAAAATGGATAACGCCATCTACATCGCACCATCCTATCTGGCCGATTGGAAAATTATCCCCGATTTTACAATGTTTGTAAACCCTTTAAGAAAGGTTACAAGTATGGCGAGTGTAGACCTATTTGGGCCAACATCAGTTAGGTTTGACCACCCTAAAAAAGAGCAGGCTAATTCGTGGTACGAACGCATGATTTATACTATCGGGAAACAATACCTTGGAGGGCGGTCTGGCCTGTATAGTAGCAAAACTGTTGTTTTGGCAGATAAAAGGAAAAACAAAACCCTCAGCTTTGAAGTACCTGCTTCTATGGGCGATGGATATTATAACGGACTTGCTGTTAGCCGGTGCAATGAGAGTGACTTATTGGCGCTCAGTGATTCCTTATTTCAATACAAGATCACTTCGGAATTTGCCGTCCCTCTGACAGAAAAAGACCTTAATTTGCTCGAAGCGCCATATTATCATTTTATCCAGATTAAGGGCGACAATATCATCGTATTAAAAACGTCAAGAATATTTCCAACAAAATTCAATAAGTTGGACGATAGTTATTTGCAGGGTTGCTACACTATGGCTGAAAATTCAGATCAACCTAAAAATATACGGGTTGAAGCACAGGCAACAGCCGAAATATTGGAATACATGAAAAACGAGATCTACGCATCGTATCATTATCACTTCAAAGACGAAAAATGGAACACTATTTTTAAATCCAGGTTTGATAATGAATACGTAGAAACACCCAAAAACGACGACGTTAAAGACTCGCTAACTGTTATTGATAAATACAACATCAACTTTATTAACGCAAAACTAAAGGCAATGCAACCCAAAATTCAGGCTTCCAGATGAGTATTACCGCGAGGCTATTAAGATACTTTGCTTTTATTTGGATAGCTATTTTAAGCTTGGGTACCTTTTACGAAAGTTTTGCGCATAACCATGCCTTCTTTTTAGGCTTTAAGCAGGCGGCCATAAAAACTGGCTGGTATATGCCTGCATTTTACTGCCATATTTTTGCCAGTAGCATTATATTGCTGGTTGGCTTTTTCCAGTTTTCAAAAACGGTATATACCAACCGCAGGCTGCACAAGGCGCTGGGAAAAATATATATCTGTGGGGTATTGTTTATAGCTGCGCCGGGAGCATACGTGATGACGCTGTTTGTTGGCCGAGGCATAGGCGTTTTTATATCGTTCCTGCTGCAAAATACACTTTGGGTATTATCAACCATATTGGCATTCACTCTTATCAAAAAAGGTAATATCAACGATCATGCTAAAATGATGCGCCGCAGCTACGGCCTTGCTTTTGGGGCGGTAACCTTGCGCTTTTATATCCTGCTTTTCCACGTTTTTGGCAACGGCGTAAATTTTGACAACAATTATATCATTATTGCTTTTTTAAGCTGGGTGCCAAATTTGGTGTTGGTGGAAATAATCAATATAAACGAAACGAAGCCCCGCCCCCTAACCCCCTGAAGGGGGAACTATAGCGGACAAGCAAAAAAAATAAAGGCCTGGCGAGAAACGCCAGGCCTTTATTTTAATCAAAAAGCTCCCCCTTCAGGGGGCTGGGGGGCCTCGCCTCTACAATATAAACTTCGTGCTCAGGAAATTAGATTCGTTGTCGTTCACAATGTCATTGATGATCTGTTTGTTCACATCGTTCATTTTGGTAGCCACCAGCGAACGGATGGAGAAGGCCCTTAATGCATCATGCACCGAAAGGGTGCCCTCGGCGCTGTCTTTACGACCGGTGAAGGGGAACACGTCCGGGCCGCGCTGGCACTGGCTATTGATGTTTACCCGGCTCACCAGGTTCACAAACGGATCTATCAGCGATGAGATCTCCCTGGCGTCGTTACTAAATATACTCACCTGCATTCCATGCGGCGAATCTATCTGGTACTCAATAGGCTCTTCTATCGACTCGAACGGCACAACCGGAATAACCGGGCCAAACTGCTCCTCGCGGTATAGCTTCATTTTTTCGTTAACCGGGTACACAATGGCGGGGTAAAAGAAAGAGGCCACCGTTTCGCCGCCGTTTTCGTTAATTACTTTTGCGCCGTTGGCAATTGCGTCTTCAACAATATCGGTAAGGTAAGCCGGTTTATGTGGTTCGGGCAAAGGAGTAAGTTTTACATCTTTATCCCAGGGCAAACCAAACGGCAGTTTAGCAACTGCTTCGCTCAATAGTTTCAAAAACTCGTCGGCTACATCTTTTTGAACAAATATCATTTTTATGGCCGTACACCGCTGGCCATTGAACGATAGTGCGCCTAAAATGCATTCGCTTACTGCTAAAGGGAGGTCGGCATTTTTGGTTACGATAGCGGCGTTTTTGGCATCTAAACTTAATACCGCACGCAAGCGGTTTATTTTGGGGTGACGCTTTTTTAAATCATTGGCTACCTTGCTTGATCCGATGAAGGCCAGCACATTTACTTTGCCCGAAGCCATCAGTCCTGGTGTTACCACAGAACCACGGCCATAAATGGTATTCACTACGCCTTTAGGGAACGATTCCTGGAAGGCGCGTAATAATGGGTAATGTAATAGCGTACCATGCTTAGGTGGTTTAAAAAGTATGGTATTGCCCATAATAAGGGCGGGGATTAATGTGGTGAAAGTTTCATTCAAAGGATAATTGAACGGCCCCATGCACAGCACTACCCCCAACGGCGAACGGCGGATTTGAGCGACCAGTCCCTCGGCCATTTCAAACCGTGACGACTGTCGGTCGATATCCTTCAGTGCATCAATGGTTGCATTGATATACTCGATGGTGCGGTCAAACTCCTTGGCCGAATCGCCATAGGATTTGCCTATCTCCCACATCAACAGCTTTACAACCAGGCTGCGCTGCTCGCTCATCTTGTAAATAAAGCGCTCCATGCATTTAATGCGGTCGGCAATGCTCATGGTAGGCCACTCACCGCGGCCATTATCGTACGCTGCAATGGCTGCATCTAATGATTCAAATGCTTCCTTTTCGGTACAAACCGGGTATGTTCCAATTAGCTTGCGGCCAAAGTTGCCATCGGCATCAAAAAAGCCAATTGGCGAGTATACTTCGTTTACCTCGCCGTCCCAGGGTTTCATTTCGCCATTGCTCAGGTATTCGCGCTGGTGCACTTCTTCTGTCTGAAACCCAAAGCCAATCTGGCTTTCGGGCACAAATATGGAAGTTATCTGATCTTTAAAACTCATATTTTATAGGTATTAGATTTTTATAAAGGTAAAAAAAGCCTGCTTTTATAAGCAAGCTTTTTTATGGCCAATGAGCAGAATTGCGAAATTTGCAATTCAGGCACTCTCTTTATATAATACCATGCCAGCGTGGTAAAAAACGCCGTCTTTAAAATCGCCTTCGGCTACAAAGCCGGTATCGTCAAGATATTCAACGTGGTTACCTAACCTGTTGTAGTAACCGGTATAAGCGCTTTTTATATCGCCGCGCGTTTCATCATAACGGCCATTTGGTAAAAATTCATGACGTATATAACCGTCTTTGGTTACCCAAACGCCTATATGCTCGTTATTTTTTGTTGTTAAAAACCAGTTGAGGTTGTTAATTCTTTCCATGTTTCCAAATCGTTTTGTACCGATGCTATTTTTTGGTGGGCCAGTTGGTAGGCATCGGCACCTAAAAATAAATTCAGTGGGGCATCGGGTTGGTTTGCAATTTTAATCATCGCAGCGGCCGCTTTTTCCGGGTCGCCCGCTTGCTGCTGATCTAAGTTATTTTGATGCAGGTTTTGCGAATCGCGCACATTCTGATAAGCATCAATCGGGTTCTTAGGCGTGATCAGTGATCCTTCAGAAAGGAAGTTGGTGCGGAAATAGCCCGGCTCAACAACCGTTACTTTGATACCAAATGGTTTTACTTCGGCATCAAGGGCTTCAGAAAAACCATTAACCGCAAATTTGGTAGCGCAGTAAATTCCAAAACCAGGATAACCACCTACAAAGCCACCTATCGACGAAATATTGATAATATGACCCGATTGTTGTGCACGCAGGTAAGGCAACGCTTTGCGGATGATATTTAAAGATCCAAATACATTTACGTCAAAGTTGTCGCGGGCCTCCTGGTCGGTTGTTTCTTCCAGGCCGCCCAGCATGCCGTAGCCGGCGTTGTTAACTACCACGTCTATTTTACCAAAAGTGCTGATGGTTTTCTCGATAGCTTGCTGCACGCTTTCTTCGCTTTTGATGTTAACGGCGAGTGGTAAAAACGCATCACTGGTTACGCCTACAGCACTTTCCAGGTCGCTGATGTTTCTTGATGTGGCGGCTACTTTATAACCCTGGTTTAATAGTCTTTTTACGAGGGTAAGTCCCAGGCCTTTCGAGGCGCCGGTTACAAACCATATATTTTGATTGCTCATGATTATACTTTTATGGTGATTTCACTGATTTTAAAATGATTTCACCGATTGATTATTTATGTTAATTATCGTGTTTGTTCAAGTGGCCTGATCACCAGTTCGTTAACAGATACATTGCCGGGCTGACTGATGGCGTAAATCACCGCGTCGGCTATGGCGTCTTCATCCATTTTAGGCATGTTTTTAAGGTCGCCGTAAAGGGCCCTAATCTTCGGGCTTGTAATATCATGCCCAAGTTCGGATTGTGTTGCCCCGGGGAAAATAGTGGTTACCTTAATGGTTTGTGTCACTTCTTCGCGCAGGGTTTCCATAATAGCCTTTACCGCGAATTTAGTTCCGGAGTACACCCCAATTCCAGGAGATGTTTTGATACCGCCAACGGATGATGTTGCGAGGATATGACCCTGCCCGCGTTGCAGCATGTGCGGCAATACGGCATTAATGCCATATAAAACCCCTTTAATATTGATATCAATCATCCGGTCCCACTCATCAACCAGTCCTTCCTCAAAAAAGGATATGGGCATAATGCCTGCATTGTTCCATAAAACATCTACATGGCCAAACTTATTGATAGCCTGTTGGATAAGGTTATCCAGATCGGTGCGTTTGCTTACGTCTGTTGTTACGTAGATGGCATTGTCGCCTATTTCGGCAACTAAGGCTTTTAGCTGGTGTTCCCGGCGGGCGGCCAATACAACTTTGGCGCCAAGCGCTGCCAGCTTTCGGGCCGCAACCGCGCCAATTCCGCTGCTGGCACCGGTTATTACTATAACTTTGTTTTTAATGTTTTCCATCGTTATTGTTTTCAGGTAGATGTAAGTGCTTAAAAATCAGTGGCGCAGGTAGTGTTCTCCCATTCGTGAATTTCCTTATACAGCCCGTCCAGCTTTGTTAGGGTCCGGTTATAAGCATCACCACCTAAGAGCAAACGGAGTGGCGGGTTTTCTTCGTAAACTACGTTGATGATGCTTGCAGCGGCCTTTTCGGGGTCGCCTGCCTGCTGGCCATTCATGCTCAGGTATTTACAGTGCGAGTGCCTCACATCTTCATATTCGGCAATCGGGTTTTGGGTAACTGTTAATGAATCGGCCGTTAGGAAGCTGGTACGAAACGCGCCCGGAGCTACTACGGTAACTTTGATACCCAACGCTTTAACATCCAAAGCCAACACTTCTGATAGGCCAATAACCGCCGATTTGGCTGCCGCGTATACTGCCCAGCCGGTACCGCCGGTAATTCCCGCGATAGAAGCTATATTGATAATATGACCCGAACGCTGTTTACGCAGGTAGGGCATTACAAACCTGATTACATTTAGGGTAGCAAATACATTTACATCAAAGGCGGTGCGGGTTTCGGCATCCGTAAGTTCCTCAATAGCACCGCCAATGCCGTAGCCGGCGTTGTTGATAACTACATCTATCCGGCCAAATGTTTCATGAGTATGTTGCAGGGCCAGGGATACGCTGCTCTCGTTAACCAGATCGACCTGAAGGGGTAAAAAATCAGCACTGTTTGAACCAACGGCGGCGATAAGCTCCTGCCGGTTCCTGGAAGTGGCGGCAACAAGCTGGCCAGCATCCAGTAATTGTTTTACTAAACTAAGCCCAAAACCTTTGGAGGCCCCAGTGATAAACCATACTTTTTTGTTGTCCATAGTGTGTTTGTTTTTGATAAAACAAAGGTAGTATGACAACAAAAGGGAGTAATTACGCTATTCAAACCAATTATTACGAAATTCAAACATTTCTGAACCGGGAGGGTGTAACCTGGGTTTGTTTTTTGAAAAAGTTGTTGAAATGCGTTGGTTCTTCAAACCCCAGGCAGTAGCCTATTTCCGAGATATTCCAATCGGTGTGGCGGAGGAGGGATTTGGCTTCGCTCAGCAGGCGGTCGGCGATGTGGTCGGTAGTGGTTTTGCCGGTGGTTTCGCGGATGGCGCGGTTGAGGTGGTTTACATGCACCGATAACCGCTGTGCGAAATCATTGGCCGACCGCAGTGCAAAGCGCTGCGATGGCGTTTCTATCGGGAACTGTCTCTCCAGCAGTTCGGTAAATACCGAGGTGATGCGCGATTTAGCGTCCGCGTGTTTATAAACATTCTCCGATGGCTGGGTTTTTAGCGCGTAATAACACAACTCGGTAACGTAATTGCGGATCAGTTCATACTTGAACGCATAGTCAGAAGCAATCTCATCCGTCATTTTACGGAACAGGCCTGTAACGTATTCGTCCTGTGCGCGGTCAAGCTGGTATACCGGTTTGGCGTTGAGGCCGAACATGGGTAGTTCGCTCAAGCCGTTGCGGAACCGCTCTACAAAAAATTCTTCGGTAAAAATGCAGAAAAAGCCCGTGCGGTCGTCGCTCATGTGCTCAAAGGTATAGGGCACAAGCGGGCTAAAAAACATGAGTGAAGTGCCTGATAATGTGATGCTTTTATCGGCATAGTGAATGATGTTTTCGCCCCGCATCAGGCTTATTTTATAAAAGCTGCGGCGGCTATAGGTAACCGGTTTGGCGTTGGGTCCAATACAATCCTCAATTTTAAAAACATTAAAATGACCTATGTTTTGCTGCAGGTTATTGGGCAGCCAGTCGAATTTATCTTTGTAAAAATCTTCAAGTGTTTCGGTAGTCATAATCAAAGTTACAAAATTCAAACCGCATGTCAAGTGGTGCTTTTGGTTCTACTGTCTTAATCGTGACATTTTTGCTATGCTTTTTAACACCTTTAGGTAATTTATCGTCACTTTTTAGACAATAATTTTCAAAAAAAAACACTTTTATGCAAAAAATTAAAACTCCGCCTCCTTTACATCATCGTGGTGGGGCTTCCTGAATTTGGCAGCATTTTTTTTGATGTAGGTAAAAATATCATAGTCGCTCATTTTGCGTACCTGGGCGGCGGCGGGGCGGTACTGGTTAATGAAATGGTATAACGAATCGGATTGCAGGCCGGTGAGCTGGGCCACCCGCTCGTCGCTAAAACGGCTGTCAACATATTTGCCCTCTTCATCGCGGATGAGCGCCTGCTTAAACCTGTAAGCATTGCTGTGTTTGTAAGTAAGCAGGGCAATCAGCTGGCTGGGCACAATGGCAACGCCAACCATCGGTATTGGACCTGCAGTTATGCCCGGCCTGATGATATCCGAAAACTTTGGCGGGTGGCTGTTAAAATCGCGGGCAAACTGAACGCGGTTACTGACAGAGTCTTTCACCCTATCGCGCCGGGCGCTGATGTTTACCTGTTTTAGCTGGATGGTTGCCTGCTCCAACTGTACAATCACATCGCCGGTTGCCAGGCCAACCGCCTGCTTAAACGATTTATAACCTTGCATTTTTACCTTTAACGTATCCCCTTGCCTGGCAACGCCAATGCTGAATATACCTTCCATATCACTTATGGCGGTAGCGTTTGTTGTGGTTACCAGCGCGCCGCTAATGCGCAGGCCGGTAGCCTTATCGGTTACTATGCCGTTAACCCTTTGCCCGTAACAGCTAAGGCATATATTGACAAATAACAGCAACAACAGATATCGCATAGGTAAAGGAGGTTTGGTGTTCAGTACTTTACAAATGTAAGCGGCAGGGGCGTTGCTTGTTGGTGTTTAACATATTTTAACGTGGGGTGGCGAGACCTTTTTCACCCTGTTATGCTGATGTACGAAGCATCTAATGGCAAACTTTACAGCGCAAGCTAATTCTATCCTATGGTAAATGGCTTTTTTGCAATTTAAAATATTGGGAGGCGGATAGATGCTAAATCAATTAAGCAATTGGCATGAGTAACAATTTGTATGTTGCGCCGGTGCTTAGCTATATTATGCTGTACTGCTGTGATTCCCGACCGGCAGACGGTATAACGAGACTTACCAAAAAGGGGGTTGACTAATTGACGAGATTTGAACAACGAGGATTCTGTAAATTTCTTTACGCTGAACAGTCATAAATCATCCACCCGCAACAAGCCTTATAAAATTGCGGCAAATGGCCGACAATGCCTGTGGCTGGGCGATTTTTTTAATAATATGCAATTTATTTATAAATAAATGTATATTGCTCATGCCTAAATAAATAGCGCCTTATCAGAGCATGGACCGTCATCAAAAAAAGCGTTAAATCTTCTGATCATTCATTGTCTTACTCAAAGCCTAACATTATTAGGCTATGTTATAAACTTTAACCTTTATCGATATGCCCCTTCCAGCAGACCTTCAGCAAAGTGTTGACGAGATAGTTTACGAAATTAAAAAAGGGACGGTGATTCCGATAATTGGGTACGATTTGCTTAACGAGCCATTGATGAATAATGGCGAGCCTGATTTTTTGAAATTGCTTATAAAGGAGCATGTAAACGACGATGCTTTGTTGGACAGGCTGGTTGCCAACAGCCACAACGGAGCATTAACCGGGCACGAATTGGCCAATGAATATTATCACAGTTTAGGGGCAAGAAAAAACTCATTTAAGCAAAAACTAAGTAGAACAATTAAGCAAGAGCGCTTTAAGTGGAAACTTATACCCGATAGTTACAGAAAACTCGTCAGCATAAAACATTTCGAACTTTTTATAAATGCCACATTTATGAATTCTGTCGAGCTGGCCTTTAATACTTACCGGGGCGCGGGACTTAGCGAGGAAGAAATAAAATCATCCTACAGTGTGATGAACTACGGCAGGTATGATGGCAAGCTTTTAGAACCGGCATCTGAAAGAGGCGGCTTCCGGTTGGCGTTAAAAAAGCCCGTTGTTTGCAATATATTCGGCACGCATGACGAGATTGCCGGCAACTATATTTTAACAGATGCCGACTATGTAGAACTTATTCATGAACTGATTACTAACGACCAGGAAAAGTTTTCAAGCCTGCTTTCTTATTTAAATAGCGGTTACCTATTGTTTTTAGGCTGCAATTTCCCCGATTGGTTTTTCCGTTTCTTTATTCGCATTTGTGTTGCCAACCGGCTTGATTTAACCCCGATAAGGCAAAAAGCTGTAATAGATAGCTTAAACGGGATAGATCAAAGCCGGGCGGTTTTTATTAATAATTATGGCATTCAAAAATTGGATATTGATTGTAATACACTAATTGACGAAATATATCTTGCGCTAAACGAATCACGGGAGGAAAGCCTGTTAGATGACGAAGGCAATAGCAAGGTTTTTATTAGCTATTGCCTAAAAGACCGCGCTGTAGCCGAAGCCATAGCCGCTCAATTCGATGCTAATTATATCGAATATTTTATCGACTACAGGCAAATTGAAACGGGCGATAGTATTGATGGAAAAATTAAAAAAGCCATTGATAAATGCAGTGTTTTTGCGGCCATTGTTTCAGATAGTATATCGTCGGGCAGCCCCTATGTTTGCAAGGAATGGAACTATGCTATAGATACCGATAAGCTTATTATACCCGTATTTAAACAGTTTGTTCAACAGAGCATGTATCTGCCAATTGAGGAGAAAACAAGCGGGAATATCCGGAACCTTATATTGAACAAAGACAATACAGCCGGAATACCATTGACTGATGACAACAAAATTGCGCTTGAGCAATTAAAAGACATTAAAGAAATGCAATATAAAAGCAGGGTATCGGGGCACAAAAGAAGCAATTAGTTGTTATGAAAAAAGAAAATCCATTCCGGGGGCCAAAGTCTTATGAAGATGGCGATTCCTTTTTCGGCAGAGACGCGGAAATTAAAGATATCTATAACTTAGTAAAAAATCAAACCTTAACGCTCCTTTTCGCCCGCTCCGGTACCGGGAAATCCTCATTAATAAAGGCCGGCTTAATTCCCTATTTAAGAGAAGAAAACGAGTACCTGCCGGTTTATATACACCTCAATGATTTCATCGTAAGCCAATCGGGGTTAAATGACCTTTGCAAGTATGTAATTAAGCGATGCGAAGAAGAGATAAGCAAACACCTCAGTAGCCTTGAAAATGTTAAAACCGGCATTCCAAAGTTGTTAATAGATAACTCACTGTTTGAATTTTTAAATACCGTACAACTTTTTAAAACGGACGACAAATCGCCTATAAAGCTCATCATCATATTTGACCAGTTTGAAGAGATATTTACCCACCCTTTTAACGAGTTGAGCCTTAAGTTTTTAATTGCCGAAATAAGGTGTCTTATCGAATCGCAGCTACCCGAATATATGATAAGGGAGTTTGATACAGATGCTGAGGACGTTATAAACAAACTGGACGTGTTGCAACATAACCTGCTTAATAAACAGAAGAACTACCGGATTATATTTTCTTTCAGGGAAGAGTATTTACCGCAGTTTGAAAGTTTAAAAGAAGAGATCCCTTATATCCGTTTTACTAACAGCAGGTATAGGTTAGAGGCATTTAATGTTGAAACCGCTACCGATGTGATTCAGAAAACCGATAGTGAAATATCAGGGGCAATAGCTAAATTGATTTCATCAAACCTGTCAATCAACATATTAACCAATTTTGAAAAAATTATTGTAGAGCCTTTTCTTTTGAGCCTGGTTTGTCAAAAAATATATTACGATATCACCGACGGTAAAAATAAGCTTGACACCAATACCGTTGAAATAATTAAAGAACTGGTTGATACGGCCATTGAGCGGTATATTGATGATATTTATAACAAAATAAATGATGCTACCCGGGAATTTATTGAATTAAAGCTGATAACATCCGACCATAAAAGAACCCCCTTTAACTATAATGATGCTATCAAAAATCCGGAATACAAGGATATTGATAGATTAATTGATGACCCGGAATTCCGCCTTTTAAATAAAGAGCAATTTTTAGATTCTTCGCATATCGAAATTCTGCACGACCGGCTTTTACCTCCGCTTGCCCAAAGGCGAAGCCAAAGGTTAAAAAATTATGAGGACAAGGCCTTACTGGCAAAGCAACTTGAGCTGGAACAAGAAAGTAAACGGGCGCAGGCTGCGTTAGAAGCAGAGCAGGAACGGGCCTTAGTTAAATTAGAAAGTGAAAAAGAAAAGATTGAATTAACGCGCAAAACTGAAGCCTTAAGGCATGAAAGAGAAAGGATAGAATTAGAACAAAAAGCTGCTGCACTACAATATGAACGGGAAAAAGAAAAAATAGAACTTGAGAGGACAGAAGAAAAGCGGAAAACTGAGGCTTTAGAGGCGGAAAAACTTATATTAATCAAGAAAAAAAAGCAGCAAAAGATAAATTTTGCCTTAGTGTTACTCGCAGCAGCTATCTTAGGTATATTATGTGTTAGCTATTATAGTCAGAGTAAACAATTAGCTGCTAAAACGGAAATTTTAACTGCTCAAAGTAAACAATTGGCCGCTAAAAAGGATTCATTAACTGGTTTAGACGCTACCAATAAAAAGTTGATCAATCGGCTCAACATCAAAGGGGATTCACTGGCCGAACAAAAAGGTATTTCTGAGAAAAATGCCGAAAATCTTTCTGTCTCAAACAAGCAAAAAAATATTTTTTTAAAGTTTTTTAAATCCCAATCTGATTCACTCATATCGGGGTTAGCCAAACCTAATCCCCTTGCGGCATTAGCTTTGGCCGAAACTAATTATGAGCAAATAAAGCATATTGAAAATATGGACCAAAAGTTGGTTAAAAACTTCAGCGATAAAGTAATAGAGATATATAATAAATGGCCACTATTCACTACGCAACCTTTTAACATTTCAGGCTCAATATGGTATTCAGATGCTCATTATTTGATCTCCTCATCCAGTAATAGTTCGCAAATAACCCTATACACCTATGCTGTTGGCGATTCTATGACCCGTTTAGATTCTTTGCGGATAATCAGGGGCAAAACGGTTCAAAATCCAGTAACAAAAAGATTTTACCTGGGTGCTGATGTTAGAATAACGAAAGACTATATTTATTCAAGAACATTAGTTAATAAAGAATATGTAATAAATATTTGGAAGATAGCCGATGGGAAATTTGCTAAAACACCAGTCAAATTTAATTTAAATACAAACAAAGGTATCGGAGAGCCAACCTTAAATAGCACAAATATTGTTTTTAATTATTCAGATACAAACAAGGTGTTTAATAAAATCTTACTCAACCTAAATACAGCAGAGAAAACAGTAACGACAGTAAAATTTGGCGGGAATAAAGAACGGATATGGAAAATAAATTCAACAGGCACCGCCATAATTACAGCCGACACTATCGCTCCAATCCCCGATGTTGATGACATTGAAAATTTATCAAAATATTATAAGTTCCGCATCTATGATGGTGCAGAAACTATATTATTGAATACCGCAGAAGCTAACAAAAACTTAACCGACATATATTTTTATAAAAATCGAATTATTGCAACCTATAAAACTATAAGTAATACAATCGTCGAATCGATGAATTACAAGGGTGTGGTAATTGAGACCATGATGTTTTCAGAAGATGCACTTGTAATTAGCCAGTCATCCACCAATACCCCTATCATTGTGTTTGATAAAAGATTGACCATTCAATATAACATTGGTGACATATGGTATCGTGCCGATAGTGAATACCCCGCGTGGCTTGAACCATCTGAGTATATTAATTATAGTTTTTCGAAGGACAATAATTTATTTGCTTACGTTTTTGACCATAAAACAATTGTAATTCTCGACCTGCAGCGCCATAAACTTTTAGATGCTGTTACTTTACCGGAAGGCATCAAAGGCAACCCCATTTTTGCTGACGACGGACAATTAAAGGTATTTGGAGTTAATAATCTTTACACTGTTTATTACAGGAAAAACGGAAGAAAAGCTAATTCGCCGGCAGAGGTAAATCACCAATTAAGAATGTTTTTAGGAGATGAGATAAAAAAATTCAACAAGGAAAAATTAAATTATAGATTTAAGTAGGATGTGGCTTGATTAATAATAACCGGACTTTTTACCAGGTAATTAAGTGGTCAGCGTTAAATCTCTCAGGCCACGATTTTGTCAATGCCTGATTTTGTAGCAGGTTTAATTCTATAGATATGGTTTAAAGCAAATTCCTGCTCAGTTAACATACCTGGTGCATTTTGTTAATTTGTTTTTATTCGTCAATAACTTGTAACTTGCTTCGTATTAACCAATAAAACATTACCCATTATGAAAAGTATCACATTCAAAAAGTCATTTATGCTCGTTTTGTTCGGCATCATGATGTCGTTTACTGTTATGGCACAAGAAAAAGCAAGTCCGGCCGCTACCGCCACCGGCACTATAAACGGCGCAGCGGTAACTATTGTTTACAGCAGCCCGGCGGTTAAAGGCCGCACCATATGGGGTGGCCTGGTACCTTATGATAAAGTATGGCGGGCGGGCGCCAACCAGGCAACCATTTTTACTGCCGATAAGGCCTTAACCATACAAGGTAAAACCATTCCGGCCGGCAAATACAGCCTATACGCTGTACCGGGCGAAAAAGAATGGAAAATTATTTTCAATTCGCAAACCGGGCAATGGGGCATTAACCGCGATGGCACCACCACCCAGGACCCTGCAAAAGATGTTGCCGTAGTAACTGCCACCCCCGGAAAATCTGCCGGCACGAGCGAAAGGCTGACCTACACCATTTCGGGAAAAGGATTTGAACTGAACTGGGAGAATTTAACAGTGCCAGTAGTTTTTAATTAAGGGCTTAATGCTGAAGGCAGAAAGCCTAAAGCTTCTTGGAACAGGTTATAAAAAAGCCGCCTCATCGATACAGTTGAGGCGGCTTTTTTTATTCCGTTATTATTTAGCGGCTTACTTATCTTTTAAAAACTTGCCCAGGGCTTTGCCTGCTGTGGCGTATGACTCGGCTAACCTTGTGCCGGTATCATAATCGTAGCCGCCAAAGGTGCGGCCAGGTGCTTTTTCAACCGATATGGTGGCAATTACTTTGCTCCGGTTAGCGGTTTCAACAATCACGGCATCGCCGCTAATTTTGGCGTTTTCGCGGCTAATGTAAATGTTATAGCCAGGCTCGGTAAACCAGGTGTTAAATATAATGGTGTATTTGGCAGTCTTGCTTTCGCTCAGCATCGAGTATTTTTCAAATAACTCCATAAATTTAGGCTCAAAGCTGTCCTTCCGGTCATCCACCCATGATTTTACCCAGGTATCGCCCCTGCCATCTTCTTTCTTATTATAATCTGCTTTTTTGCGTTCCAGGTAATCGGCTTCATCTTTGTATTTGCCAACGGCCATGTTGTTGTAAGTAAATTCAACATTGATGGTTGTTTCGCTTTTTAGCGGAGAAAAGTCGCCATCTTTTAACTTAACTTTTTGAGCCATTGAGGTTGCCGAGAACGATAGCAGCGCGATAAAGGCTGCCCCGGTAATTAAAATTTTCATTGTGTGATTAGTTTTGATTTGGAAATAAAGCTATATAAATATTTTGATTAAACAAGAGGGTTTTTTGTGAGTGGTTGATTGGGTTGATTAAGTGAGCGGGTGATTAGGTTAGGTTGGGTGAGTGGTTGATTGGGTTGATTAGGTGAATGGTTGTTTGGTAGTCGGCGTCAGGCACTCTCCACGCGAAATATTTTAACTTCATCAACCACTCCAGCTACCGCAAGCAGTTTCCGCAAGCCCTGCGGCCTGCTGATAAGTAAATGCCATGCTAAGTAATAGATATGTGAATCCCGGAGGCTCGTTTCATCCGCGATTTTGTATTTTTAGCGTGTGAGCCGTAATTATAAATTCAAAAATCCTGAAGGATTATATTTTGTAAGCTTTGTCACGATGTTTTGGGTAGATGTGTTTGTTCGGCAGCACTACTTTGATTGCTTGGTGAGAAACCTCGACTGTTGTGTCGACAATAAAGACACGGAAATTTATGCATGATGCAATAATGCCGAGCCATGTACATTTGGTTTTTAGATCACAATTCAAAAATCACAGAAGACTTGATCTGGGATTTTAAATCGCTTACGTCAAAGCAGGTATTATGGGATTGATAACTGTAATAATTACGTAGCGCACCCTCCTAAAGGCATTGCGTATACCCAGCATGCGGGCCACCCCGATTAAACAGCGGCCTGTATCAGTAAGGATACGCAATGAGGAACGTGTTTTTACATGTATTAAAACAGAGATTTGGCAATAATGTGAAGCGCTATCGGGTAGATCCTTCGCCTCAGGCCATACTAATAAATACCAGCAGGCGCTATAGTGATGTTCATTCCAGGTTATTTTATTCATTCAAAATAAAACTGAAATGAAAATATTTATTTATATCTTAGTAATGAGTTGAAATTAAGCCTATTAAAATTTAATTAAAACCTATGCCTACACAAATAATAACTACTGACGGGAGTATCAATCCCATTACATTGTCTGTAAAAGAAAACTACGGACATCGTATAACTACAGTAATCATGATCAATCATGCTGTATTTGCAACGATTAATAACGATTTTGAGGATCACATACTTGGAACCAATAATAGCCTTGCAGGTAATACCATAACAGTAACTACATCATCCCTGAAAGTGACACCTACAAGCAATACTGAAATAAACTTTGCTTTAAAGGGTGCAAAAACTGAACAGGATGATAATGATTTATTGCAATTTGCAGCAGGTGTAAGTGCTGTTCCGCATTTTATGACTTATTATTTAGTTTAATTCGTTTTTGATGGACCTTAAAAAAATGCTTTTTTGTCTTTGCCTGATTGGGGGGACGATTCAATCTTTTGCGCAACAAAAAGACACCGTGGTTAATTTTGATCAGTTGCGTGCGCCGTCGTCACCCGCATTTAATTTGCTCGGAATTTCACCCAGCGATATTGAAAGGCCAAAAAATCCTACAGATTTTGCTTTTTCTTTAAGTAATGCCAGCAATAGTTTTTCTACAGTGCCAAAAAGCTACGCAATGGAAATATCCCCTTTTTGGGCCTTTAACGGCAAAAGCACTTTCAAGCAGTTTATTGATAACAAAAATATTGGAAATAATATCAAGCAAACGCTGGTCTTTTCGGTCGGATCTACTACCGCAAAAGCTATAAATGACTCGTCTGAATTCAGACAAATAGGTTTAGCTTTTAAATTTTCGATCCTTCGGGGCAAAGTTGGCGATGAATTTACAAAATGGGACAAAGATGTAACCGAATATTTAGGGCAATATGATACTTACTATGCACATTTAAAAGATAGTCTTACCAGGGCTAAAGATTCCACCGTTGCTCCGTTATTGAAGCTCTATGTGAAATATAAGCCAACAGATCCTGAAGCTGTTGCTATACTAAAGGCGGTACAAACAATGAACGACGAAATAGATGTCAAGGTAAGAGCTTTATCGCAGGATACTGCAAGCGCCAAAAATAAGATCTGGCTTACCAAACTAAGAGAGTTGTCTAACCAAACCTCTTTCAGGCGGTATGGATTTACCATGGACTGGGCGGCAGGTACGGTGATTGATTTTGCCGACAGTACATTTAACCGATCATATCTTTCGAAGTTCGCAACCTGGCTTACGTTTGGGTATGAGGGACACAATGGGAGTAACATTATGTTTTTGCTGCGATATGCTGCCAGTTTTAACCGATTTTATAGAAATGACCTTAATATAATAGTAAAGGACATTAATATTGGCAACCTTGATATGGGATTGCGATTTTACCAGGATTTTAATGATAAACTAACGATATCTGTTGAATATATTCATCGTTTGCCGTTTTACAATGGCTCTGCATATTTAATTAACCATGTGTCATCACCTTCAAAGACAGATAAATACGATTTTTCTTTAAACTATAAGGTTGGAAAAAATCAGAATTTGTCATTTACCTATGGCAAAAATTTTGACAATACGACAACAAAAACAGGGAATTTAATTGCCGCCGTTAGTTTTGTAATAGGGTTGGGATCAGCACGTGGTATCTCCCGTTAAACACGTTCAAGAATTTTTCATATAGCCCCCGCCGTCCGTAGGAGTGCCGCTGTTTGAATGTTTCTGACTCGAACAGCTATGCATATAGTTTACAACTACTGTATTTTCGCTGAATAAATATGCAACATCCAGGTGTACGTTTCATCAGGAGTTTTGTATTTTGAACAGCGCAAAGTGTAATACAAGAGCATTAAGGTTAATAACAAACATTGTTGATTGGCCTAAAGGAATGGCGTATACTTAGCATGTGGGCGCACAAACCAGGAGGAGGTAGCCGGCGGGGTTGATCCCCCAAATTTGATGTACAGTATATATTGACCTTACCTTTGTAATTATGAAAACCAGAAGCCGCTATCGTTTTTTTGTCGCCAGTTTTTTGGGCACCGCCATTCTATCTGCAATTAGTTTTAGTATCCTCGGTCAAACAACCGCGCCGGTTGATGATTGGTGTAGCAAGCCGCTGCGGCCAGGGCTTGAAAAACTTAAAGAGATCAAAACATCCAAAGAATGGTTTAAGGTTTATGACGTGGGGCACGACACCTACGCAATAGATGAGCCTTATAATTGGGAAGAAACGATTGCTTACCTCATACTGGGTAAAGACAAAGCTTTATTGTTTGACACTAGCATGGGGCTTGACACCATTTCATCAGTGGTTAAGGAATTGACTAAACTGCCTGTTGTTGTGCTTAATTCCCACACTCATCCGGATCATATTGGCGGAAACAATGAGTTTAGCCATATTCTGGCTATGGACACCAGGTATACCCGAATCAACGCAGCCAATGGTTATCTTCATAATGATGTAAAATGGGAGGTTAGTCCGGCCTCATTTTGCCTTTTCCGTTTACCGCATGAAGATACTGCTCATTATTATATAAAGCCGTTTAAAGTATCACGGTTTATCAAAAGCGGCTATATGATCGATCTGGGCCAAAGAAAGCTACAAGTTATTGCCACTCCCGGGCATACACCAGATGCAATCTGCCTTTACGATAAACAAGCAGGTTATTTGTGGTGCGGCGACAGCTTTTACGAGGGCCCAATTTTGCTGTCCAATGATGGCACAGATCTGAAGGCCTATCAACAAAGCATAAACAGGATAGCTCAATTGGCGGCTAAATCAACCCGTGTGCTGCCGGCTCATAACCTTCCAATCGCCAAACCAATTCTTTTAATACAAGCCGCAAAAGAGTTTAACCAAATAGCGTTGGGAATGAAGAAAGGTAAACCTGGCGAAAATCACACGTTGATATTTGATTGCAATAAATTTTCGTATCAAATTGGTGAAAGTTATCTGGCGCAATTAGGCCATTAAAGAAGAATTGCTTTTTTTGTCACCCTTTCCCCAGTTGCCCTTAGTCTTCCGCTGTTCGAATGTCTCTGACTTTGAACAGCTATGCTTGTAGTTTACAACTACTGTATTTTCGCTGGATAAATACGCAACACCCGGATATTCGTTTCATCTCAGTGTTTTGGTATACCCGCAGCTCGCGTAAAGGATAGAAACTGGTACCGGCCTGTGGCTAATGCCTGTGTAGTATGAGTGTATAGCCTGACCCTGCTTCTACCGGCAGGGAGAAGCGCACCTGTTTTTTTGCCCGTATATGTAACAATAATATGATTGATAGGCCTTTAGGAGCTGTATGTGTAACAATTATATGTTTATTATTTAATATGCCCTTTATATGTTGAACATTTGCACTTTAATTGTGTCTTTACCACAACTAAACACATTTGTAGCTGAACATATATCATGAAACCCCTAATTTTTACTTTAAGTATTTTTTTATTATGCGCCTTTGGCGCCCAGGCCCAAACTGCCCGCGATATTAGCGGTACCATTGCCGATACCACCAAACTGAGCTTGCCCGGCAGCAGTGTAAAACTGGTAAACGATGCCGGCGATAGTTCATTAACCATTGCCGATGCTAATGGTAAATTCAGATTTGCGGGTGTTAAAGGGAGTAAAATAACGCTCACCATATCATCAATTGGGTTTACAGCAATAAAAAAGCACTTTGCCCTGGAGGATAATACCAAGCCGGTAGATTTGGGTTTGATATTGTTAAAGGCCGAAACAAACTTGCTTGGCCAGGTAAACATTATAGGAGCCGCCAATCCCATTACCCTTAAAGAGGATACCGTAATATACAACGCGGCAGCTTACAAAGTACGGGCCAACGCGCCCACCGAAGACTTGATAAAAAAGCTGCCCGGTGTGGATGTGGATGTAAACGGCAATATTACCACGCAGGGTAAACAGGTTACCAAGGTGCGGATAAACGGCAAGGATTATATGGGCGGCGATGTGCAAAGCGCCACCAAAAACCTGCCTGCCGATATTATTGAAAACATACAGATGATTGATGATTACGGCGACCAGGCCAATCTTACCGGCATTAAAACCGGCGACCCTACCAAAGTAATGAACATTACCATCAGGAAAGATAAAAACTACGGCTATACCGCCCAGGCAACTGCCGGCGATGGCCGCGATGCACTGCCGCAAGACCAGGGCGTAGCCAATAAAAACCGCTACATAGGATCATTAAATATTTTCAATTTTCACGGCGATCAGCAAATTGCGGTGCAGGGAAGTATCAATAACACCAATGTTAATACCTTCTCATTCGGCACTGCAGGTGGTGGTGGCGGTGGTGGTTTTGGCGGCGGTGGTGGCCGTGGCAACGCGGGCCGTGGCGGTGGTGGCGGCGGAAGCCTGATTACCGCTCAAAATGGTTTAACTGATGCAAAATCAATAGGTTTAAACTTTAGGGATCAATGGGGCAAAAACCTGGCGGTGTACGGCAGTTATAGCTTTGCGGATAATACCACAAGCACCAATAACAATATTTTTCAGCAAAATACCTCGGCAGCCAACCCAAGCGAGCAGCACCAGTTAAGTCTCGAAAAAGATCAGAATATCAATCACCGCTTTAACTGGAACATGGAGTATAAGCCGGATACTGTTAATTACTTAAAATTGGTGCCATCTTTTTCATACGGCAGCACCAACACCAATGAATCGGATAGTGTAAACCTTACCCGGAAAGGCACACTTGCTTCGGCATACACCTCTACTACCAATGGCGATTCGCAATCGCCTAACTATGGTATTACCGCATTGTATAACCATAAATTTCCGCATCGCCGTAACCTGAGCATTTTTGCATCGGCAAGCTCGGCGCCAACCACATCGTATCAAAACCCTATTTATAATTTTGTTCCGGGTACACAGCAAACCGCTCCCGAAAACCAGATTATTAATACGTATAGCCGTACCAATAGTGTTGGCGTAAACCTGTCATACCTTGAGCCATTGGGCACACGATCATATTTAGAGCTTAATTACTCAGTAAATCATTCGGCAACGGTAAATAATAAGGAAACTGATACGCTAAGCAATGCCCAAACCTGGAATGTGTACGATTTGCTGTCGAACAAATTTGATTATACGTTTACTACCAATAAGGTTGGCTTAAACTATAGGTTCATCGAGAAAAAGTATAACTATACTTTGGGCCTGGCGGTGCAGCCTTCAACCTTAGATGGGCACTCCGTAACAAACAGTACCATCCCGGATACGCATAAAAACACCTTTAATATTATACCTACTGCCCGTTATATTTATAATTTTTCGCGCAGCAAAACATTCGCGGTTAACTATAACGGATCAAACGCGGCACCAAGCTTTACCCAGTTGCAGCCGGTTATCGATTTTTCGAACGCGCTGTACCCGGTTCAGGGTAACCCATACCTGAAACCTGCGTTTACCAACAATATATCCATAAGGTATAACAACTTTAGTTTTACAACAGGTAATGTGTTTTTTGCAAACTTTACGTACCAAAACGTATCTAACCAGGTGGTAACTAATACCATTACATCAAATACCTCAAACAGGATATTTACCCAATACCTGAATGCCGATGGCTTTTATAATTTTACCGGCCGGGTTACTTACTCCAAGCCATGGGCCGAGCGCAAATATTCGGTTACGCTTAATGGTACCGCGCAATACAATAATAACGTAGGCTACTTAACCAGCCTTACCGACCTTGACCCGCTGGCAGCCACGCCTGATCAGATAGCGTCTGCACAACAAAAAAACATTGCCAAAAACCTGGTATTTACACCCGAAATCCGTTTCAGGGTAGACTTACCGAATATCATCGACGCCCAAATTTTAACCAACTATGCCATCAACAGAACAACTAACTCGGTAAAGAATGATATTAACGATGGTTTAACCAATATCCGGACCTGGAACGTTGGCCTCACCGGTAAAAACTATTTTGGCGATTGGGTATTTAGCTACGATTATACCAAGGCAACCAATTACGGGTATGCCTCAATCATTAAAGTAACTAATCCTAATATTTTAAACATGTATGTGGAACGCCGGTTCTTAAAAAACAAGGTGGCTACCCTGCGGCTATCGGCTTTCGATTTATTTAATCAAAACACCGGTTATTCGTCAACCACAACAGCCAGTTCAACTACTGTATCAAACGTAAACAGGCTTGCACGGTATTACCTGCTTACCTTTACCTTACGCCTGCAAAAATTTGCAGGTAAAGCGCCAACCCAGGACATCCGGGGCGACAGGCAGCGTGGTGGTCCAGGCGGCGGTGGTCCGGGTGGTGGCGGTCCAGGCGGTGGTGGTCCGGGTGGCGGCGGCCCGGGTGGTCCGCAATAAAAGGCATAAACTAGCAAGGCCCTATCCTAAACAGATGGGGCCTTGTTATATAATGTAGAATAAAATTTAATGTTTATTCACTAATCAGCACCTTGCTGATAACTTTTTCCAATTCTTCCAGGTCAAACGGTTTGGCCAGGTAGGTTTGGGCGCCGGCATTGCTGGCCAGGATCTGGATATCGCTATTGGCCGAAAAGTAAATTACCGGGATGTTTTTTAACTCTTCCGATTTTTTTAATGTTTGGGTGGCAATAATGCCGCCGGCATCAGGAATCCAGTTATCCATGAGTATAACATCCGGTAAAACGCGCGATACTTTTTCGGTTATATTATTGCAATCAGTGAAAGTAAAAACCTCCCAGCCTTGCTCTTCTAAAATATAACTGCATATAGAAAGGATGTCTTCGTCATCATCAAAAATGATGATCTTTTTATTCGGGTCTCTCATGTGGATAGTGCAAGTGAAAATATACTTTATTTTTAATAAAAGCAAATAAATTTAGCTTCTAATTAAATGCGACTCCTGCCCGTTGTAAGGCGCTTTTTCGGGGGTATAATCCGGTCAGTTTAATGGCGGTCAGGCCCGGGCATCCATACTATCCGGCACCTTTGTGTAACTAATACACGTAAATTGTTGGTTACTTAATAATTTATGCGGTTATATCTCAAAAACAATAATAAATTTACTCAACCAATTGCCTTCCGGCCTTTTCAAAACCTGTTTTGGATTATGTATAACCCGTTAAATATTTGTTTGATGAATAAACATGTCATTTCGTTTTTATCGGCGGCAGCGCTGATGTGTACTGCTACCATAGCATCAGCCCAAAAAACAACAGCGGCCAGCCTTTGGCTTACCAAGGCCGATAGGTCGGCATTGTTTGCTAAACAAAAAGAAGCGCTGGAGTTTAAAGCAGGGGGCAAGCCCAATGAAATTACCATTACGGTGGATGATAAGCAAACCTACCAGCCCATTGATGGTTTCGGCTTCGCGCTTACCGGTGGCAGCGCCATGCACATCATCCGCATGAATGCCGATAGCCGCGCCGCGCTGTTAAAAAACCTGTTTGCCGTTAATGACAACAACATTGGTGTAAGTTATTTGCGGTTGAGCATAGGCGCATCAGATTTAAATGAAAAAGTTTTCTCGTACGATGACATGCCCGCCGGCCAAACCGACCCAACATTAAAGCATTTTGACCTTGGCCCCGATAAGCAGGACGTAATACCGGTGATGAAACAGATACTGGCCATAAACCCTTCAATAAAAATATTGGGTTCGCCATGGTCGCCCCCGGCATGGATGAAAACCAACAACGATACCCGCGGTGGCAGGCTAAAACCCGAATATTGGGGAACCTACGCCAGGTACCTTGTAAAATACATACAGGGGATGAAAGCTCAGGGTATAAACATAGATGCCATTACCATACAAAACGAGCCTTTACACCCCGGCAATAACCCCAGCTTACTGCTGGTTGCCCCTGATGAAGGCGCTTTTATCAAAAGTAACTTAGGCCCCGCCTTTAAGGCAGCCGGCATCAAAACAAAAATTATTTTGTACGATCATAACTGCGACCGGCCCGATTACCCAATTTCGATATTAAATGATAAGGAGGCCGCCAAGTATATTGATGGCTCGGGTTTTCACTTATATGGCGGCGATATCAGCGCCCTAAGTACCGTACACAACGCCCACCCCGAAAAGAACGTTTACTTTACCGAACAGATGGTGGTTGAACCCGAAAACGAATCGACCATTGATATGAGGTGGCCGTTAAAGCACCTGATTATTGGCGCAACCCGCAACTGGAGCCGCAACGTACTGGAATGGAACCTGGCCGCCGACCAGGATTATAAACCTTATACCGATAGGGGAGGATGCCCATCATGCCAGGGCGCGGTTACCATCAATAAAAACGAGGTGAAAAAAAACGTAGCTTATTATACCATTGCGCATGCATCAAAATTTGTAAGGCCGGGTTCGGTACGCATAGCATCAAATAACCTGGATAAATTGCCAAACGTGGCTTTTAAAACGCCCGACGGCAAAAAGGTTTTAATTGTGGCCAATACCAGCGAAGCCGCACAGGATTTTGATATCAGCTACGCAGGCAAAACGCTTGCCGCTCATTTGGATAAAGGGTCTGTTGGTACTTATACCTGGTAAAATTAGAATCAAGAATTAAGAGTAAAGAATTAAGATAAGCGCAAAAAGGTCTGCTACTTTTTTTTCTTGATTCTTAATTCTTGACTCTCTTAAAATAAACGTTTATAATAATCGCTAATAACATGTTAACAAAATCCGTTAAAAATATATTTTCTTGCAAGGGCCTGTTGGTATTGGCCGCGGCTTCTTTTATATCGGTACAAAGCCAGGCGCAACAAGGCTTTTTAAAGTCTGATGGCAAAAAAATAACCGACGAAAAAGGTAAAAACGTACTGTTGCGCGGCATGGGCCTTGGGGGCTGGATGTTGCAGGAGGGCTATATGTTGCATGTAACCAAAGATAGCCGCCAGTACCGCATCCGCGAGCGGCTGGAGGAGCTGATGGGCCCGGCAGAAACCAAAGAGTTTTACGATACCTGGCTGGCCAATAACACCCGCAAAATTGATGTGGATTCGATGCACCGGTGGGGCTTTAACTCGGTTAGGCTGCCCATGCATTATAACCTGTATACACTCCCAATCGAAAAGGAGCCTGTTGCCGGTAAAAACACCTGGATAGACAAAGGTTTTAAAATGACCGACGACCTGCTGGCCTGGTGTAAGGCCAACCACATGTACCTGATACTTGATTTGCATGCCACGCCGGGCGGCCAGGGTAACGACCTGAACATATCCGACAGGAATACCGATAATCCATCGCTATGGGATAGTGAGGCCAATAAGCAAAAAATGATTGCCCTTTGGCATAAACTGGCCGACAGGTATAAAAACGAACCTAACATAGGCGGTTATGATATTATTAACGAACCCAACTTTGGTTTTGATGACCCGGCGAATGACAGGAACGGCCTGAAGGAAAAAACCAACGCCCCGCTAAGAAAACTGATGATTGATATTACCACGGCTATACGCCAGGTTGATAAAAAACACATTATTATTATTGAAGGTAATGGCTGGGGCAACAACTACAACGGCATTTTGCCTGCCTGGGATAAAAATATGGTGCTTAGCTTTCACAAATACTGGAACTATAACGACCAAAAATCGGTAGAGCACATTATAAAAACCCGCGACCAGTACAATATGCCCGTATGGCTTGGCGAAACGGGCGAAAACTCCAACGTGTGGCTAACCGAGGCCATTGGCCTGTTAGAGAAAAATAACATTGGCTGGGCGCTTTGGCCGCTAAAAAAGATGGGTAATAATAATCCTATCGAGATACCATCCAACCCAAACTATGATGATGTTACCAATTACCTGAACACTGGCCGTAACAAGCCGAAGGAAAGTAATGTTTACAGCGGCACTTTAGAGATGGCCACTTACGCCAAACTGGAAAACGCCATTATTCATCATGATGTGATAGATGCCATTTTCAGGCAGCCTCATACAATCGCAACAAAACCGTTTAAGGCAAATAAGATTACTAACGGAACCATTATCAACGCGGTAGATTATGACCTGGGCCGCAACGGTTACGCCTACCTTGATACCGATACTGCCGATTACCACGTATCAACCGGTAAATACGGCAAAGGCAACAATGGCCACATGTACCGTAACGATGGGGTAGATATAGCCAAAGATTCTGCAGCGTACAACAGCTACTATGTAACCGATATTGAAAAAGGCGAATGGCTGCAATACACCCTTAAAGCAGCAGCACCCGGCATCTACAGCGTTAAACTGAAAGTTGCCGCCGCTGCCAATGATGGCAAAATAACCCTTGATGTTAAAGGAATTAAACAGGCTATCGATATCCCCGCCACCGGAGGCTTTAAAAAATGGCTGGTCATCGAACTAAAAAACATTAAGCTAAAAGCTGGTAGCAATAAAGTGAGGGTTTATGCAGATATGGGCGGCTTTAACCTGCACTGGATGAAGTTTGATAAAGGGAAATAAAAGGCCCTTACAAATGAAAAAGCGGGGTTATTCGTTCAAAAAATAGCCCCGCTTTTTGCTTTATATCTGATAGCTGTATACAATACTACCTTACCGGTTCATACAATCCTAAGCTTTTTGATTTTCTGTATACTACCTGCCATAAGTGGTTTTTGCGCGCCCTGAATGATGCCGCGCAGCCATTAAGGTAAAACTCCCACATACGGTAAAAGGTATCGCCGTATTTATCCTTTATCTCCGGCCAGGTCCGTTTAAAGTTGTGCAGCCATTCCATACAGGTGCGGTCATAGTAAACGCCAAAGTTATGCCAATCTTCTAAAGTAAACAGGCCCATGGCCGCAGTACTAATTTGCGGCGGCGATGGCAACATACCGTTAGGGAAAATATATTTATCTATCCAGGGGTCAGTTTTTGTTTGCGAAAAATTGCCGCCTATGGTATGTAACAGGAAAATACCATCGTCATCCATACAGCGGGCGGCCACTTCCATTAAACTGCGGTAATTTTTGTAACCAACGTGCTCCATTAAGCCAACGCTGGCAACGCGGTCAAACTTTTCATTTATATCCCGGTAATCCATTAACCTGATCTCGACAGGTAAGCCTTTAGTGGCCTCGCGGGCCAGGTTAACCTGCTCTTCAGAAATATTAACGCCAACCACGCTTACACCATATCTTTCGGCTGCAAATTTAGCTAAACCTCCCCATCCGCACCCTAAATCCAACATGCGCATTCCTGGTTCCAGTTTCAGCTTCCGGCACACCAGGTCGAGCTTAGCTTCCTGTGCTTCATCAAGTGTTTGGGCCGTTTTCCAATAACCGCAGGTATATATCATGCGCTTATCCAACATGCCCCTGTAAAGATCATTGCCGATATTATAATGCATATGCGCAACCTTTTTAGACTTTGTCTTGGTTTGCATGTTCAGGTATTTGGCTTTAAGCGCGAATTTTACGGTATTAAAGTTTTTGGGGATTAATTTATCAATCCGGTAATACATCATTCTGTAAAAAAACTCATCTAAGGCAGGGCATTCCCACCAGCCATCCATGTACGATTCGCCAAAGCCTATCATTCCATCGCTAAGCAATCTGTCATAGGTTCTTTCATCATTTACCTTTATATCCCAGGGGTTATCACCGTTTATTTTTATATCGCCCCCGGCAAACATTTTTTCAAAAATTTCTTTTGACGAACTCATACGGTAGTATTTTAAGTTTTGGGGTGAAGATATCTTTTTTCTGACATTAACGCAAGGTTGCCCATGCCGGCATCGCTCAATAATTTAGTAGCCAGGCCTGTTTACCATCTTTCACATCATATTTATATACAGCTCCATGCATACCTATATATAATACATCATCTTTTGCCACAATCGAGTTAACGTAAAGGCCATATGCCCAAATCCCATCTTCAATTAGGGTGTATTTTTGTGGGATTTTATCAATTTTCAAGATGCTATTTGATGTTGCAATATAGAAGTTGCCGAGGTTATCCAACGTAATGGCCTCGGGTGCCTTAGGTAATGCCAAATAGGAACTTGCTTTCCATTTGCCGTTTTTCTTTTCGATACTTATGATGCTACCTTCCGATAACCCCATATGATAAAGGCCCTGTATGGCGTAATTGTGGCTATCTCTTTGAATGAACTGTACCACCTCGTCATTAGATATTTTGTAATGCTTTTTACCATCGGTTGCAAACCAGTAAAGGCTACCGCCCCATTCGCCACGATTGAATCCAACTAAAAAGCCATCATCAACTTTCAGATAGCAAACATCACCAATTGCGTTAATTTTATCTTCTTCGTTAACCTGTACCTTGAATGGCAGGTTGCCAATAGTTCCGTTTTCCTTTTTT
Organism: Mucilaginibacter sp. P4_C11; assembly: GCF_056402115.1. NCBI lineage: Bacteria > Pseudomonadati > Bacteroidota > Sphingobacteriia > Sphingobacteriales > Sphingobacteriaceae > Mucilaginibacter > Mucilaginibacter sp. P4_C11. Next base: position 26,240 of record NZ_JBFUIA010000026.1, on the reverse strand, counting down.
TCGGCAACGAATACTTCGCCGTTTTTTATGGAAACAGTCCATTCCTTAGGCGAATAATTGTATTTTACGATTGAATCATCTTTGGTTTGAACTGGATAACTGTGCCAGTTTTTGATTAATCCCATATTTTCCTGGGAGTAACAGGAAGAGCAGCTGAAAAGCATAAACACTAAGAATAGGCGACCAAGCATATAGATACTTTTACTTTTTAACACTCACCTCGGTAATAGCCGTCCGGCGGGTGGCGGTATAAACAACGCCGTTTACCATTTCGTACCCGGTAGAAACGCTTTGCGAGTAGCGTTTTAAAATAATCCCCGTGAGGTTGTCTATCAATATCGACCCGTTAATGCGGCTATTTAAATTGCCGCCCAAAACAGATGTTTTGTAGGTTATAGTTGTGGTGCGCCCGCTTACCGCGTAAATAGTATAACTGGTTTCGGCAGCTTTGGAGGCATCCGTCCATGTATAGCCTTTTTTTAGTGTTGGGTTTACCGGGAAATCGACCATAAACTGCAGGGTGCTGCCTGGCAACAAACGTTCGGGCTGGATGCCGGTGAACGACAATAGCGTATCATCTACCAATACCGGGCGTTTTAAATTCAATACTTCGCCTTTATGATTTACAGAAACCACCGGCCGGGTATTCACTATTTTTTGTAAGCCGGCGTGAATGATTGAATTCGGATCGCCTGGTTTGGCCGAGTTGTACACCAGGTTTTGGTCCATTGCATTTACCGTATCAATCAATTTATCGGTTGTGATGGTAACAGAAGCGCCCTTTTCGGTTGCATCTGTTACTTTGTATGTTTTAACAATGTTTGAAACCGAGCCTACATGCAGCGTTTGCCCTCCCCGTTGTAAAACACAATTTGATTTGGTGATCACCTGCCGTTGAAATTCATCGCCTGCTTTAAATCTAATTTGCGCACAGGTTACACTGCCAATAAATGTTAGCGTTATAATAAATATGTATTTTAAATATACCATGATTACTATATGGCCCATTGCTAAGCCATCCTGTTTTATTTTATAACTGATTTAGATTTAACTTTTTTTGTGCCTTTGGTGCTGCCTGCCCTGCTCTCTTTTACGGCTGTTGTTATCAGCTTAAAATTGGCGTTTTCAGGAATCCCCGGGCTGGGCCACGGCTCTAATCCGCCGCTGTTTGCGGGCAGGTTGGGTGTAACCGGGTTAAGCACCTCGGGCATAGCAGGCATTAACACGTTTGCAGGCGCGGGCTGGCCCGATGGTGCCGGCTCGGCAGGTAAGGTGGGTAATTCAGGCGATGCGGGTATCGGCAATTCAGGAATAGATGTAACCGGTAAATCGCGCAGGGATTGTTTTGGTAAGGCCGGGGTTTCGGGTGCGCCGGGCATGGGAATTTCGGGCAGGTTGGTGCCAATACCCAATATTGTTGGCTGGTCGGGGGTATTTACCACCGGCGACGTTGTTGAAATAGCAGCCAAAACCGGCATTTGTACAGGAGGTGCCGGCGGCAATGCAACCGGCGGAATATCGCTCAGGCTAAGCGAAACGGGTTTATCCAACGGAGGCTTGCCATTGGTGCTCCCCTTTACCTGGGTACCGGGATGCAAGGGCGGTGGCACAGGCGGCGGTACATTCCAATCGGACTGATTGGCTCTGCTTTGGGCTATTGCCCGGTTAAGGCAGCAGGCAGTGGTTATAATAGTAAAAACCAGGGCCACCAGCATTTTAACGGCAGCTTTGATTTTTCTTATTTTTTTGATCAGGTATGTTTCCATTAATGATTGTCTTATTTACAAAGGCGAGGCCCTGTTATAGAATGATTGATTGCCGAATTATATAATGTTATTTGTTGTCCTTTTATTGGTTTGCACCCTGCAAAACCATCCAGATTAAAGTTAGCGTTTTTTAATTTATTAGTACTTAAATCAGCATTAACAAATGCTTCCGGTACTGTGCCCGGCAAGCCGCCTGCGCCGCTTTTGTTTTTATTGTACTAATTATTTGTAAATCTACACTTTATCGGCCCTGCAAAAAATACCAATCGCTTTGTATTGCGTGTCTTTTTAATACTCCATAAAATTGTGGTATGCAAAGCTCAATAAATATAGCAGGCAACAGCAGGATGCATTTATTGACTGCTTAAAAACCAATTTGTTTCACTTAAAATTAAAGGATATGACAACCATTTTAGAATACTTAGCTTATTGTACCCCGGTTGTTTTTGTGGTGTTGTCGCGTGTTTACAAACTAAAATTCAACAAATTACAGGGTACCGGTAAAATTCCGGATATCCAGGGCGCAAAGCAAAGGCAAACATTGTTTTCGGTATTGGCCATACTATCAGCATTGCTAATAATTGTTATACAATCGGAGTTTTTTTTTCAAAGCTGATAAATTGCTATCTTTAACTGGGGCCATACACCCGGATATGAAATACTTGTTTTTGCTTTTGTTTTTTTCAATTATCCTTCCGTGTTCCGGTCAGAATATTGATAGCTTAAAAAAAATAGTAGTTGGTACATCGCCGGCCCAAACGCGCTTAACCGCCGCCAAAAAAACTGTAGGTTATATAACCGCGAAGAATACAGACGAAACTTTGCCTGTTGCCCGGATAGGACTAAACCTTGCCATGAAGCTTCATGATAAAAAAATAACCGGTTTAATGCTCAGAAGCATGGGTGCAATTTATTTTTTAAAAGGCAATTATGATTCTACAGCTCATTATTACGATAAGGCGGCGCAAGCACTCGGCTCCATAAATCAACAGCACGTTTTGGCCGATGACTATATAGAGCTGGCAGAAGTGTATGGCAGGCAAAAAAGCTACGAGAAGGCCATTACCCTTTACAATGCGGCGATAGACCTGGCACCCAAAACCGGCACCCGGCAAACATTGATGTTGGCCTTGCACGGGCTTGGCCAACTGTATGAAGCCAGGCAAAACTACCAGGAGGCGCTAACTTTTTACAGGCAATCTTTTGATATCGGCGACTCGCTTGATTTTGTAAAAAAGGCAAAGGAAAATACCTCCGAAGCTTATAGCCATAATTTTATGGGAGATGTTTTGGGCAGCATGAAACAGAAGAATATCCAGGCGCCCGACATTTTAAAAACGATAGAAACAAAAAAAGCATTGAACGATACCCTGGCGCTTACCATTAATTATTTTAACCTGGGGCAGTTATACAAAAGCAAACGGATGTATCCGCAGGCGCTGGATGCTTTGCAAAGTTGTTTGCAATACGCCACGCAAATAAATTATACCGACATGCAAAACAGTGCTGTTAACGAGATAGCCGATTTGTATGGACAGATGGGCGATTACAAACAGTCGCTTTTCTACTTAAAAAAGCATGCCATATTAAGTACTGCCAAAAACTCAAAAACTATTGATGAACTGCAAACCAAGTACGAAATAACACAGCGGGAAGACCAATTGCTGAAACAGCAGTTTGAAATAACCAAACGCAACTACTGGATGATAGGCATTATTGTTTTTGTATTGCTGATGCTTTTGATAGTTTTTGTTTTTTATAAGCAGGCGCAGCTAAAGCAACGCAACGCGGCCATGCAGGCTATTATTGAAACCGAAGAAAGTGAGCGCAGGCGCATTGCACAGGATTTGCATGATAGTGTAAGCCAAACCATGTCGGCAGCAAAAATTAACTTAACGGTTATTGGCGGCGAACTGCCTTTTGTAAGCGATGACCAGCGAAAGCGATTTGAAAAGGCCATAAACCTGGTTGACTATGGTTTTAGGGAGGTGCGCACCATATCGCATAACATGATGCCATGGGCACTTCATAAAACAGGCCTTGCACAGGTGATTAAACACTTTATTGAGAATATTGAAAACGATACCATCGCCATAAATTTTTACAGCAAAGGCTTTGATGCCCCGTTTGATGATACCATCGAAATTATTTTGTACCGGGTTTTACAGGAAAGCGTGAACAATGTAATGAAACACGCTAATGCAAGCCGGTTGGATATCTCGCTGATAAGGGACGAGACAAACATCAGCCTTACTATTGAAGATAACGGACTGGGCTTTGATGCTGCCAAGCCTGAAGCTTATAGTGGCATGGGCCTGAACAACCTGCGCTCGCGCATTAACTTTTTGAAAGGCAAAGTCGAGCTGGATTCGCAGGTTGGCAGGGGTACGCTGGTATCGGTATATGTGCCGGTTACCGGTAAGTTGTAATCGGGAGCGGTTAGTGGTCAGTAGTTAGTTTTAGTTTCGAAGCCAGGAAAATAACATATTAACATTGTGCTGCTGTCGAGTCATCGATAAATTGGCGGATAGTCTTTAGCCCAAAGTCTTAAGTTTCAAGTCAAAGAAGAAAAAATCAACTTTAGACTTACGACTTAGTACTGTTGACTTAACACCACGATATATTAAATGCCCATCTGTTTCACCACCCGCCTGTGCGCCACCTCTTTTCCTTTTTTTGACTTGCCCTTTTTACGCTTGCCCAGCCAAATGATAAACCCGGTTATGGGCAGCGAAGCACAGGTAAGGCTGGCTAAAAAGGCAATGATTTTACCTGTTAGGCCCAGCACCTGGCCAACGTGCAAATCGTAATTCATGTTATTCATTTTCATGCCGGGGCTTTTTTGGGCGTGGCTGGTTTTTTTGAGCATTTTGCCGGTATACTTTTCAAAAGCATACTCATCACTTTTATAATAATGCAGGCTTTGCGCGTAGGCGCTTACGCCGATAGTTCCCGAAGCAGACGCATCATCAAACAATAAAAACATTTCGGCCCCGGGCGATCCTGCCTGTGCTGCTTCAAAAGCTTTATCAATCACAAAGCGGGTATTGGTTTTGCCCTTTAAAAGCGTATCTGATTTTAATACTGCTTTTTCCTGGGGATAGGCCTTGCCAAGGTTGGCTGTGGTATATATGCCTTCTCTCACCCAGTCAAAAGCTATAGATAAACCTGTTATAGCTAAAATCAGGGCAACGCCGGTGGCATAAAAACCTAATACATTATGTAAGTCGTAATTTACCCTGCGCCAGCGGCCGTTCCATTTTATGGTGAAGCTTCGCTTGCGATCGGTTTTACGTTTAGGCCACCACAGGATGATGCCCGTTATCATGAGCACCACAAATATAATAACCGATATCCCCACTACCAGGCCACCTATTTTGGGTGGCAATAACAGGTACAAATGAATGTATTCAATAATTATAAAAAAATTGTGCATCGGGTTTTCGGTGTGGGTAACCTTGCCGGTATAAGGGTTCAGGTATACATACAACATCCCCTTATCTTTCGGCAAATTCACCAATACGCCGGCCGGCCTGTCGGCCCCGTAATAATATATATAGCTGGCGGTGGCGCCGGGGTATCCTTTTAAACCTTCGGCCTTTAGTACAGATGGTGGCAGGTAAGGCTTATACAGGTTATCTACATGGCGATAATGGTGAGCAGTATCCTGGATCTCGTCCTGGAAACAAAATATACAGCCGGTAATACTCACAATAAACACCACCAGCCCGGCTATAAAACCAAGCCAGCGGTGCGCAAATAGTATGCCTTTTTTAAAGGTCATCATTAAAATTTATAGGTAAATGTAAGGGCGTAGTTTCTTAATTTTTGCGGGTTAACAGTGGTATAACCTATCCAGTATTTTTGATTGGTCAGGTTATCCATTTTAGCGCCTATCCGGTAGTTTTTCAGGTCGTAAAAAGCAGAGGCATTAAAAATGGTGTATGCCGGCAAAGTAAATACACCCTGGCTTACGCTGTTAATAATTTTGTTATCGCTGGCGTAGTTGCCGCCAAATCCAAATCCTAAACCTTTAACAGCGCCTTTTTGTAAACGATAACTTACCCAAAAATTGGCCAGGTATGGCGAAGACGCTGTTCCCGGGCGACGGTTGGCCACATCGGCATTGGTGGTAGCATCGTACTTAGAATCGTTGTACGAGAAGCCTAATACAGCGTTCAGGCCGGCAATTGGGTTGGCAATCACCTCGGCCTCGATGCCTTTGCTCAACTGGGTGCCATCCTGGATAACCCGGTTTGGCGTAGCCGATGGGCGGGTGATATCTTTAACTTTAATATCGTAATAGCTGATGGTGCTGCTTAGCTTACCCTCAAACAAATCCAGCTTAACACCGCCTTCAATTTGATTGGCATGCTCGGGTTTAAGTGGCTTATTATCTTCGGTAATACCTGTTTGGTTACGGAAACTGTTTTGGTAATTGGCAAACAAGGACACATGATCTTTCACGGGCTGGTAAACCAGGCCAAATTTTGGCGAGAAAGCGGTTTGCTGGTAAGCGCCATACCTTGTTTTGGTAGTAGGATCGTAATTGCCGATATTAACAAAACGATCTACCCGCAGGGCTGCCGATGCAAGTAACTGATCGGTAATGTTAAATACGTCAGATACGTATGCACTGTAGGTGTTACGGATATAGATGGCCGGGTAGGTAAAGCCATAGGTGCCGGTAGCATACATGGCATCCATAGCGGCTTTATTAAAGTTGCTGTAATTTTGGTTTCCTTTTAATGATACGGTATCCAAAGTGCTGCCGAAGAAGTACTGGTTGGAGTTATCCCTGAAAAAGTCGAGCCCGCCCACAAACCGGTTCCGGAATTTACCAATCTTGAAATCGCCATTAAAATTTTGCTGAATTTCGATCATATCATCCTTGCTTTTGCGGGTCGACTGATCATTGCGGGAAACAGAATCGCCGGGGAGCAGGTAATAGTAAGGGCCAAAACCATCAGAGTAACTATGGGTTGATGCGATGTTGGTACGCGAGGTCCATGAATTGGAGATCTTATATTTTACTTCGCCATAAAAATTGGTGCTTCTTGATGTTTCCGTTAAATCATTCCCCATGTATGATTGCTTGTAATCGATAGGAAGTTCATCAGCCCGATTGTGCCCAAGCTGGGCAATGGTTACACCATACGGAAAAAAGAAAATGGGCTTACCAATGCTTTTTCCGTAAAACAACTCTGCATCTACCGCGATACTTAACCTATCAGTAGCGTTATAAACCAGGCTTGGCGCCACAGCTATGGTGCGGTTAAAGCCAGTGTTTTGAAAACTGCCCTCGTGGTTATAGGCTGTATTTAAACGGAATAATACTTTTTTTTGAGCGTCAAGCGGCGTGTTAATATCGGCACTTACACGCTGAAAATCAAAGTTACCAACCGACGTAGATACTTCGCCGCCAAATGAGTCATAGGGCTTTTTGGTTACGCGGTTAATTAGTCCTCCGTATGATGTAAGACTGCTGCCGAACAAAGTGGCCGATGGGCCTTTTATAATCTCGATACGATCGATATTGGATGCATCAATCTGGCTGGTAACATTACCGGCAATGCCGTTGCGCAATGCAGATTGTACCACAAAACCGCGACTGGCATAATAAGCGCCACCATCGCCACCGCGGCCGGTTGCCTCCCACATTTTTTGAATTCCCGGTGCGTTACGTATGGCGTCATCAACCGAAAATACCTGTTGCTCCTGTAATAACTGGCTGCTGATACTATTGTAAACCGAAGCGTTTTCCAGGTTGTTCAAAGGCATTTTAGATACATCAACGCTTTTGTTGCGTTTAAACTTATTGGTTTTGTTGGCATTGATATTTACTTCCTGTAAACCGTGGGTAGCGTCAGATACGGTGAACTGCGGCATAACAATAGTTTTGCCGGCAATAACCTCAACGGCAGCCTCCTGGCTTTGGCTGCCAACCTGCGAAACCACCAGTATGTATTTGCCCTGCGGCGCCCTAAAGCTAAAATCGCCATCGTCATTAGTAACAGCGCCATATTTGGTGCCCTTTAACATCACCGAAACATTGTCGGCCGGCTTATTGGTATTGGTAACCACGTGCCCGCTAACGGTTCCCCGATTTTGCTGAGCAAATGCCGTTGTAACCATTAAAAGTAACAGGACAGGTAAAAGAACAATAGAAAATAGTTTGTAAATGTGGGGTTGGAGTTGATTCATTTTTATTTAGACTAATTATAAATAATGGCCAAAAGTAATCCATTATGACAATTCATCCAAATTTATTTAGAAAGATTCTAAACAGGTATCAAGTAGTTAGTATCAAGTATCAAGACATCTGGGACCTGAAGGGTTGCAATTAACACCATTCGCTCTATAGCTTTTTTCAGCTGCACATCTGCAATTTGAAATCTGCACATCTAAAACTATATATCCATTAATTCTTTTTTCTTCTTGCTTTTCATCCGTTTGGGTACAAACTCAAGTATCTCGTTTTTGAGGGCTTCAATCAGGCGACGCTTCAAAAAGTTACGCTGGATAACGATGCTTACTTCGCGGGCCGGTTCCGGGGACTTAAAATAGCGCACCTTGTCCAGCTGTTTATCGTTTAACTCGGCAAGGGCCAGTTCGGGTAATATGGTGGCGCCATTGTTTTGATCGACCATGCGTTTGAGGGTTTCAACGCTGCCGGTATTATATTCAAAATGCTGGAAACCTTTGGTGGCCTTGCGGCGCTGGCAAATGTTTAATACCTGTTCGCGCATGCAATGTCCTTCGTTCAGGATCCAGATTTCCTCCATATCGATATCATCGGGGGTAATGTTTTTCTTTTTTGAAAGCTTGCTGTTTTTAGATACGTAGGCTACAAAATTTTCATAAAAAACGGGGATCTCCGTCAAGCTACTTTCATGCAGCGGGGTTGACAATATTCCGCAATCAATCATCCCCAGTTTTAACTGCTGAACAATTTCTTCGGTTGTTTGCTCCCATACTACAAGCTTCACCTGCGGGTATTTTTCAATAAACCCGTGGATGATTTTTGGTAATATGTAAGGCGATACAGTAGGGATAATACCAACCCTTAGTTCGCCCGATAGCTCTTTTTGCCTGTCGGTAATGATCTCTTTGATCTTTTCACTTTCAGACAGCATGATGCGGGCCTGGGTAATTATTTCGATGCCAATTTCGGTAGGTGTCACAGGCTGTTTGCTACGGTCGAATATTTTTACGCCGAGGGTATCCTCCAGCTTTTGTACCTGCATGCTCAAGGTAGGCTGCGTAATAAAACACTTTTCGGCGGCTAAAACAAAGCTGCGATAGGTATCGACAGCTACAATGTACTCCAGTTGTGTTATGGTCATTTGATATAGATAAATTCTATACAAATATAGTAATTATTGATTTTCTCTATTGAATTATTATACTGAAGTTTGAATGACAAAACCAAGTATTTATGGAAACTAAAAAGAAACTGACAACCGCCTCGGGCAAGCCTTACGCCGAAAACGAGAACTCCCAAACCGCGGGGCCAAGGGGGCCAATTCTATTGCAGGATTTTATTCTGCACGAGAAAATGGCACATTTTAACCGCGAACGTATACCTGAGCGTGTTGTGCATGCCAAGGGTTCGGGCGCATACGGCACACTGACAATTACACATGATATAAGTAAATACACCAGGGCAAAAGTTTTTAACGCCATTGGCAAGCAAACAAAATTGTTTCTTCGTTTTTCGACCGTTGGCGGCGAAAAAGGATCGGCAGATACCGAGCGCGACCCGCGTGGCTTTGCCATTAAGTTTTATACCGAGGATGGTAATTGGGATTTAGTTGGCAATAACACCCCTGTGTTTTTTATAAAAGACCCCAAAAAATTTGGCGATTTCATCCACACGCAAAAGCGCGACCCGTATACCAATTGCAAAAGCGCTACCATGATGTGGGATTTTTGGTCGTTAAACCCCGAAAGCCTGCACCAGGTAACCATTCTGATGAGCGATAGGGGTACGCCTTACGGCTATCGCCACATGGATGGCTTCGGCAGCCATACCTTTTCATTTATTAATGCCGCTAACGAAAGATTTTGGGTTAAATTCCATTTTAAAACCCAGCAAGGCATCAAAAACTTTACCGATGCCGAAGCCGGCGAAATGCGTGGCAAAGCCCCTGATTTTGCCCAGCATGATTTGCTAACCCATATTGATAATGGCGATTTTCCGAAATGGGCCATGAAAATACAGGTAATGCCCGAGGCTGATGCCAAAACTTACCACATCAACCCATTTGATTTAACCAAGGTGTGGCCACATGGCGATTACCCGCTGATTGATGTTGGCGTATTGGAACTGAATGAGAACCCGGATAATTATTTTGCCCATGTTGAGCAGGCTGCTTTTGCCCCGGCTCACGTTATTGATGGTGTTGGTTACTCGCCGGATAAAATGCTGCAGGGCCGAATTTTATCGTATCCGGATGCGCACCGTTACCGTTTAGGGGGCAATTACGAGCAAATACCGGTTAATAAATGCCCTTACCTGGTAAGCAATTACCAACGGGATGGCGCAATGGCAGTAAACGGCAATGGCGCATCGGCACCTAATTACTTCCCCAATAGCTTTGATGATATTGAGGCCGACCAAAGCTACAAAGAACCCGCCTGGGATTTTGGCAGCTCTGTTGGCGATTGGTACGACCGCAATGCCGAAGGCGAAAACGACCATTACACCCAGCCCGGCAATTTGTACCGGTTAATGGATGCCCAGCAAAAGCAGGACCTGATTAATAATATCGTAAACTCCATGAGCGGCATAGATGGGCCGAAGAAAGACCTGATTACCAACCGCCAGCTTTGCCACTGGTTCCGTGCAGATATTAACCTGGGCATGGCCATAGCCAAAGGCCTGCAGCTTGACCTGGCAGAAACCATGCAGCACATGCCGGCTTAGAGATTGTACGTTGGACGTTGTAAGTTTTACGTAAACAGCCTAAAGCAAAAAACCGCTAGTAGCTACTAGCGGTTTTTGCTTCAAATAAAAACGTATTACGTAAAACCTACAACGTTAAACGTACCACCTAAAACTTACTCCACGGTAACCGACTTAGCCAGATTCCTTGGCTGGTCAACATTACAGCCCCTCATAACGGCTATATGGTAAGCCAATAGTTGTAATGGTATAGTTGCTATCAGCGGCACAAATGCTTCGTGGGTTTGGGGTATCTCAATTACATAGTCGGCCATGTCTCTTACCTCGGTATCGCCTTCGGTAACAATTGCTATTACGTGGCCTTTGCGGGCCTTTACCTCCTGTATATTACTGATCACCTTTTCATATGATGAGCTTTGGGTTGCAATTACAACCACCGGCATATCATCGTCAATTAAGGCGATGGGCCCGTGTTTCATTTCGGCGGCAGGGTAACCCTCGGCATGAATATAGGAAATCTCTTTCAGCTTCAAAGCGCCCTCCAAAGCAACCGGGAATGAACTGCCCCTGCCCAGGAACAGGCAGTTGGTTGAATCTTTAAACTTGGCGGCAATCTTGATCACGTGATCGTTGCATTTTAAAGCTTCCTCAACCAGTTGAGGGATCTGGTTTAATTCGGTTAAATATTCAACCAGCTTACTTTGGGTTATTTTGCCGCGCTGCTGGGCTATATAAAACGCAATCAGCGTTAAAACACTTACCTGGGCTGTAAACGCCTTGGTTGATGCCACCCCAATTTCGGGCCCCGCATGTGTGTAAACACCGGCATGCGTAGTACGCGGAATGGATGCACCTACCACGTTGCAGATACCAAAAATAGTAGCTCCTTTTTCCTTGGCCAACTCTATGGCCGCCATGGTATCGGCAGTTTCGCCCGATTGGGAGATGGCTATTACCAAATCTTTCTCGGTGATGATGGGGTTACGGTATCTAAACTCCGAAGCATACTCCACCTCGACAGGTACACGGGCGTATTCCTCAATCAAATACTCGCCAACCAGCCCGGCATGCCATGAGGTGCCGCAGGCAATGATAATAATCCTGTCTACGTTCTTCAGCTTCTCCGTATATTCTTTGATACCACCCAACTGAACTTTGCCTTGCTGCGGGTAAATACGGCCACGTAAGCAATCGCGGATAGAGCGCGGCTGCTCGTAAATCTCTTTCAGCATAAAATGTTCGTAGCCGCCTTTTTCCAGCATTTCCAGCTTCAGGTCAAGCTCCTGGATATAGGGTGTTTGTACCGAGTTATCGATGTTTTTGATCAGCAGGTTATCACGGTGTATGTAGGCAATTTCGTTATCGTTTAAATAGATAACGTTTTTGGTGTATTCCACAATGGGTGTAGCATCTGATGCAATAAAGTATTCGCCTTTGCCAACACCTATCACCATGGGGCTGCCTTTACGTGCCGCTATCAGCAAATCGGGCTCGTCGGCACTCATGATCACTATGGCATAGGCGCCGATAACTTTAGTAAGCGATACCCTTACAGCCTCGCGCAGGCCGAGGCCTGTTTGGTCCATGATATCTTCTATCAGGTGAATGAGCACCTCGGTATCGGTATCGCTTTTAAAAATGTGGCCTTTGGCTGTAAGCGTTTCTTTAATAACGCCATAGTTTTCGATAATACCATTGTGTATTATGGTAAGCTTACGATTACCGGATGAGTGTGGGTGCGAGTTTCGGTCGCTTGGTGCGCCGTGGGTAGCCCAGCGTGTGTGCCCCATACCCATTGATCCTTTAAGATCAATGCCCTTCACAAAGTTTTCAAGGTCATCAACCTTGCCGGCCTTTTTATAAACCTTTAGTTCTTTATCTAACAGCGCAACACCGGCACTGTCATAGCCCCTGTATTCTAAACGATGAAGTCCTTTTATAATGATGGGATAAGCATCTCTGTAACCTATATAACCAACAATTCCGCACATAGTAAATTTTATAAAATGTAAATGGAGCAAAAATAATCAGCTATATAACACACTTCATAGCTTATTATTTTAATTATTTCAGAAAATGGAAAGGTTTTTACTTACTTAAAAATTAATTTTAAGAAGTGTTTTGGGCTTAAACAAAAAAATCCCCTAAGCGGGGATTCTTTTTATTTTAATTAAGCTTTTACAGCTTGGGTATCTTGGTATAAAAAATATTCAGCTTAATGCGGTAAGGCGAATTTTTATCGCTCCCAATCAATATTGTACGGCCCGCAATTTGCGCGCTTGGGGCTATAATGCCTGCGCCAGTGGTTGAGTTTACTTCGGTAGTATCAATAGGGGCAACGTAAGTGCCATAATCTATTGTCTTTTTACGAATCAAATCCTGTACGTAGCTTGTAATTACAAAGCGGTAGGCTTTTACCGGTTCTTTGGTGGTACGGGTGTAAAAGCCGCCAAATACCCCTGCCTGGTAAAGTGCATTTGATGACGATGCATCCTGTATCAAAATACGCTGGTTGGCAATATCTAATTGATACATGGCTAATTTGGGCAACGATTGATACGGAATACCCGAGCCTTGCACCGGTGTTATAACCAATTCGGCGCGGTTTAGCACAATTGAATCGGCGTTAAGCTTACTTAAGCCCGGGAACCCTACTTTGGCGCGCAATGCGCCCAACCCTTGCAGGTAAACTGTAGTTTGGCTGGTTACTTTAGCCTTCCTTGCGGCATCCGTCACACTGCCATACTGATGCCTTATTTCGGCAGCATGTATAGGGAAGGTTAACGATACACTTGCTGTATCTGTTGTAGTATCATTCTTGGCCTTGTAAAACACATCAAGGTGCGACCGTGTAGATGAAAGATTTAATTGCAAAGTACCACCCACATTTGAAGATTGCGCCCTTGCCACGGTTAGATATAAACCTTTAACTAAATCCTGGAAAGCCGCGTCAGAAGCTAACGCTGTACCAGTGGCATTAAAAAGGTTATCATAAATAAACTGCTTGCTAAAAGGTATACGCAACTGCGGCGCAACCCTTTGCACGGTATCAATGGTATCTTTACGAATGCGGGCAATGGTTAAGCTATCATGGGTGTTGGCTGTAAATGTTTTGGTTGCCAATACAGTAGCCTGGCTTGCCCAGCGTTTGGTGCCATAATAGGTTTCGTTAGTGGGCTTATTTTGTAGCTGATATACGTTAACTTTATAACGGGAAACTACAGAATCTCCATAAAAGCCATCGGCATAGCCCAGTACAAGCACGGCCGAATCTATAGTAAGTGTACCTGCAGGAACTGTATACGGAGCCGTTGGCAGCTGGATAGCCATTGCCACGTTTGTTTTAGTTGTACCAAAAACCGGGTCAACAAATTCGCCAAGCGGTGTTTTAGTTAAACCCGATGTAACTACGGTTGCGGTATCTTCGTCAACAGTGTTGATGGTAACGGTAGTATCAACAAGCAAAGTGCCGCTTACCTGGGATGACGTATCTACCCCTAAACCTATGCCCTCCTGGCGCTTACAGCTATTGAAAATAAAAAGACTTATTAACAGGGTCAATAAGTCTAATCTGAAAAATTTCATATATAATATTAAGTCTTATGCAACATGCACCAATTCGTCGTTGGTAATTTCGTCGTAAAAATTGTAATAATTTTCGAAATCTGCGGTAGAATCAAATTCTAAAACCGATTTATTGCTGTTTTTAACATTATTTAACACATCTGCGTCTATATTCTCGCTGCCCAAAACAATCCCGTCTGAGTACTGGATTGCGCCTGCATAAAGGGCAGTGTTGGTGCCTTCTTTGTAAGCGTCAACGTGCGCCTCGGTCATGTTGCTCATGATTGCTTTTTGGGCAAAGTCGGCGCCAAGCTTGTCATTAAAATCATTTTCGTAAATCGAATAAATGATTTTTGAATGCTTAAAAGTTGGATCGTCTTTGTAAGTAGTTTTTAAATACGCAGGCACCAGGGCGCTTAACCATCCATGGCAATGGATGATGTCTGGAGCCCATCCTAATTTTTTAACCGTTTCCAATGCACCTTTGCAAAAGAAGATCATACGCTCGTCATTATCGGCATAAAACTTGCCGTCCTTATCACCAAACACATGTTTACGCTGAAAATATTCTTCATTATCTAAAAAATACACCTGCATACGCGCTGCCGGGATAGATGCTACCTTAATGATCAGCGGGTTATCATTATCGTTGATAATAATATTCATACCCGATAAACGGATAACTTCATGAAGCCTGTTCCTGCGCTCGTTAATATTGCCAAAACGCGGCATAAGGATCCGGATCTCGAATCCCTTCTCCTGCATTGCCTGCGGAAGTTGGCGTGTTATTTCAGCAATTTTTGTGAGTTCAAGGAAAGGAGACATTTCATGAGTTATAAACAATAGCTTAGATTTACCCATCACTTAATCAGTATTAAAAATATGTAAAGAAGTCAAAAAATTTGAGTGTGCAAATATAATCATTATTATATGAACTGTCAACGAATTGTGCAAGTAACTTTTGGTATTTTTTGCGTAAATGCACACCTTTACCAAATTTTGTAATTCAAACTACATTGAAGATATTTACTACCAGGCAACAGCTAAACCAGTACTTTGCCAACAAAACCGGCAAAACTGTTGGCTTTGTACCTACAATGGGCGCACTGCATAACGGCCACGTATCGTTAATTAAACAGGCTCAGCAAATTAGCACCGAAGTGGTTTGCAGTATTTTTGTAAACCCCACCCAGTTTAACGATCCGAAAGACCTTGAAAAGTATCCCCGTCCCATTGCTGCCGATATAGCTATGCTGGAGCAGGCAGGCTGCGATATATTGTTTAACCCGGCGGTTGATGAGATGTATGATGGTAATGAGAAATGGCATTTAGATATAGGCAACCTGGAGCATTTACTGGAAGGCAAATTCCGGCCGGGACATTACCAGGGTGTTATGCAGGTGGTAAATAAACTGTTCAACATCGTAAAGCCCGACATCGCCTTTTTTGGCCAAAAAGACTACCAGCAGTTTATGGTGATCAATAAAATGGTTAATTTATTAAACATGCCGGTAAAGGTGGTCATGTGCCCCATTTTGCGCGATGACGATGGCCTGGCCATGAGCTCGAGGAATATTCACTTAACCGCCGGCGACAGGCAGCATGCCCTCATATTATCAAAAACATTAAACTGGGTTAAAAGCAATTTCGATACAGAAAATATACAAATGCTTCAGCAGCAGGCAGAACAGATGATTGGTGCTGAGCCGGACATTAGCCTTGAATATTTTGAAATTGTTGATGGCGATACATTATTGCCGGCCACCGCCGCCACTCAAAATATAGTAGCCCTGGTAGCAGCCCGGGCAGGTAAAACAAGATTGATAGATAATATGTTGATTGGATAGACGAGGGCTGATAGATCATGGCAAAAATAGCGTTACAGCCGTGATTAATCATTTTACAATCTATCGACTATGGACCATGAACTATCGACTAAATTTATTTATAACTTTGCACCATGATTATTGAGATATTGAAGTCCAAAATTCACAGGGTGAAGGTTACGCAGGCGGAGCTGAATTACGTGGGCAGTATTACAATTGATGAAGACCTGATTGAAGCGGCCGATATTATTCCGAACGAAAAAGTTCAGATAGTGAATAACAATAACGGCGCGCGTTTTGAAACTTATGTTATAAAAGGTGAGCGCGGCAGCGGCACGGTTTGTTTAAATGGTGCTACCGCCAGGCTGGCCCAGGTTGGTGATGTGGTTATCATTATGTCATACGCCTACATGGAGCGCGACGAGGCAAGAAAATATGAACCCATATTGGTATTTCCTGATGCTGATAATAAATTAATAAAGTAAATTAGGGCGGTTTTAAAGCCCCTGGTTTACTAATGAAATTACCTTTAACCTTTACCTTTCTTTTCATGGCATCGCTATGCTTTGCCCAGCGTCAGAATGTTTATTTTTTGAAAAACAACGGCAAACATGTTGATGTTCGCGACAGCGCCGATTATATCAGGATCATTCGCGAGCCCGATTCAGGGACTGTTTTTTTCAATGTTCTGGAGTACTATCCTAACGGGAAAGTTAAGATGCTGGGTAAAACCTCTACCATCGATCCGGTAACACTTGAGGATCAGTGCATCACTTATTTTAAAAACAGCAATAAAGAATCTGTGCGCACCTACAAAAAAGGCAAAGTGATTGGTAGCGCGTATGATTATTTCCCAAACGGTAAGTTATACCTTGGCAGGGAGTTTCCTGATAACGACAGTCCTTATAATGATTTTGAAGAAAACTACCTGGTGACGGATTGCCGCGATTCTGTAGGAACGCTATTGGTAACCAACGGTAACGGGCATTATGTTGGTTATAGTAACAATTTAAAAAAAATAACCGAAGAGGGCGAAATCAAAAATGGCAAACGGGAAGGGCTTTGGAAAGGCCGCTTTGATGATATCCACACCCGTTTTGAAGAAAATTATAGTAACGGCCAGCTTATTTCAGGTACTGCAACATTAGATGAAGGCACAGTTAATACCTATACCAAAACAAGGAGTGTGCCACCGCAGTTTAAGGGCGGGGTGCCAGGCTTTGGCCGGTATCTTTCAAATCATATTGAATATCCCACCTATGCAAGGCAAAATAATATACAAGGCCGGGTAGTTTTAACCTTTGTTGTTGAAAAAAGCGGCCAGGTTACAGAGGTTAAAGTTACAAAATCTGTTAGCAAGGAGCTTGATGCCGAAGCCGCAAGGGTATTAAACGCTTCGCCGAAGTGGGTACCGGGTACCAGGTTTGGCCGTGCGGTAAGGGTCATATATTCAGTACCGGTTGCTTTCGCTTTACAGGGGTATTGATACTATCGCTCCCGCGGCTCCGCACCTATGCTTAACGATACTTTAAGTTCCACATCGGTGTTAACGGCTTTACGTAACAGGTAAACCATCCTGATGCGCACGCTTGGCTCCCTTACAATCTCATCCAAAAAATGCGAGTTGTCTATATCCAGCACTACACTGTTACCAACATTGGCAGTAATATCTTTACGAATGGCCACCAACACCTCGTCGCTGCCATCGGCTTTGGCCATATAAATCCTTAATGCTGCAATATTGCCAATGTTATAATCCGATGGATCTTTTGATTGCAGCTTTGCCGATATAATGCGAACTTCACTTATCTGGTTTGCATTATTGCCATCTTTGGTAAAATCCTGGTCGAAACTGTTGGCTGTACTTATGGCGGTATGCGGCTGATCGACCGATGATGATGCCGGAATTACCAGGTTAGCCGTGTAAGGGAACGTAGATTTCATGATTGACTGCAGCATACCACAGCTTCCGAAGAGGAAAATAGCGGCAAACAGAAAAAATGTATGTTTCTTCATCATAATTTATCGCTGTAAGGTAATTGTACATTACTACAATTACAAGTTTAATTGGTTTTATAGGTAATTTATACCTTGTATAAATATATTAAGATTTTATGGAAACAAATGGTTTATTGCAAGTACTTAATAATATAAATATCCTAACACCGCAGATAAAAAGCCAGCTTGAGTCATATCTGGTTGAAGACCATTATGCTAAGAAATCAATCCTGTTAAAAGCAGGGCAGGTGTCGCAGCGCATTTATTTTGTAAAACAAGGCTTTACCAGGGCCTACTACCATAAAGCGGGTAACGAATTTACCAGTTGGTTTAATGGCCAGGGCGAAATCATTGTATCGGTCTATAGCTTTTTTTCGCGTAAGCCTTCTTTCGAAAACATCCAGGTACTGGAAGATAGCGTTCTGCAATCCATCAATTGGGACCAGCTACAAGCTATGTACAAAAAATACCCGGAGTTTAACCTAACCGGACGCCTTGTTACCGAACAGTATTACATCCGCAGTGAAGAGCGGACTATTAACCTGCAAACGCTCAGTGCAAAAGAACGGTATGAAAACCTAATGCAAAGCCATCCCGGCATCCTTCAAAAAGCGTCCCTGGGGCAAATAGCATCATTTTTAAGTATTAAACAAGAAACCTTAAGCAGGATAAGAGCTAAAGGGTAACGTTTTTTGATATAAGTCAAAACTTATTGACAGGCCTGGCACCGAGATTTGATTTAATCAAAAACATAAAACCATGCTTTATATCATTTTAATTTGTTTTGCCGTTTGTTTCCTCATTGAAAAGCTTTCGCCCGGGTGGAAACTTCCCCAGGTGCCTACCTGGACCATAAGGGTGCTTGCTATCAATTTTGTACAGTTACTTATTGTAGTTATTGCCGGTTATAGCTGGGAAAAATGGCTGTCTGGCTATTCTCTTTTCTTTCTGTCGCGCCATATGCCCAATTGGCTTGGCGGAGTGGTGGCTTACTTTATAGCAACTTTTATATTTTATTGGTGGCATAGGTGGCGCCATCGGAGTGATTTTTTATGGCGGCATTTTCACCAGATACATCATAGCGCACAGCGCATTGAAGTGATAACGTCATTTTATAAACATCCGTTGGAGATGGCTGCTAACTCAGTAATAGGCAGTTTGCTGGTGTACACGCTGCTTGGCTTAAGCCCCGAGTCAGGAGCTATATATACTTTGTGCACCGCTTTGGGCGAATTTTTCTATCACACCAATATCAAAACTCCAAAATGGATAGGCTACATTTTCCAGCGACCCGAGATGCACCGTATCCATCACGAGTACGAAAAACACAGCAATAATTATGGCGATATTGTTTGGTGGGATATGTTATTTGGCACGTACCGCAATCCGCAAAACTTTACAACATCATGCGGATTTGATACAGACAAGGAGCTAAAACTCACCGAAATGCTAAAATTTAAGGACGTACATAAAATATAAATATTAATTCAAAAAAAAGATTAATTGTGTGCGTCAAAACTCTATCTTTGCACCCCGACACTGAGGTCGGGATTTCTCGCCTTCAGTGCATAGGAAAAATCGTTTAAAGGAGATAAAAATCCTTTAACTTTTGACTTAGAACTTTTGATTTAAAAAAAAGCCCTATGCCCAAAGATAATTCCATCAAATCCGTTCTGATTATCGGCTCTGGCCCCATTATTATTGGCCAGGCCTGCGAATTTGATTACGCCGGCTCGCAAGCCGCCCTTTCCCTTAAAGAAGAAGGCATCACCGTTTCCATCATCAACAGCAACCCCGCCACTATCATGACGGATAAGGTTATTGGCGATCATGTTTACCTGCTGCCCTTAACCTGCGCAAGTATCGAGCAGATACTTAATGAGCGACAAATTGACGCGGTACTACCTACCATGGGTGGCCAAACCGCGCTTAACCTTTGTATTGAAGCTGCCGAGCAAGGTATTTGGGAAAAGTACAATGTAAAAATTGTGGGTGTTGATATTGCCGCCATCGAAAAAACCGAAAACCGCGAAGCTTTTCGCCAATTGATGGTTGATATTGGTGTAGGTGTTGCCAAATCCAAAATTGCCAACTCTTTTCTGGAAGGTAAAGAAGCCGCGCAGGAAATTGGTTTCCCGCTGGTTATCCGCCCAAGCTATACCCTTGGTGGTAAAGGTGCAGGCTTTGTGCACAAAAAAGAAGATTTTGATGCCGCATTAAGCAAAGGCTTACAGGCATCACCTACCCACGAGGTTTTGGTTGAACAAGCCGTTATAGGTTGGAAAGAATACGAATTGGAACTGCTGCGCGATAATAACGACAACGTAATTATCATCTGCTCTATCGAAAACTTCGACCCGATGGGTATCCATACCGGCGACTCGATAACCGTGGCCCCGGCCATGACCCTGAGCGACCGCTGCTATCAGGATATGCGTAACCAGGCCATCCGCATGATGCGCGCCATTGGCAACTTCGCTGGTGGCTGTAACGTACAGTTCTCGGTTAACCCTGCCGACGAAGCCATCATCGCCATTGAAATTAACCCGCGCGTATCGCGTTCATCGGCACTGGCATCCAAAGCAACCGGTTACCCAATTGCTAAGATTGCTGCTAAGCTGGCCATAGGTTATAACCTTGATGAAATAGAAAACCAGATCACCAAAACAACTTCGGCTTATTTTGAGCCTACTTTGGATTATGTGATTGTAAAAATACCACGCTGGAACTTTGATAAATTCAAAGGCGCCAATCGCGAGCTTGGCCTGCAAATGAAATCGGTAGGCGAGGTAATGGGCATTGGCCGCAGCTTTATTGAAGCTTTGCAAAAAGCCTGTCAGAGTTTAGAGATAGGCCGGGCCGGTTTAGGTGCCGATGGCCGCCAAAGCCGCAACCTGGAAGAAATTATGTACAGCCTGGAGCACCCTAGCTGGGACAGGTTATTCCATATTTATGATGCCTTAAGCCTTGGTGTACCAATAGAATCGGTACGTAAAGTTACCAAGATCGATCGCTGGTTCCTGAACCAGATTATGGATGTGGTTAACTTAGAGAACGAACTGCGCCGTTACTCACTGAACAATATCCCTGAAGACTTCCTGTTCACCCTAAAACAAAAAGGCTTCTCGGATACACAAATTGCTTACATTTTAGGCAACGTTACCGAAGAAGATGTTTACCAGCGCCGCAAAGCCCTGGGCATTAAGCGTGTTTACAAAATGGTTGACACCTGCGCTGCGGAGTTCCCTGCAAAAACACCTTACTATTACTCTACTTACGAAGGCGAAAACGAATCTGTCTCGTCTGATAAAAAGAAGATCATCGTTTTAGGATCAGGCCCCAACCGTATAGGCCAGGGTATTGAGTTTGATTATAGCTGCGTGCACGGATTACTGGCCGCAAAAGAATCGGGCTTTGAAGCCATCATGGTTAACTGTAACCCCGAAACGGTATCAACCGACTTTAACATGGCCGACAAGCTATACTTTGAGCCGGTTTACTGGGAGCACGTTCGCGAGATCATCGAATTGGAAAAACCTTACGGTGTAATTGTACAGCTTGGTGGCCAAACCGCTTTAAAAATGGCCGAGAAGATGCACGAGCACGGCATTAACATCATAGGTACCTCATTCAATGATATGGATGTGGCCGAAGACCGCGGCCGTTTCAGCGATCTGTTGAAAGAATTGAATATCCCTTACCCTAAATACGGTGTTGCCGAAAGTGCCGAAGAAGCCCTTGAAGTAGCGCACCAGGTTGGTTACCCGGTACTTGTTCGCCCAAGCTATGTATTGGGTGGCCAGGGCATGAGCATTGTGATTAACGATGAGGATTTGGAGAAAGCTGTTGTTAGCTTACTTAAAAACCTGCCCGGTAACCGCGTACTGATTGACCACTTCCTTGACCGTGCCGCCGAAGCCGAGTCTGACTCGATAAGCGATGGCGACGACGTGCACATCGTTGGTTTAATGGAACACATTGAGCCAGCCGGTATCCACTCGGGCGACTCATTTGCGGTGTTACCGCCTTTTGATTTATCCGACAATGTGATAAGCCAGATGGAGGAGTATACCGAAAAAATTGCCAGGGCCTTAAATGTGCGTGGCTTGCTAAACATCCAGTTTGCCGTTAAAAACGACCAGGTGTTTGTGATAGAAGCCAACCCGCGTGCGTCGCGTACGGTACCTTTTATAGCCAAAGCTTACGATGTACCATACATCAACATAGCGGCCAAAGTAATGCTGGGCGTTGCCAAACTGAAAGACTTCACCATCGAACGCAAACTTTGGGGCTATGCCATCAAAGAACCGGTGTTCTCGTTTGATAAATTCCCTGAAGTGAACAAGGAGTTAGGCCCTGAAATGAAATCGACAGGAGAGGCTATCCGCTTTATCCCTAACCTTCAGGACCCATATTTCCGTCACCTGTACAAAGAGAAATCAATGTACCTGAGCCGGTAAAGTAGTCTTTAGTCGGAAGTTTTGAGTTCTAAGTCGAGAAAGACAGATCACTTATGACGATCGGCTAAGTACTTATGATTTAAAAGTAGTTTAATAGCTAATAACAATTGCCTGTAGCCCCGGTTACAGGCAATTTATGGTTAAATTTAGTTGCTATAGTTTGAAAGTTAATTTGAATAATAACCAGGCATTCAACCTTAATAGTGTTGACCCTGAGGATTTAGGTGACGTTCTTGTAAAAATTGAAAGATCATTTAATATTAGTTTCGAAGATACATCTGTACGGGATGTAAAAACGTTAGGTAAACTTTGCGATATTGTTGTTGAAAAGATAAAACACGTAAACAACGAAAGCTGTACCACCCAGCAGGCATTTTACAAAATCAGGAATGCCATTAACTGTACCATTACCGCTCCAAGGGAATTGGTAAAACCCCAAACCCGGCTCGAAGACATTTTTCCGCGGGATAACCGAATTGTGGTTATTAATGAGATTGAACGGGAAATGGGTTTTCAGCTTAATTTATTGCAGCCCAAACAAGGAGTAATTGCCGCTTTTGCATTTATACTGGCCGCATCGCTGGCTGGCTTTTTCTTTCAGCCTATCGTAGCCGCCTTTGGCCTGGCAATTGCCCTTTCGGGATTTGCCCTTGCAGGCAGGTTTGGTAAAGAACTGAAAGTAAAAACCCTTGGCGACCTGGCCGAAAAAGTGGCAAGGGAACATTACCTTAAATGCAGGCGCGATGCTGCCACCGTGAACCGCGCCGAGGTAGTACAAAAAGTTAAAGAACTTTTTACTAACGAACTGCACCTAAAACCATTGGTATAGGCTCATAACGCTAAATTTAATTAGTGGGATAAGTATTTATTGTTTTTTACGTTATTGTAATAATATGACGAAAGCCCCGGCATTAAGGGGCTTTTGTTGTTTAATATATAACCTTATGAACACTGCCTGCAAAGCCTTAACGTCCATCTTCGCATCCTTTTGCCTCATTTTTACTGTACATAATGCTAAAGCCCAGGCTAAATTTGCTATTGGTGGCGGTGGGGCATTAAGCTACTCCAAAGAAAACATGCCCGGCTATGGAATTGTAGGTCAGGGTGAGTTAAGATTAAATAACTTTTTGAGTATTACACCATCCGTTGGTATCGAGGCGCCTTACCTGGCATATGCCGGTCTTGCAGCCAGGGTATACGTTACTCCTCAATTTTACCTGCATGCGGGTGGCTTTGTGAATGCCGAAGGCGACGTTTTTAGCGAGACAGGTGGTGGCGGCACAGCCGGCATAGGATATATGGTGATGACCACAACACATCAAACTATAGATTTAAACTTTCACGCCGATATCAAAAACAATAATAACAGGTCGCTAAGCATTTTCGGTATCAGGCTTATTTACAGTTATTCGTTTACCCGGCTAAAGTAAACAGATTCATTACCGGCATAGGCTATTTATCAACCATTAATCCCTTTACCTCAAACGTAACCGTCCGTTTAGGATCGGTTTTTACCTTGTGCTGCCTTTTACCGCTTACTGTATCGCCCGCCAGATGTTGCAGATCATCGGCGATAAACATTTTTTCGGCCACGCCTTCTATAATTACGGTACGGCCAGCCAACTGGGTAGGTAGCATAACATTGTAGTTTTTAAAGTGAGCCGCCATTATTTTGCCACCACCGGCGTCTACATCAAACCAGCCGCCTTTTTCTTTAGTCACTTTTATAATCTTACCCTCAATGGTGGTGCTTATCCTAGTCTTTTTGCCCATAGATGCTTCCAGTTTATTAGCAGGCATCATGGCCATGGTATCTGGCTTTTGGCCGTAAACCATACCATGGGGTAGGGGTATGTGCTTTTGGGCAAATACCATCGCAGGCATTAATAACGCAATTAATAAAGGGGATATTTTCATGACTATAGCTTGTTTTTACATAACACCATAGCCTGCAAAATGTTGCATATTTACTTTAAGGGCTTATTACTGTTACATTTTGTGTTTATTGGCCGTATTATATTCACTTTAAACTCATTTATTTTTATTCAATTTGCAACCGGCTTTTATTTAAGTGTTAATGAATGTTAAAATATTCGTTTTAGGTAATAAGCTTTGTCAAGTTGTTTATTTTTACAGCTGATAATACCGTGCTCATTAATTCATATTATTTCAAATGAACAAAAATCTTACTAATTCCATCCTGTTTGCAGCAGTAGTGTTTACTATTGCTTTAACCCAGGCAGGGTGTATTAAAAGCAATAATCCAACTCCTGGCGTAGTGCCTGTTATATCTACCACTGATGTGGTTAAAGATGCTGCCGACACCAGCGCCCATAGCGGCGGTTTTATTACCGAGGCGCTTACTTATGCCGTATCAACCTATGGTGTATGCTGGAGCGCTACAAACCCAACCCCAACTACTGCCGATTCAAAAACTGCCGATACTGTTAACTATTTAACCTATGCCAGTAAAATGAAGGGCTTAAAAGTTAACACCAAATATTATGTACGCGCCTACGCCACCAATTCTGTTGGTACCGGCTATGGTAAAGTTGTGGAATTTACTACCGGTACCGATTTGACATCAAAAGTAGGCACCGTGAGCACATTTGCCGGTAATAGTAGTGCCGGCTTCATTGATGCTACAGGTGCCGCCGCGTCTTTTTACAGTCCGCAAGGTATCACCATTAGCAGTACAGGTACTATTTATATAGCCGATGCTTTTAACAGCGCCATCAGGACTGTTACTACCGGCGGTACTGTAAACACATTAACTGGTAACGGAACAATAGGGTACGTAGATGGCTCACTGGCCAATGCCCAGTTCTACGCACCGGAAAGCCTGGTAACTGATGCCGCAGGCAACATTTATGTAGCCGATTTTAGCAATAACATTATCCGTAAAATAACCCCTGCAGGTGTGGTAAGCACATTGGCAGGTAGCGGAACCGCAGGTTACGACGATGGAACAGGCACTGCCGCTACATTTAATAGCCCGCGCGGCATAGTGATTGACGGTTCTGGCAGCCTTTACGTAGCCGACAGGGGTAATAACCTGATCCGCAAGGTTACAGCCGCAGGTGTGGTAACAACATTTGCCGGCAACAGGGCAGCAGCCTGGGTTAATAATACTACGGCTACCAGCGCGTCATTTAACAAGCCATCGGGCCTGGCTATAGATGCAGCAGGCGATATTTATGTAGCCGACGCGCTAAATTATTCCATCCGCAAAATAACAGCGGCCGGTGTAGTGAGCACCTACCTGGGCGATCCAAAGCACCAGGTTATTGGTTCGCCATCGGCATTGACATTTGATGCTAAAGGAAACCTTTTTATAGCCGACCAAACCGGCCGTGTATTTGAGATCACCACCAATAAAGTTTTATTGCCGTTAGCCGGCATTAGCGCTACGGCTGGCTTTGCCGAAGGTAGTGGTACAAACGCCTTATTTGCATCGCCACAGGGAGTAGCCGCCGATGCAAGCGGCAACCTATACGTAACCGACTCTGGCAATAACCGTATCCGTAAAATTGTATTGCCTGCTTTATAAATAGGTTAAAGGTAAAAGGCGAAAGGTAAAAGGTAGCTGCGTTAGCGGCATGTCCCAATTAGGTGAATCAACCGGGCGAAGCCCGGTTGATTCACCTTTCACCTTTCACCTTTCACCTTTCACCTTTCACCTTTCACCTTTCACCTTTCACCTTTCACCTTTCACCTT
>NZ_JBFUIA010000025.1:0-111339 GCF_056402115.1 Mucilaginibacter sp. P4_C11 | reverse complement strand
GGTCATTGGTCATTGGTCATTGGTCATTGGTCATTGGTCATTGGTCATTGGTCATTGGTCATTGGTCATTGGTCATTGGTCATTGGTCATTGGTCATTGGTCATTGGTCATTGGTCATTGGTCATTGGTCATTGGTCATTGGTCATTGGTCATTTAGGGCCAAGTTTAACTGGTAGTCATTGTTTTAAAAACTTTCAAATAATCTACTGATGACTAATGACAGCGAAGCGAAATGACCAATGACAAGCGCAGCGATGATGACCAATGACAAACCAGTAGCACTACGTTTAAAATAGCGTAAAAACACGTATATATAATTACCTGGATCCATATAGCTTTACTTCACAATTACTTAGCCCCCAATCTGTCATGATACAAAAAACTCAACACTACGGCTGGACTCCCGACCTGCCCGATCATCGCGATTTAAGATATGCTGTTGTAAGGCCCGAAGCTTTAGCTAAGCCGCTACCACCAATGGTTGACATGCGGCTGCAATGCCCTCCTGTTTATGATCAAGGCCAATTAGGCTCATGCACGGCCAATGCTATAGGTGGCGCTTTTCAGTTTGAGCTGATGCGCCAAAAACTGCCGATTTTTAACCCATCGCGCCTGTTTATTTATTATAACGAACGAGTGCTGGAAGGTACCGTAAGCCAGGATAGCGGCGCCCAACTGCGCGATGGCATAAAATCAGTAGCCACCCTGGGTGTTTGCGACGAGAAACTTTGGCCGTATAATATCAAGAAATTTGCAAAAAAGCCAACAAAAACATCATTTACCAAGGCTAAAAAGAACCAGGCCCTGCAGTACACCCGCCTAAACAACGCCAACATCAGCGAGTTAAAATCGTGCCTTGCTACCGGTAATCCTTTTGTTTTTGGCTTCACCGTTTACCAGAGCTTTGAAAGTGCCACTGTTGCCCAAACCGGCATAATGCCCATGCCCTCAAAAACCGAAAGTGTTTTGGGTGGCCACGCGGTTATGGCTGCCGGGTATGACGATAGTAAAAAAGCATTCATTATCCGCAATAGCTGGGGCGACGCCTGGGGACAAAAAGGCTATTTTTTAATGCCCTATGATTACATCACCAGCACCGACCTTGCTGATGACTTTTGGACAATAACGCAGGTGGAAGGGTGATCTTTTGATGTGCAGATTTCAGATTTCAAATGTGCAGATGATTTTTCTAAGCAAGTTTAATGTCTGAAATCTGTCGTTTTTGCTAAACCGGGATTCAGCAGATTAATGGGATTTTGTCTCAAATAATTCTTTCAATCTGCACATCTGAAACGGCGACGCCCTTAACGCAGTTATCTGCACGCCTGCACATCAAAAAATCTTGATACTTGCTACTAACTACTTGATACTTTTTTATGGTGTTGCCTTCGGCCGGGCTTTTTGTTCATACGCCTGCAGGCATTACGCGCGTTGGCCGGTATCCACGCCAATCCCTAACACATTTGTTTGAATCAGAATTTTCAGGATTTAAGAATTAACAGAAATTGGTATAGCCCCCTTTTGCGAACTTCCCTTTTTGAATTTTGACTTTTGAATTTTGACTTAAGAAAGGTTTCTATCCTTAAACCAAACTTCGTCGGGCTTGGCGTCGAAGTTGCTCATCAGGCTTACCAGTTCAATTGGATCGCCAGAGGTAATCACCAGTTCGCGGTTGGCGGGTTTCAGGAATTTTTGCTCAACC
This sequence comes from Mucilaginibacter sp. P4_C11, assembly GCF_056402115.1. Classification (NCBI taxonomy): domain Bacteria; kingdom Pseudomonadati; phylum Bacteroidota; class Sphingobacteriia; order Sphingobacteriales; family Sphingobacteriaceae; genus Mucilaginibacter; species Mucilaginibacter sp. P4_C11. The sequence continues at coordinate 109,637 of NZ_JBFUIA010000025.1, read as the reverse complement.
ATTACATCCAGTTGTTTTAGCAATGAATCGTAATATCCACCGGTATTAAGCAGGCCTATCGGGTGGCTGTGCAGGCCTAACTGCAGCCAGGTAAGTACTTCAAAAAACTCTTCAAGGGTACCCAGTCCGCCGGGCAGGGTAATGATTCCATCGCACAAATCATTCATCATTTGCTTGCGCTGGTGCATGTTATCTACAATATGCAACTCGGTTAGCCCGGTATGCCCAACTTCCTTATCCATCAAAAACTGGGGTATCACCCCTATCGCTTTACCGCCACGGCTTAAAATGGCATCGGCTATCAGCCCCATAACACCAACTTTACCGCCACCAAATACCAGGGTAATATCGCGGCTTACCATAACTTCGGCCAGTTGCTCAATAGCTTGTTTTAATAAAGGATCGCCGTTAAAGTTGGCGCCGCAGAATACGGAGATGGATTTCATTTATCTAAATTGATATAGTTATGGTTGCGTAAATAGTTTGATGATCAAGCTTCTGTATTCCTCATCTTTCTCTGCAAGTTCGACAACCTGCTGACCTTTGCGAACATTCAGAAACACTTCTGCTTCATCGCCGTCAGGAGTATCAAAAAACAACTTCAGCTGATTTAAGTAGTTCTGATCGGTATTGGCGTTGTTCACTAAAGCTTTGGCAAATATATCAAGATCAACAAAAGCTGCCGGTATCTTATCAACAAACTTTTTATTGGTATCAACCTTAATCTTATAAATTTCGGCAAGCGCATTCCTGAAATCGTCGCTCTTTTTACCAAGGCTCCTGATCATGACACCTTTACCGAACCCATTTTCGCCCTGGTTTGTATTTTTGGGTATCGCTACCTCAAAGCCAACAAGCTTTTGCTTATATTTTGCCTGTAAATCATACACGAACGATTTATCAACTTCTTTGATGTTGACTACAGAAAAACGAACATCACCGCCCCAAACGTTTTCGCCGTTGTCTTTATTAAGTAGATCAATAACATGTTCATTGTTGTGCATATTGCACCCCGTTAAAAATACTGTTATCAATAATGAACAAAAAAACACCATTTTAAATAATCGCATATAATTTAATTTGTCCGGTCAAATTACTGCTTTCTTTTTTAATGTTTTACACAAAATCAGTTTCGCATTATACTATCAGGACCGGCGAACTGGTTAGGATGCTAATGAAATGTGAAATACCCAATCGCACTGGATAGTATTATCCATTAACTTTAGCCGTTTATCCATTTAATACGTATTATTACATAATTACATTTACCAAACCTTATAAACCAAACATCCATATGAAAAAAGCCTTAATCCTTGCAGCCGTATTATTTACAATCGGCCTTAAAAGTACTTTTGCCCAAACTGTTACCAATCCCGATATTGAAACTACTGACAGCCCGACAAGCACCATCACCAAAATTGAGACGGATCAACAGTATACCGTAGTAAGTTTTAGGCATTATGCCGGCAGTGATAACGCCTGGGCCGTGCTTAACAAGGAAATTTATATTCAAACAGACGTTGATAATAAACATTACGGGTACGTAAAATCGGAAGGGATTGCCGTAGCTCCTGAGACGAGGAACACCTTAAAAAAACTAAATGATAAGCTGGAGTTTAAAGTGTATTTTAAAAAGATTCCCGCCAACACCAAAACCATCGATATTATTGAACGCGCCGGCAAACGGAGTGATGGAATAAACTATTTTAATTTTTATAACGTTGATGTTATACATTCATCGCCTGGGGATAAGGGCATAAAAATAACCAACGTGGAATTATTACCACCACCACCGGCGAATACCGACACTGTTAAAGGTTTATTTTATGGACACGGTAATGAAATGGCAAACGCCATGGCCCCCATGTATACATCCATGGTAAAAAGCTTGCTTGACGCTCAATTTGCTTATTACCAGCAGCCCGGAAAAATAGCCGAGATAGCAAAACTAAATAAAGAGTATTTTGATGCCCTTACCAAAGAGGGTTTTACCAACGACCAGGCTTTAAAAATAATAACATCAAACAGTATCATCCCAAAGTCGGCATCCATTAACGGCCAGTAATTAGCGGCCAAAGCTTCTTTAGTTTTTTAATTATTGAATTATCGATTTATTGAATTGTTGAATTGTTGAATGACTGTGAATAAAATTCAATAATTCAGTCATTCAATAATTCAATAATTGCTTACCTGCTTGTGTAATTAGGGGCTTCTTTAGTTTTTTAATTATTGAATGACTGTGAATAAAATTCAATAATTCAGTCATTCAATAATTCAATAATTGCTTACCTGCTTGTGTAATTAGGAGCCTCCTTAGTAATGGTAATATCGTGCGGGTGGCTTTCGCGCATGCCGGCTGCGGTTATGCGTACAAATTTGGCGCGTTGCAGATCTTCTATATTGGCGGCACCACAGTAGTGCATGCCGGCGCGTAAACCGCCAATGTACTGGAATATTACTTCGCCCATGTTGCCTTTAAATGGCACACGGCCTACAATGCCTTCAGGTACCAGTTTAGTTACCACATCGGTTTCGTCCTGGAAATAACGGTCCTTCGATCCTTTTGCCATGGCCTCAACCGAACCCATACCGCGGTACGATTTAAACTTACGGCCTTCATATATAATAGTTTCGCCCGGTGATTCTTCCACACCTGCAAACAGTGAGCCTGCCATGATAGAGCTTGCACCGGCTGCAATAGCCTTTACAATGTCGCCGGTTTGTTTGATACCACCATCGGCAATAACCGGGATGCCACGGCCTTCTAATGCTTTAGCACACTCGTAAACGGCGTATAGCTGTGGTACACCCACACCTGCAATAATACGGGTAGTACAAATTGAACCCGGACCAATACCTACTTTAACGGCATCGGCGCCAGCATCTGCAAGGGCAATAGCCGCATCGCCTGTGGCAATGTTACCGGCAATAACCTGCAGGTTTGGATGCAAAGCTTTAATAGCTTTCACCATATCAATAACCCCTTTGCTGTGGCCGTGGGCTGTATCAACAGTAACCACATCAACACCGGCATTTACCAGGGCGGTTACGCGGTCGATATTGTCGGCAGCAACGCCTACGGCGGCGCCTACACGCAGGCGACCAAACTCGTCTTTACAGGCATTGGGGAAGTTTTTAACCTTCTGAATGTCTTTGTATGTAATTAAGCCTACCAGCTTACCATTGGTATTTACAACCGGTAACTTTTCAATTTTATTGCTTTGCAGTATCGCTGCAGCTTCGGTAAGTGTAGTGCCTTCGGGAGCCGTGATCAGGTTGATTTTGGTCATTACCGAGCTAACGGGAACGCTCATATCTTTTTGGAAACGCAGATCGCGGTTGGTGATAATACCTTTAAGGCGATGATCGGCATCAATTACCGGGATACCACCGATGCTAAACTCCTTCATGATCTGGAATGCATCTGCAAGCAGGGCATCTTCCAGCAAAGTAACAGGATCCTGGATCATGCCGCTTTCAGATCGTTTAACTTTACGAACTTCATCGGCCTGGGCCTGTATGGTCATATTTTTATGCAGCATACCTATACCACCCGCCTGGGCAATGGCAATAGCCAGGCCAGATTCGGTAACAGTATCCATAGCTGCCGAAATAATGGGAATGTTTAAACGGATGTTTTTTGTTAACCAGCTGCTGGTGTTAACATCGCGCGGTAATACTTCTGAATAAGCGGGGAGTAGTAAAACGTCGTCGTAAGTTAATCCTTCGGCAACAAATTTAGATGGGTCTAACTGCATAGCAAATAATTATTTTGGAGTTATTATTTGCCGGGCAAAGCTAACTTTTTATTTCGGATTTCGGAATTGAGATTTCGGAATTATTTAAAAATTGCCTTTCTGTGATATTTGGGGAAATTTCGAATTTCGGATGTTCGATTTCGGAATTAAAGACCGAAATCCGAAATCGAACATCCGAAATCCCAAATCAAAAATTAATACTTGCCCACTATCACTTTATAGAAACGATCAAAGTGGAAATATTTATTGGCTAATTCCAATAACCTTGCCGAGTCGACACTTTTTACGGTGGCGGCATACCTATCGTAATAATCATAGTCCAAACCGGCAAAATAGATGCTCTTGAATTTATCGGCATGCGAAAACACATTCTCCAGGCTGCCTAACAGCGAACCTAACATGTAGTTGCGTACCAATGAAAGCTCCTCGTCGGGGATCAGTTCGGTTTTCAGGATATTGATTTCCTTTTCAATTTCGGCAAGGGCTGGTTTGCAAACATCTGCACCAACCTCGGTGGCTACAAAGAATGATCCGCCTTGCTTAAATGAGCCCAAGCCCGAGCCAATACCATACGTGTAACCTTTATCCTCGCGGATGTTGGCCATCAACCTCGACCCGAAATAGCCACCCAAAACCGTATTCAATACCTGCAATTGCTGAAAATCCGGATGGTTGCGGTTAATCATTGGTGTACCTATCCTAATAGCTGATTGCAAGGCTTCGGGCTTTTCAGTAAAGTAAAACAACTCTGTAGCCGGTACAATTTCCGGTTGGGTAGTATCGGCGGGTTTATCGCCGTTAACCCAGCCTTTATCAAAGGTATCCGTAATAAGCGTTAAAGTTTCCGGTTCAATTTTACCTGAAATAATAATGGTGCAATTTGATGGCTGGTATTGCTCTTTATAATGCGCAGCCAATTCATCGCGCTGTAGGGCTTTATAATTATCAAAGCTTGCACCCACCCCGTATATGGTATCGCCATAAACGGCCTTGTTAAAATTGCGGCGGCCAACAACATCATTTTTTTGCAGGCTAACCTGTAGTTTTTGCTGCTGGTTGCGTTTAAAGGTTTCCAATTCCTTCTCGGGGAAGGTTGAGTTGGTTAAAATATCAACAATAACGGGCAAGGTATGGTGCAGGTGCTTGTTAAGGCTGTACAATACAACCTGCGAGTTTTCGTACCCGTATTCAACCTGCAAAAAGGCACCGTAAAAATCAACCTTATCGGCAATCTGGGCCGCTGTTAGCGTGCTGGTACCTTCGGTAAGCATGGTATTTACGGCCATGTTTAACAGCGGCAGCGCCGGGTTAAAACGCAGGTTGCCAAAAATCCATTCTATACGTACCAATTCCTGGTCGCCGGAGTTAAAGCAAAATATATTACAGCCGTTATCGAGCTTTTTATGCGCGGGGCGTATCAGGCTTATATTATCGATAGCCTTAAAATCGGGGGCTAATGTTCTATCTATTGTGGTCATTGGTCGGTGTCATTAGTCATTGGTTCTTTTCTGAACCTGAATTCGTCGAATTAAAGAATGGCCGGAATTAAGAAGAAATAAATTCAAAAAATTCCTTAATTCGACGAATTCAGGTTCAGACAAACTCCAATTCTGTTAATTCTCTAATTCTGAAAACAGCGTAGCTTTCTTGAACTTCATCAAGATAAACTCGCCGTGAAAACTTCTGATTCAGAAACTTCTTCTTTCTCGGCCAGGTATATCAGCGTTGATGAATTATCTTTCCTGAATATCTTGTTGGCAGCTTCTTTGATCTGCGCAGGGGTTACGGCCAGGTATTTGGCGGTTTCCTGGTTCAGCAGGTCGGCATCGCCCAACAACTCAAACGAGGCCAGGTTCATGGCCTTATCCAACAGCGACATTTCAGAAAACACCATGGTCGATTCGGTTTTGTTTTGCACCTTGGTTAATTCATCAGCCGGGATATCGGTAGCTTTTACTTTTTCCAACTCATCCCAAAACGCGGCTTCGGCCTGCTCAATGCTAACGTTTTCCAGGGGTTTTCCCTCTAACACAAACATACCTTTATCCAGGCTGCCGGTAATATAGGCATGTACCTCGCTAAAAATTTGCTTATCCTGCACCAAACTGCGGTACAAACGTGAGGAGTGCCCACGCGAAAGGATATCGCTCAGTAGTTCCACCGGGTAATAATCATTATCCAGCCTTGCTCCCATCTGGAAGGCGATGTACACATCGTTCAACGGTACTTTGGCGGTAACCGTTTCGCGGCGTTCGTCATGCTGTTCGGGCTCCTGCGGCAGGTTGCGTGTGTATTTATCGCCGGCGGGGATTGGGCCAAACCATTTTTCGGAGAGTTTTTTTACCTCTTCGGTTGTGATATTGCCCCCAACTACCATAATGGCATTTTGCGGGTTATAATGTTTTTTAAAGAATGCTTTCACATCCTCAATTTTGGCATCCTCGATGTGCTTGATGGTTTTACCAATGGTAGCCCAACGGTACGCGTGCTGTTTATAAACCAACGGGCGCAGCTTTAGCCAAACATCGCCGTAAGGCTGGTTAAGGTAACGCTGTTTAAACTCCTCTATTACCACGTTGCGCTGCACCTCAAGGCTTTTCTCGCTAAAGGCGAGGTTTAACATGCGGTCGCTCTCAAGCCAAAATGCCGTTTCGATATTGGCCGACGGCAGGGTGATGTAATAGTTGGTGATATCGTTACTGGTAAAAGCATTGTTTTCGCCTCCTACCCTTTGCAGTGGCTCATCGTAGCTGGGAATATTTACAGATCCGCCGAACATCAGGTGTTCAAACAAATGAGCAAAGCCGGTTTGCTCGGGATCTTCGTCGCGTGCACCAACATCATACAGAATGTTGAGCACTGCCATAGGCGTGGTATTATCTTCATGAACAATAACCCGGAGGCCATTATCCAGTGTAAACCGGTTGAATTTAACCATGGATAGTTCTTATTTTAACAAAGCAAATGTAAAACTTTTGACGACAATCGGGGAGGAGAGTCAAGAATTAAGAGTCAAGAATCAAGATGGAAGAAAACGGGCACGCAGCAGCGGGTACAAAAGGCACCGTTAACTGATCAAAAAACGACCGCGAATTTCCTTTGAATAAGGCACTTCGCGATCGTGGTAAAGGTAACGTTAGTTTTCTTGTATATTATTCAAACCAGGCCATCACCACTTCTTTTGTGGGCATGGTAATGTCCAGTTTTAATTTTTTACGCATACCGCCAAGGTCGTTAAATACTTTGTTGGGGTTGCCGGCTTTTAGTTCTTCTACGGTGTTAAAACCCATTTTATTTAACACGGGCACCCACTCGGCAGGTACGCCAATGTTTATAAAATCTTCGGCTGTAACAACTTTGGCTTTTTTCTCGGGGCGCATCTGCGGGAAGAACAATACTTCCTGGATGGTGCTCTGGTTGGTCATCAGCATCACTAACCTGTCGATACCAATACCAAGGCCCGATGTTGGCGGCATACCGTATTCCAAGGCGCGTAAAAAGTCGTCGTCCATGGCCATGGCTTCATCATCGCCCCTGCCTGCAAGTATCAACTGCTCCTCTAAGCGCTCGCGCTGGTCAATCGGGTCATTTAACTCCGAGTAGGCGTTAGCTATTTCTTTACCATTTACAAACAACTCAAAACGCTCTACCAGGCCATCTTTGGTGCGATGTTTTTTGGCAAGCGGGGTCATTTCGATTGGGTAATCGGTAATGTAAGTTGGCTGGATCAGGTTATGCTCAACCTTGGCACTGAAGATCTCGTCAATCAGTTTGCCTTTGCCCATAGTTGGGTTAACTTCTATTTTCAGTTCGGCACAGGTATCGCGCAAAGCGGCTTCATCCATAGCCGATACATCTATTCCGGTATATTTCAGGATAGAATCGTACATAGATAACTTTTCGTACGGACCGGCAAAGTTGATCTCGTTGCTGCCCACCTGCACCACGGGAATACCATGAACAGCTTTGGCAACGGTTTCTAAACATTCTTCAACCATGGCCATCATCCATATATAGTCTTTATAGGCTACATAAATTTCCATGGCAGTAAATTCCGGGTTATGGGTACGGTCCATACCCTCGTTACGGAACATTTTACCAAACTCATATACACCATCAAAACCCGCAACAATAAGGCGTTTCAGGTAAAGCTCATTGGCTATGCGCAAAAACAATGGCATATCCAGCGTATTGTGGTGCGTGGCAAACGGACGAGCCGCTGCGCCGCCATGTACCGGCTGCAGTATGGGAGTTTCAACCTCCATCCACCCCTGCGCGTTAAAATAATTACGCATGCTGCTGATTACTTTGGACCGGTTGATGAATATTTGTTTGTAGGCCGGATTAACCGTTAAATCAACATAACGCTGGCGGTAACGCAACTCAGGGTCTGTAAAGCCATCATGAATGGTTCCGTCGTCCTCCCGCTTAACAACCGGTAGCGGTTTAAGCGATTTGGAAAGCACAATCAATTCACGAACGTGGACCGAAATCTCGCCTGTTTGCGTTAAAAACACATAGCCTTTAATGCCTATGTAATCGCCTATGTCAAGCAGTTTTTTAAATACGGTGTTGTATAAAGTTTTATCCTCATCGGGGCAAATATCATCGCGTTTCAGGTATACCTGGATACGGCCGGTTGAATCCTGGATCTCGGCAAACGATGCGTTGCCCATAATACGACGGGTCATGATACGGCCTGCAATAACTACATTTTGGTAGGCCTCGGGTTTTATTGCAAAATTATCGGTAATATCCTGTGCCCAGGCGTTAACATCAAATGCTTCGGCGGGGTACGGGTTTATGCCCAGTTCCCTTAATTTTTGTAAAGATTCGCGGCGGATAATTTCCTGCTCGGATAGTGCAATACTCATGTTTTGAACGGTATTTTTAATAAAGGTGCAAAAATAGCGTTTTTAATGGTTTTGTAAGACCGTAGAGACGCAATATTTTGCGTCTCCTGCCAGATGAGGAAATTTGCAGAACTCAATTTGCATGATTGATTTGAATATCGGAGACGCAAAATATTGCGTCTCTACAACGAAAACCTTTTTTCTAACTCAAAAACAACATACATTAGCAAACCAATTATCTGATATCGTGAAAAAACTACCGTTGTTAATTTCGTGCTTATTAACATTATCCTATAGCGCATTTGCGCAGGATACCACCAACCTTTACAACGCCGGCACCAAAGCTGTGTTAATTGCCAAACAATTCTCGTTTACCGAGGGACCGGCGGTTGACAAAAAAGGTAATGTATTTTTTACAGATCAGCCCAACAACAAGATCTGGAAGTATAGCACAGATGGCAAACTATCTGTTTTTATGGATAGCGCCGGCCGCAGTAACGGGATGGATTTTGACAGCAAAGGTAACCTGATCAGCTGTGCCGATGGCAAAAATGAACTTTGGTCTATCAGCCCCAAAGGAAAAATAGAAGTATTGCTTACCGGCTATAAAGGGCAAATATTTAACGGACCAAATGACGTTTGGGTAAGGCCCGATGGCGGGCTGTATATTACCGACCCCTATTATCAACGCGACTATTGGACACACAAAAAGCCCCAACTTGACGGCCAAAAGCTTTATTACCTGGCCAAAGGCAAACACGAAGCGGTTATGGTTGACGATAAATTTAAGCAGCCGAATGGTATAGTAGGCACTGCCGATGGCAAACATCTTTTTGTAGCCGATATAGGCGATAACAAAACCTATCGCTATGATATCAATAAAGACGGCTCATTAAGCGATAAAATGCTTTTTACCTCGCAGGGATCAGACGGGATGACGATTGACGAACTGGGCGACATATACCTTACCGGCAAAGGCGTTACCATTTTTAATGCAAAAGGCGAAAAAATTGGCCACATTGATATTGATGAACCCTGGACGGCCAACATTTGTTTTAGCGGTAAAAATCGGGATGTATTATTTATAACGGCTTCGAAGGCGGTGTATACGTTTCAGATGAAAGTAAAAGGGACCAATTAAGTCGGAAGTCTTAAGTCATGAGTCTTAAGCCGGATTTAGTTCTTTTGACTTGAAATTTAGGGCTTTCGACTATATATTAAAGTACTATGCTTTCTGTTGTAATATAGATATAATTTGCTGCTGCTCGCCGTTGCTGAGCAAATCACCTTCGTAGTGCCATGGTCCTGATTGGGGGAAATAGATTGTGCCTAAGTAATCCGGATTATCCTCATCGGCTAAAGTGGGGCCATCGCCATCAATCTCCATTTCTTCCGTAAACAGCATTGACTCATTGTCGACCGAAGTTTTATAAATTTTATATACACCCGTATCGGCAAGATCATGTTCCAATACCGGTTCGATGATAATGTTTCGTGAACTGCCGTCGGCGTGCTTTAAATCTGCGTAGACCGGATTTTTCATAAGCTAAGAAATTTCATAGTATTACAAAAAGAGGCTGTGTTTTGTTTGGCTATAAGGGCAAACTTGGTTGGAGTATAAAATCTCAGCCGTTCCTACTTCTATCTATTCCGAGAGAAGGGATACGGGTTTGACGAACGATTGCAATAATGACAACTTTTCTTGCCGGTTGATCAACCATGAAATGTATTGCGAAAGGAAACTCGTCGGTAAAAGCTGTCCTTATGTTCTGATACTTAATTTCGTATCCAAGGGGATTTTTTTGCAGTCTGCTTATACTTTGTTTTACTTCCCGTTCAAATTCTTTGTCCAAGCCAGCTTTCTGATTTTTATACCATTCTCTTGCTTAAATCAGATCTGCCTTTACAATACCGAAATACGATAAACTATATTTCATTTTTATTTATCCAACTCGTCAAACAAGGTTTCAATTGGATGAATATCATTGGGATTATTTTTCAAGGACTCAAGTCGGGCATCTATCAAATCCTTATGCCATTGAGGTATTTGATTATCTATATTATCCACGTCAGGATATTTGCTTTTTATCATCTCCCATTCTTTGATAGGGACCTGAACAGCTGTAACTTGTCCTTTTTTGTCAGAAATATATTGTACAGTCATGTTACCAAATTTAAAGATTATTCCAAAAGCAATCAAGAAGATGCGGATTTATAATTAAAAACCATTAGAAACAAGAAGCGCCCTCTGATGGGCAGGGGCGCGTTCTAACCAATTATAAACCTAAATTATGAGAAGAGCTGTAAGGGAGGTCTCGAACCTTCTGGTGCTGCCGTTCAGCGCCTTACAAATACTACACTGCAAATATACAACACATCTTTTATTTTGCAAATATTTTAAGTAAAAAAGTCAACTATTAACAATTTAATAATATAATAACAGTTTAACTGCGATATTGATAATAAATAATTGTCATTTAAACACATTATTTGCCTGTATATCAATATGTTCATTTAACGCAATAATAATACCAATAGTGCCCTACGATTAAAATATTTTGAGTATTTGTTGGTTATGTTGATGACTTTTGCAGATTTTGACGTGATTTATTAAAAACCACGTCTTTATCAGATAAAAAACTGTAATAACCCTGCTTCAAGGCAGCATGCTTTTGTACTTTAAGCAGCACAAATAGTTCTTAATGAACTACTAACTGCATCCGAATTGGGAAAATTTTGCCCAGGCGCACAAAACAAAGCCGCCATGGCAAATCAAGGCGGCTTATTATAGTGCAGGGTTTAAATCTTCTCCCGCAAAATACAATTAGTTAGTTCTGCGGTGCTGGCGATGCCTTCGCTTCTCTCCTGGCCGCCTTTTTTTGTTTTTGGGCTTCTACAAAAGCCAGGTATTTTGTTTTTTGTTCGGCTGTTAAAATGGCTTCCAGTTTGGCTTGCGCGTTGTAACGGATCTGCTTATGTGAATATTTTTGTTCTTTTTTATCATTTGTACCTTTAAGGGTCTTCAAACTATCAAGTCCTCTACCCTGCTCCAGCAGTACCGCATTTACCTGGGTTATCTGGCTGTTGCTTAAGTTAAGCTGTTTGGCCAATACCTTAGTTTGTTTTGCAGCCCGTAATGCCGGTGTCGCCTTTACTTTTTCCTGTGCATGTGCAAACAAGCCCAGCCCTGCTATAAAAGCTATCATCATGAATACCTTTTTCATAGTTATGTTTTTTAGGAGTATGACTGATGTTTGAAGTATTGGTTTAAATAATGAACAACAACCGACAAAAAGGCAGGGACGTTTTTTGGGACGCCATAACAACCAATAAACTTGTGTGTGTATACCTGATACAGACGGCATACTCATTAATTCGATAAAAGATTCATCTTGCCAAATCTTGCCACCTTGCAATACTAATGAACCAATGAACTAATCAAAAACTTTCCTCATCAACATAATGTTATCTCCTTAATCAAACATCATTACCATGAGCCTGGAAAAATATGAAAAAAAGCGGGATTTCACCAAAACCGCCGAACCCAAAGCCGGAAAAAGCAAGGATAAAAACAGCCTCATTTTTGTAATACAAAAGCATGATGCTTCGCGGCTGCATTATGATTTCAGGCTGGAGATGGGCGGCGTACTCAAAAGCTGGGCGGTGCCCAAAGGACCATCAACGGATCCAAAAACCAAAAGGCTAGCCATGATGGTTGAAGATCATCCTTATGATTACCGCAACTTTGAAGGCATCATCCCCGAAGGCGAATATGGCGGCGGTACGGTTATCGTTTGGGACGAAGGCACCTACGAACCAATCGAAAAAATTAAAGGCAAAAAAGAGCAGGAAAAGTACCTGTTACGGGAGCTCGAATCCGGGTCGGTAAAAATAAAGCTTCATGGCGAGAAGCTCCGTGGCGAATTTGCCCTTGTAAAAACCCACGGCATGGGCGATAACGCCTGGCTGCTTATAAAACACGATGACGACTTTGCATCAAAAAAAGATATTACCAAAGAAGATAAATCCGTAATATCGGGCAAAACCATTGAAATGATGGAAAAAACCAGCGATAAGGTTTGGCATAGCGGCCACGAGGAAAAAATGGAAAATCCTGAAAAATCGTCGGCAAAAAAAAAGTCCGCCAAACCCGCCGAACCTGATGAAAGCGTAGCCGAACCGGAAGATATTAATGTAGATACCCTATTAAAAAAAGCCCCCAAAGCTAAAATACCCACCAGCATCAAGCCCATGCTGGCCACCTTGGTTGATGAACCTTTTGACGACCCCGATTGGGTTTACGAGGTAAAATGGGATGGTTACCGCACGCTTGCATTTGTTAATAAAGGAGAGGTGGAGCTATTGTCCCGTAACAATAAAACATTTAACGAAAAATTTTACCCTATCCACAAACTACTACGGGGATGGAAGATTAATGCGGTATTGGATGGCGAGATCCTGGTTTTGAACGATAAAGGCATCTCCAATTTCGGTAACCTGCAAAACTGGCGCAGCGAGGCCGATGGCGAACTGGTTTATTATGTTTTTGATATTTTATGGTACGATGGCAAAAACCTGATGGACTTGCCCCTGTCTCAACGGCAAGCCATACTCAAACAGGTTTTACCAGCCGACGATGACCGCGTGCGCGCCAGTAAAGTGTTTGACGCTAGCGGCATTGATTTTTTTAAGGCGGCTGAGCGGATGGGCTTAGAAGGCATTATTGCAAAAAAAGCCGATAGCACCTATGCTTCAGATACGCGCGCTAAAGAATGGTTAAAGATTAAAGTGCACAAACGGCAGGAAGTAGTAATAGCTGGCTTCACCAAAAACGAGGATACATCTAAACAGTTCAGTTCATTGCTGCTGGGTGTTTATGAGGGTAAAAACCTGCAATATGTAGGTAAAGTGGGTACCGGTTTTTCGGATAAAGTACAAAAGGAAATGATGGCACAATTTAAGCCATTAATAACCGATAAAAGTCCTTTTGATACTATTCCCGATGTAAACAAACCATCGCGTTTCAGGCCAAATCCGCCCAAAGCCAAGGCAACATGGCTAAAGCCCCAGCTGGTTTGCGAAGTAGCTTTTAGCGAAGTCACCAGCGACGGGGTGTTCCGTCACCCATCATTCCAGGGTATGCGCGTTGATAAAAAGGCAACAGATGTAATACGCGAGGTTGCAGAACCCACCGGGACAGCTATTGAACAAGTGGAAGAGAAACATGAAGATAACCATGCATCGGCCATAAAACCACCAAAAGAGAAAGGAAGAAAAACCTTGCTAAACCCAACTGACGAAACCCAGGTGCGCAAAATTTGCGGCCATGATTTGAAGTTTACCCACCTGAGCAAAATTTACTGGCCCGAGGATAAGGTAACCAAGCGCGATATGTTTAACTACTATTACCAGGTAGCGGAGTACATTTTGCCATACCTGAAAGATCGCCCCATGTCGCTTAACCGGTTTCCTGGCGGTATTCACGGCCCAAGTTTTTACCAAAAAGATGTAAAAGGCAAAGCGCCCGATTGGGTAAAAACATTTCCATATACCAACGGCGAGGGCGAGCACAAAGAATATTTGGTTGGCACCGATGAGGCAAGCCTGCTATGGATGGCATCATTAGGCTGCATCGAGATGAACCCCTGGTTCAGTCGTATTCAATCGCCCGACAACCCGGATTATTGCGTGATAGACCTTGACCCCGATAAAAACACCTTCGACCAGGTTATTGCAGCAGCGCTGGAAGTAAAAAAAGTACTGGATGCCATCGATGTTCCCTCCTACTGCAAAACTTCCGGTTCAACCGGGATGCACATTTATATTCCTACTGATGCCAAATACAGTTATGATCAAACCCAATTATTCGCCCGCATCATTGTAAACATCGTTCACAAACAAATACCGGATTATACCAGCCTGGAACGTATGGTAGCCAACCGTAAAGGTAAAATGTATCTTGATTTTTTACAAAACCGCCCCGGCGCTACCATAGCCGGCCCGTACTCACTCCGTCCCAAAATTGGCGCCACCGTATCTATGCCCCTCCACTGGGACGAAGTAAAACCCGGCCTCACCATGAAACATTTTACCATATTCAATTCAATTGGCAGGCTAAAAGTTGAAGGTGATTTATTTAAAGGGATATTAGGAAAGGCCATCGATTTGGAGAAAACAATGGAAAAAGCTAAATCGATTTTCGGTAAATAGTCATTGGTCACCAAGTTTGATTGACCAACGATTGTTTTAAAAATCTCAAATAAATCCGACTAATGATTAATGACAAGCGCAGCGACAATGATTAATGACAAGCGCAGCGACAATGACTAATGACAGCGCAGCGAAATGACCAATGACAAGCGTAGCGACAATGACTACCCCACCGGCAATTTCACTACAAAAACAGAGCCTTTGCCTTCTGCACTTTCAACGTGGATAGTACCCTTATGGCTTTCAACTATCTGGCGTACAATACTAAGCCCTAAGCCTGTTGATTGTTCGCCACGCACGCCGGCGCGGCCGGCCTTTGTAAAGCGGTTAAATATCTCGGGGAGCATAGCCTGCGGAATCCCCATGCCATAATCCTGAACCTCTATAATCACATCTTTATTAACCTGGCTTAACCGCATGTCAACGCGACTGTTATCCTTTGAAAATTTCACCGCATTACTTACCAGGTTGTCAATCACACGGGAAAACCTTTCTTTATTAATCAGCGCATAAGCAGGGTTTATACTACTGGTAAAAATAACGTCAACGTTCAGTTTCCCCTGGGTGCGCCATGAATTTACCGCGGTTTTAAGCAGCTGATTTAATTCCGTTCTTTCGGTTTCAATAGGTCTCCCGTTTTCATTGCGGGCGGCATCCAGCAAGTCGTTAATGATAGACCGGGCTTTGGCGCACGATTCTTTAATCATATTCAAATTATCCTGCGTATCCTCGGTTACCTCATCCAATTCCATTATCATCGCTATCGACTCAACCGAGGCAATAGGGTTACGCAAATCATGCGCTACCATACCCAGCACCTGGTTTTTAAACACATTGGCACCTTCTATCAATTCATTTTTTTCACTTATTTGTAAAACCTGCTGGTAACTATTGGCCTTATAAGTGAAAAAGTACCGGGAGGTTAAATAAAAGGCCGACAATAGCACTACCGAAATTAACTGGTTATAAACCATTTGTGTAGGCGATGTTTGGCTATACAGCAGCAGGGCAGTAAAAAACAATTCGATGCCTATGATGAGTATAATGGTTTCATAATACTCAAATACTACAATGGCGCTTATGAGGCATAAAGCTATCAGGTAAAGTGTAAGCGAATTGCTTGGATCGGATGTGGCTATAAAGCTGGAATACATGCCACAGGTAATAATGTACAACGAAAATAAAAATACCGTAACCGCCATAAGCTGGGTGTTTTTTTTTCGCCTCTTGTATTCCAGTATCAGCAGGTTGGCCGCTATCAGGAAAAAGGGAGTTATTACCAGGAATACCCAGTTGCTTGTGTTAAATTCGGGAAAGTTTTGCGCTTTTGTAAGGCTTGCCGGGAAAACAACATACAGCGCCCTTATAATGATGTTCAACAGTAAAAATATGATGCTGGCAGCCCTTACAGCAACCAAATTTTGGTATGTGTAAAAATCTTTATACAACGACCTGTACTTAACAGGCAGGGTGTTGAAAAAAAAGCGAGTGTTCAACATGAGCTGGTATCTACAAAACTAATAAAAGTATTAAAAATGTTACAATTAATATACATCACGACAAAATGACGCCCAATCTTTTTTTTACGTGACTTTTTATCATGTTTAGCTAACTGGCAAGGGATTTGACCAATACAACTCATAACACTAGATCACTATGAATTTTAACAACTTTACAATAAAAGCACAGGAGGCTGTACAAAAAGCTTCTGAGATTGCTACCGGTAATCAGCAGCAGGCAATTGAGCCGGCTCACCTGTTAAAAGGTTTACTGCTGGTTGATGAAAATGTTATTTCCTATTTACTAAAAAAGCTTAATGTTAACCTTAACCGCCTGAACGAGGTACTGGATACCCAGATAGCATCGTTCCCGAAAGTTAGCGGCAGCAACGTTTACCTATCGTCAGATAGTAACTCGGCCCTGCAAAAGGCGCAAGGATACTTAAAAGAATTTAAAGATGAATTTGTATCGGTTGAGCATATCCTGTTGGGTTTGCTGGCAACCGGCGGCAAAGTAAGCGGTGCGCTTAAAGATTTTGGCGTAAACGAAAAAGACCTTAAAAAAGCTATTATCGCTTTACGAGGCGATAGCAAAGTAACCGACCAAAATGCCGAAGCAACCTACAATGCCCTAAATAAATATGCCCGCAACCTGAACGAGTACGCCGAAAGCGGCAAGCTTGACCCGGTTATTGGCCGTGATGATGAGATTAGGCGTGTTATCCAGATCCTATCCCGCCGTACCAAAAACAACCCGATATTGGTTGGCGAACCTGGTGTTGGTAAAACCGCCATTGCCGAAGGCATAGCTTTCAGGATAATTAAAGGCGATGTGCCCGAAAGCCTGAAAACAAAAACAGTGTACTCCTTAGATATGGGCGCATTGATAGCGGGCGCCAAATATAAAGGCGAGTTTGAAGAACGCCTTAAAGCCGTTATAAAAGAAGTGACACAAAGCGATGGCGAGATCATTTTATTTATAGATGAGATACATACACTGGTTGGCGCAGGTGGTGGCGAAGGCGCTATGGATGCTGCCAACATTTTAAAACCTGCCCTGGCCCGTGGCGAATTAAGATCAATAGGTGCTACTACCCTTAACGAATACCAAAAATATTTAGAAAAAGATAAAGCGCTGGAACGCCGTTTTCAGAAAGTAATGGTTGAAGAACCGGATGCCGCCGATGCCATATCGATATTACGTGGTTTAAAAGAACGTTACGAAACCCACCACAAGGTGCGGATCAAGGATGAAGCCATTATTGCTGCTGTTGAAATGTCGCAACGGTACATAGCCGACAGGTTTTTACCGGATAAAGCTATCGATTTGATGGATGAAGCTGCATCAAAACTACGCCTGGAGATGGATTCGGTACCCGAAGTGGTTGACGAGTTGGAACGCCGCATTATGCAGCTTGAAATTGAGCGCGAGGCTATTAAACGCGAACGCGACGACCGCAAGGTTGCCGAACTAAGCGAAGAAATTGCAAATCTATCCGCTCAGCGCGATTCGTTACGGGCCAAATGGAAGGGCGAAAAAGACCTGGTTGATGGCATCAACATAAAAGTTGAACTAATCGAGCACTACAAACTCGAAGCCGAACAGGCCGAACGTGCCGGTGATTATGGTAAAGTAGCCGAATTACGCTACGGCACCATTGTACAGGCCCAGGCCGAGGTTGAAAAACTGAAAGCCGCCCTGTTGGAGAACCAGAGCGATAGCCGTATGCTGAAAGAAGAAGTTACTGCCGACGACATAGCCGGAGTAGTAGCCCGCTGGACAGGCATCCCGGTGAGTAAAATGATACAAAGCGAAAGAGAAAAACTGTTAAACCTGGAAGGCGAGCTGCACAAGCGTGTTGCAGGGCAAGAGGAAGCGATAGAGGCGATAAGTGATGCCATACGCCGCAGCCGCGCCGGTTTACAGGATAAGCGCAAGCCAATAGGTTCGTTCATATTTTTGGGTACAACCGGCGTAGGTAAAACCGAGCTGGCCAAAGCCCTGGCCGAATACCTGTTTAATGACGAAGGCGCCCTGGTGCGGATAGATATGAGCGAATACCAGGAACGCCATGCCGTTTCAAGGCTTATAGGAGCGCCTCCGGGCTATGTGGGCTATGATGAAGGCGGCCAGTTAACCGAAGCCGTACGCAGGAAACCGTATAGCGTGGTATTGTTGGACGAAATTGAAAAAGCACACCCGGATGTATTTAACATACTGCTGCAAGTGTTAGACGACGGCCGTTTAACAGATAATAAAGGCCGGGTGGTAAACTTTAAAAATACCATCATCATCATGACCAGCAATATTGGCTCAAACATCATCCAGGAAAACTTCCAATCGCTGGAGGATAAGAACCGCGATGAGGTAATAGCCAAAACAAAAAATGATTTATTCAATGTTTTAAGGGCCACTATCCGCCCCGAGTTTTTGAACAGGATAGATGAGATCATTATGTTTACACCGCTAAGCCGGCACGAGATACATGACATTGTGAAATTACAGTTTGCCCACGTACAACAAACCCTGGCCGAAATGGGCATCACCATGGAGGCAAGCGAAGAAGCGTTGGACTGGCTGGCCCAGTTAGGTTACGATCCGCAGTTTGGTGCCCGTCCGCTAAAACGTGTTATCCAAAAAAAGATCCTGAACGAGCTATCTAAACAGATCCTGGCCGGCACAGTAGATAAAGACAGCACAATTAAGGTAGATATGTTTGATAACAACTTTGTATTCCTGAACACGCCTAAGGTTAGTGAAGTGGTTGGATAAGTGAGTGGTTGGTTGACTTAAGCCAACTGCTTAGCTACATCCGTAACTTACAACATAATAAAAAAGCAGCGCTCCATGCGCTGCTTTTTTATTATTTATCTGAAATGACGCTTAAGTTAATTTAAGCACCACAAAAGGAGTTAGTTTACTATTTTACTTAACCCTCACCAGAACAGGTTTTACTTCGGCATATTTTACCGCCAGTTTGGTTACAGGTATTTGTACCGAATCTTTGTTACAATAAGTCATCAGGAACTCTTTTTTCGAATCGCGGTACGAGCTTACAGCACCTATCATGCTCATCAATTTGATATAGCACCAGGCCAGGTCAAACTGATGCGGCTTAAAGCCCGAGCGGGCACTTTTAGGATACAGGTGATGGTTATTATGCCATTCGCCGGCCACATAACCAGGCCACAGCTGGTTTATTGACATATCTTCGCGGTTATAATCGGTGCCTTCGCGGCGTTTATCCTGGCCTTTACCATGGCCTTCATAATTAAAAGTGCGCACGCCTACCGCCCAAAAGCCGGCAGAGCCGAAAATAGCGCACGCTAACGGCAAGCCACCCATTAGATAAAATGCAGTGAACCAGAAACCCCAGTTAAGAATAATACCAACAACGGTACGATATGGATTAGCAATGGTACCCCATTTTTGATATTGCTTATAGGTATTGGGAGTTACGCCAACGTGTTTCATTAAGTTAACGCATTTTTTGTAACAGGCCTCGGTCATGTTCCTGGCTACGGGCTGGTGGTTTACATCAGCCAAAAAGCAGTACATAAAGCCACCCTGCGCATTATAAGGATCGCCGGGTTGGTCTGACAGTGCATGATGAACGTGGTGCGATACCGCGTAAATCTCTTCGGGAATTATTTTAAGCGTAAGGTTCTGGGTAAAAAAGCGCCAGAATTTATTGGTAAAAGTATAGGCGTTATGCGTGCAATACCTGTGGTGCCATATAGTTCCGTGCGTACCCATGATAATCATGCTGTACACAAATGCAACTATCAAACCTACTATGCTGAAATATTTGAATATGAACAAAAACAGAAATGGTGTTAATGCGAGTACTAAAAACCAGCTCAAAAAAGAAAGCCAGTTTTTTTTATCCCTGAAAACATTCAGTCTCGAGAAAAACTCTTTTAAAATTATTGCATTGGTGGGTTTTGCAAGGTTACCATCCTCATCTGTCCATCCGTATGAGGGTGGTTCGAGCACTGTGTTTAAAAAAGCCATTAAATTAGTAGGGATAAAAAAGTTAGGAGTATAAATTTTGTCACAATATAGTAAAAAATCTACTATATCATTATAAT
Source organism: Mucilaginibacter sp. P4_C11 (assembly GCF_056402115.1). Taxonomy (NCBI): domain Bacteria; kingdom Pseudomonadati; phylum Bacteroidota; class Sphingobacteriia; order Sphingobacteriales; family Sphingobacteriaceae; genus Mucilaginibacter; species Mucilaginibacter sp. P4_C11. Next base: position 89,225 of record NZ_JBFUIA010000025.1, on the reverse strand, counting down.
GTAGCGATATAATAGATTTCATTAAATCTACATATACTTAAAACGGTTTCGAAATAATTAAATTACTTATCCCATAATATATATTTCTAAAAACACTTTTCACTACGTCTCTTTTTTACGCAAAAGCTTTATGATTTGTTAATATAAAAAGGAATAATTTTTGCTTAGCCGGCCAATGGTAAACTAAAACTGAAAGTGCTGCCCCTACTTACTTCGGATTTAACCCATAAGCGGCCGCCGTTAAACTCTACCAGTTCTTTACACAAAAACAGGCCGATACCTGTGCCAATCTCGCCCATGGTGCCGTTTTGTGTAAAGTGCGAATTAAGATTAAATAGTTTAACCAATTGATCCTGGGCAATCCCTTTGCCGGTATCATTTACGTTAACAATAAGTTCATTGCCGGCCACCTGGCTACTCAGGGTTACGATGCCATTATCATCGGTAAATTTTATGGCGTTACTAATCAGGTTTCCAATAATTACTTTAATATGCTTTTCATCAGCCTTCACCAGGTGACCGGTGATTGCAATATTTTGAAACCTGATGTTTTTTTGCTGCAACTGGTAACTATAAACTTGCGCCATCTCTTCGCCTACAAGGTTAATATCAATTACAGATGGTGTTAAATTTATCCCCCTGATCTGGCTACCCGCCCATTCCAACAGGTTGGATAGCGTAAGCTCAGCCCCTTTTATTACCGGCTCCATTTTTTTCATGAGGCCATGCATATCCTCAAGGTTTAAGTTATTATCTCCAAACAAGGCCATGATGCTGCGCAGATTTGCGAAAGGTGTACGCAAATCGTGCCCTATTACAGCCAGTAGCTTATCCTTAAGTTTATTTATCGCCGCAAGATTGGCCGATTGCTCTTCAATCAGTTCCTTTTGCACCAGCAAAGCCTCATGCTGCCGGCTCAGCTTACTATTTAGCAATTTCTTCTGCTTAAAATTATAATAGGTAATATATAAAGCAATCAATACAACCAGTAACGAGATAATTAGTGTAATAATGATGGCATTTTGAAAATGGATCTTATTTTTATCTTCTTTCGCCTTTTGCTCAATCACGGCTATTTCATTAAGCCGGGCATTTAAAGCAAAATAGTTTTGAATCAGCTCCGTATTGCGCCTCCTGTCAGATTCGTTTAGTGAATCAAGCGCTCCGTTATACTTCTTTTGGAATTTTAGGGCGTTGGCAAGATCTTTCTTTTGTTCAAAGCTAAACATGATGGTGCGGTATGCATCCGAAATCCCATTCATCAAACCAATGCTGTCGGCAAGTGCCGCCCCCCTGGTGGCATAATCAATTGCTTTATCAAATTGCTTCAGGCCATTATAGTTATCGGCATATTCAATAAGTGTTTTAGCACGCAACCGCCGGTTATTGGTTTTAAAGCTCATGTAATACGCCGTATCATCATAAGCTATAGATCTCTGAAACTGCTTTTGAAGGCGCTGGATTGAACTTAACCGGGTATAAATAATATTGGTATTGTTGTCATCGCCGCTGGCCCTGCAAAGTTTTAAGGCCTGCAAACTTGCAACTATACCCCGGCTATAATCGTGCATCCTGATATATACCAGCGATTTCTCGGTATAAAACTCTCCCAGCATCCTGGTATCGTTTCCGGCATATTTTGCTGATTGGTTTAAGCTATTGATTGCCTGCTGATAATTTTTAAGCTCAAGGTAGGTACGGCCTATTGCGCTGTAACACTCGGCCAATAAAGTAGCATTATTTTTAGGTAAATAAGGTAACGCCGAATTAAGATAAAATAAACTGATAGGATAATAAGATTGCGACCAGTAAACGTGGCCCAGGTTTATATAGGCTAAACCTATCCCGGTATTGTATTTAATTTTTTCGGAAAGCAGCAGTGCTTTGCCGGCCATTTCGCGCGCATTATCAGGAGCGCCCATATAGCGTTCGCCTGCGGTTTTGTTGAGGCTGTCAACTGTACTTTTGATACCTCCAACATTGGTTACGACCGCAATTGGCACATCTTTTTGCGCATAGCACATGCTATGCATTAGCAATAATAACAGCACCTGGCCAATAGTTCGCCTCATTTATCAATTAGGGATTGAAATCTTATCTGCAATAGTATGGACAACCATTGTTGGCAATTCATACTTTATTTTACCTGCTTATTTAAGTGTGGCGCTGCTTAGCCGGCAACCAGGCATCTTTCGCCTTTCAAAAGCTCAATGCAGTGCTCATAGTTGTCGGGCATTTTTATCTGCTCCACTTCTTTCATATATCCTTGCTTAATTTCTTTACGGCGCCGGGCTTCGATAAAGCGCCGTACATGCTCACGGTGTTCCAATATTAAGCCGGGTACTTTAGCCGGTTTGTTGTGCTCATCTTTTGATACCATGGTAAAGTAACTGGTATTGGTATGCTTTACCGAGTTGTTTTTGATATTTTCAGATACCACCCTAATGCCCACTACCAGCGATGTATTGCCCACATAATTAACCGATGCCATTAATGATACCAGTTCGCCCACTTCAACGGGCTGTAAAAAATCAACTGTATCAATTGATGCGGTAACACAATAATTACCAGCGTGTTTAGCGGCGCAAACATACGCTACCTTATCCATCAGCGATAACAATATGCCTCCATGAATTTTGCCGCCAAAATTTGAATAAGAAGGGATCATCAACTCGGTTATCGTGGTCTCAGAAAAACGTACCGTTTTGTAATCGGATTGATCGGTTAGCGCAGTCATGAAATATGGTTTATGGCTACAAGTTTAAGCATCCCATACTATTAATGCAACAAAACTATTACAATACATTAGTTGCGTTAAACCTTGCCCTCTATAACCCATCCAAACCGCATCCTTAATTTCAAACCAACTATTTGATATTGATATATACCTGTTTTATATTTACCCCAAATCACAAATACATTTGAGAAATCTAATCCTGCTAATTGTTTACCTTTTTTTTATAAACGTAGCGCGTGCCCAGGAAACTGTTGAGCGCAGTCATAAAATAAACGCGCACATTACCGAAAAGCTAACTGTTTTAAAAAGCGACAAAAGTACCAGGCATGGCCTGTACCAGATGATTTATAATAAAAAATATGCCCTGGCCAATGGCCGCTTTGATAACGATAAAAAAATTGGCATCTGGCATTTTTTTGATCCGACCGGTCGTTTGCTCCAAAACTATAACTATACCAACAACGAAGTTTTATATGAAGCACCCGAAGATACCACATCAAACCTGAGGTATTTTKTTGATAAACAACTGGCCGATACCGACCGCACCACCAAACCCATTAAAATAGGCGGGCGGTATTATGGTTATCTGCCATATTTAAAACTATTCAGGTTGCCGGCAAATCTAATGGATATAAGCAGGGACGTATCTATAGCCGTTGTTGAATTACTGGTTAGCCCCGGTGGCAGGCTGGCCTATTTTAAAACGACCATTTACAGCGGTAACTTTTCAAAAACCTTTAACATAAACGTTAACGTTTTGCCCGAAGAAGACAAAGTTTTTGTCCCCGCGACTGTAAACGGCGAACCGATAGGCTGCCGGATACTCATGAAATGTTTTATTGACGATGACGGCACCCTAATTTTTTAGCAACTACCTTTTATTAATGCACTATAAGCCGCCGCCAAACACCCTATTTCTCTGCTATCCATTTTACGGCTTCGTCCAATTCTTCTAAGGTGTAACCTTTGTACCTCCCGGGTAGTATATATTTAAACAGATGGCTAAACTCCCTTATCCCCTCTTTATCAGTAACCATAGCTAATTTGTTCCATTTGGTAAAGTATTTAAAGCCGATACCTATATTGCCGCACCAGGCACCGGCATCAAAATCTTTGATATCGGTTTCCAGCACAAGCAAAAAATTGATTTTCCCGTTTTGTTTTATGTGTTCGTCAAGCAGGGGCTCAAGCGCTTTTTCGTAGTCGGTATTTGTAATTTCACCAACGGCGTGTAATCCTAAAACGTGTTTCGGCAGGTAGTTCAAGTGCGTAAGCATTTATACATTTTTATATTTACCTATAGTTACAAAAACTACACCATTGATTAAACAATCTGGATTTTTTCTGTAGAAATATCATTACAATGCCTTTCCGCTTAATATTCATCATCAAACACTGTTTATTTTACGAATTTTAATTTGTAGTATCTTTGCACCGATATGCAAAACAGGACGGTATATAGCCAGTTAATAAAAAGCGAAGCGCAAAAGCTCGGCTTTTTGTTTTGCGGTATATCAAAAGCCGGCTTCCTGGAAGAGGAGGCACCGCGGCTGGAAAACTGGTTAAAAAAAAACATGCACGGCGAAATGCAATACATGGAAAACCACTTTGATAAACGTCTTGACCCACGGCTACTTGTTGATGGCGCAAAATCGGTAATTTCTTTAGGGGTTAATTACTATACAGATAACCAGCAAACAGACCCAACTGCACCCAAAATATCAAAATATGCTTACGGCATGGACTACCATACCGTTATAAAAGATAAGCTTAAACAGTTATTGCAAATCATCAACGAACAAATTGGCGAAGTTGGTGGCCGGGTGTTTGTTGATTCGGCACCGGTACTAGATAAGGCCTGGGCCAAAAAATCGGGGATGGGCTGGATAGGTAAAAATGCCAACCTGCTTAACAAAAAAGCAGGCTCGTTCTTTTTTTTGGCCGAATTGATCATCGACCTGGAACTGGAATATGACATAGCCCCCACTGCAGATCATTGTGGCACCTGTACCAATTGTATTGATGCCTGCCCTACTGATGCCATTGTTGGGCCATATGTGGTGGATGGCAGCCGCTGCATATCGTACCTCACCATCGAATTAAAAAACGAGTTGCCTGCAGAGTTTAAGGGAAAAATGGACAATTGGATGTTTGGCTGCGATGTATGCCAGGACGTATGCCCATGGAACCGTTTCTCTGTTTTAAACACCGAGCCGGCCTTTGCCCCCCACCCCGACTTGCTGCACCTTAAAGCTGCCGACTGGCAGGATATTACGCAGGATGTTTTTCAAAAAGTATTTAAAAACTCTGCTGTAAAACGCACCAAATTCAGTGGACTAAAGCGCAATATCGATTTTCTTCGATAAATACATATCAATATTTATTATTCACTTTTGTTGCATTTGCTACCTTGCGTTCGTTTGGGCTTTTATATTAAAACCTAAATATTTTACTTATAAACCCAAACCTGCAAATGAACCTTTACCGCTGTAATAATTTATTTTATATTTTGCTGCTGCTTGCAAGCTGCGTTACGCTTGGTGGTTGTAAAAAAAAACCACGCATGGTAACTACCACCATACATGGACATATTAATACACAGGGACCAGCTGTAATTGCCAGTAATGTAGTTGTACAGATATTTTATTATCAAAATTTTTTGGGGCTTGCCAAATCCAAGCAACTGAGAGACAGTGTTATCAGCGATATGAACGGCGATTATCACCTTTCCTTTACAAGCAATGCTGCTGTCGAAAATGATATGCTCGGTACAGCATATTATACATTTAATATCAAAAAAGATCCGCTTGTTAAAAACCTGTTGCCAAACGGCCAATCATACCATTTGGGTCAGGATAACAAAATTGATATGTCGGTTATTATGTATCAGCCATTTAAAGCAAGGTTTACATTAAAAGCTCCACCAACCGGCCGGATCACAGTAGATACTCAGACGGACTATACTGGCCTATACCTGTTTACAACAGATAGCCTGGTTAACATGATTGTTCCCCGGAGCCAAAAAACCATCCTTAGGTATCAGGCAATTTCATCTACGGGAATTTTCCACGCTCTTAAACAACGGGATACTATTGACCTTGAAGCTACCCCAACTTTGCAAACCAAAAGTTTTCTTGTTGATACCGAAGGGTTATGAGATATGTAAAAAGCCCCTGACGGGGCTTTTTGTTTAATGAAACTTTAAAAAAGTCTCAAATCTCATATCTAACATCTCAAATCTAAACAAACTATCCCTTCTTAAATTTCAACGCCAATTGGGCCAGCATATCGTCATTAACGGGCTGGGCAGGCTCTTCTTTCTTTTTAAAGGGCTTGGGCGGATATTGAGTTTTGGTATGATCGGGTTTATGGAATTCTTTTTTAGGATAATCGGCCTTAGGCGCTTCCGGGCGTGGTGCATGGGCCTGTTCGGCTGGCTTTGGTTGCTGGGCGGCGTTTTTTGCCTGGCGCTCTGCATTCTTTTTAGCATTCCAGCGGGTGTATATCTCTTCCAGCTTACGTTTGGTATATAGCGGAAAATCGCCCTGCATCATCCATGAATAGTAGCTTGGTTCGGCATTCAACACATCCTCAACCCTTTTGCCCTTATGTTTGCCAAAGTTAATGGTTTCTTCGCCCTGCTCATTGTAAACCATCCGGCCGGCAAAATCAACCGGCTTGCTTAGGTTGGTAAACTTGTGCAGCGCTTCTACGTCGCCAACAACCGGCACGGTAATATTTCCCTTTTTATCCTCCCACTCCATGTTTTCATAGCGCTCAATCTGCGCCAGCAAAACCTCCATGGTTGCGCGGGTATCAGCCTCGGCCGAGTGGGCGTTCTCAATCTTTTTATCGCAATAAAACTGGTAAGCTGCTTTAAGCGTACGCTGCTCCATCTGGTGAAATATATTTTGTACATCCACAAAATGGCGGTCGTCTAACGTAAACTGTACGCCGGCGCGCAAAAACTCTTCCATCAGCATCGGGATATCAAACTTATTGGAGTTGTAGCCGGCAAGGTCGCTATCGCCAACAAATTCGGCTATGGCCTGGCCCAAAGCTTTAAACTCCGGTTCGTCCTTTATATGCTCGTCATAAATACCATGTACCAGTGATGACTCCAGCGGAATTGGCATTCCCGGATGAACACGCCAGGTTTTAACTTCTTCGCTGCCATCGGGGTGTAGTTTAATCACGGATATTTCTACTATCCTGTCAACCCCTATATTGGTTCCCGTAGTTTCCAGGTCAAAAAAGGCAAGCGGGCGTTTTAGTTTTAGTTTCATTATAATGATTCAGTATTACTGTAAAGGTCGCAAATGTCCTAAAAAGAATCAGCACAATAAATTTTTTAATTTAATTAATATCTAAGTTTTATTTTTAAATTAATACCATCCTAATTATCGCGATTATTGTATGAAAAAACTGCTACTTATTATTATTTTATTTATTGGTGCTCAACACATTATAAAGGCCCAGGATTTTGAAGGGAGTGTAAGCACCGAAGACCTTGAACTAAAAAGATACGCAAAAGACACCTCGGCACATGCCATATTTTTAAACGAATTTGGCAAAAGCAGGATTGATATGGTAAGCGACGACCATGTACGCCTGATATTTGATTACCATGCCCGCATAAAAATATTTGATACAAAAGGGCTTGAACACGGCACCATTGAAATACCTTTTCATCACAGCGCAAACGGAGAAACAACCGAAGAAGTTAGCGACATAACAGGCACCACCTATTACCGTGACGATGATGGCCTGATGCGAAGCGCCCCGCTGGATGTAAAAAAGGTGTATACTGTAAAAGATTACCAATATCGCAGTACCGTAAAGTTTGCCTTACCTGCCTTACGGCCGGGTTGCGTTATTGACTTTAAGTACAAACTAACCTCGCCTTATATTGATGAGTTCAGGAATTGGGATTTCCAGGACGAGATACCTAAAGCCCATTCAAAATATGATGTGCATATTCCTGCGTTTTGGGTGTTTAACGCCTCGTTACGCGGCGGTCAAAAGCTTTCAAAATCTACATCGGAGGTCGAAAGGGAATGCTTTTCGTCGCATGGCGCCAAATGCGATTGTTCATATATCACCTATGAGATGACAGATATCCCGGCTTTTGTATCTGAAGATTACATGACATCGCCCAAAAACTTTCTATCGGCCATATATTTTGATGAGGTGGAGTGGACCAACCCATACACCGGGGCCAAAACCGTTGTGTCTAAAACATGGAAAGATATTGAGCACCAGCTAAAAACCGACGATTATTTTGGCTCGCAGTTTAAACGCAAAGAATTGATGAAAGACAGGATAGCAACGGTAATAGCCGGCAAAACCGACGAGCTTGAAAAAGCAAAGGCAATTTATGCTTACCTGCAAAAGTGGTTTAAGTGGAATGACATTACATCGCTATATAGCCCCGAGGGTATAAAAAAAGCGTATGAAGCACATACGGGCACTATTGGCGATATTAACCTTGCCCTTGGGGCAGCCTTAAGGGCGGCCGACCTTAATACCGAGCTTGTAGTACTATCAACCCGTAACAACGGCAACATTAATATGCTTTACCCGGTAATTAACGATTTTAATTACGTGATTGCCAAAGTGAATATTGGTGATAAAAGCTACCTGCTTGATGCTACAGACCCGCTGTTATCATTTGGCCTGTTACCATTAAAATGCCTTAATGACAAAGGGCGGGTAATAAACCTTGATAAACCATCGTACTGGATGGAGTTAAGCGGCCTTCAAAAGGAATCGACAACAAGATCACTTGATTTAACCTTGCTTGACAACGGTAAGCTAAAAGGGACCATTATCAACTACTACAGTGGATATAACGCCTATGAAAAACGTAAAGCCATTAAAAAATTCAACTCGATTGACGAGTATGTTGAGAACCAGGACGAAAAACTCCCCAAATTAAAAATCCTGAAATCAACTATAGCCAACCTGGATAGCCTTGATATGCCGCTTGGTGAAACTTTTGAAGTTGAGATTGACGCTTATGACAATACTAACCACAACCGGTTGGTGTTTAACCCTTTTTTATGGGAAAAAATCACCAAAAACCCATTTAAGCTGGCCGAAAGAGATTACCCCGTAGATTGGGGGATGGCATCTGACGACAGGTTAATATTAACCATGCGGCTACCGCAGGGATATACCGTTGAAACGCCACCACAAACAGTAGCCTTTAAAATGCCTGGCGATGGCGGCTTGTATGCAACCAGCTTTGAAAATTTAGACAATACTTTCACCTTTTCAAACATCACCAAATTCACCAAACCTGTTTACACATCCGAGGAATATCCTTATCTTAAAGAACTGTATAACAAAATAATACTTACAGAAAAGGCAGATATGGTTTTCAAGAAAAAATAATGAAAGTACTTACATCGCTCATTTTATTATTTGCATCCGCATGGAGTGCAAACGCGCAGGAAAATTATGATGCATCGCTGATACCTAAAGATTTGCTACCCTATGCCAGCGCCGTTATACGGAGTAACGACATGAACATTGAGGTAAAAGACCTGGATAATACCTATTACCGTATTAAAACCGCGGTAACCATATTAAATAAAAATGGCGACGACGAAGCCGAAATTGTGATATTTCACGATAAAGCGAATGTGATTAAAAACATAAAAGGATTGGTTTATAACCAATTTGGCAAACCTATTGGCAAGTTTTCTGAAAGTGATTTCCAGGACGACGGCGCCGTAAGCCGCTCGGCTTTGTTTGAAGATACCAAAGTAAAACATTTTCAGCCCGCTGTAACTGATTATCCTTACACGGTTGTTTATGAATACGAATATAAATCGAAGCAATCATTAAGCTTCCAGGACTGGGAGCCTAAACCATCAGTTGATGTGTCTGTTGAAAAAAGCACTTATACATTTAGCTGCAAGCCCGATTTTAAAATCAGGTACAAAGAAATTAACATGCTCTCGCAATTGGTTGAAGGTACAAATAAACAGGGCGAGAAGACCTATAGCTGGCAGATAAGTAATATTAAAGCATCAAAATCCGAGCCTTATAGCCCTGTTTACGAAAAGATGAGCAGCAGGGTGAAGATTTCGCCCGCGTCGGAGTTTAATTACCTTGGCGTAACAGGCTCGTTTAATGACTGGAACGGCATGGGTAAATGGATCTATGATAAATTGCTATCGTCGCGCAAGGCTTTACCACCAAGCACTATCTACAGGATGCAGGAAATAACCCAGGGCATTACCAATCCTAAAGACAAGGCCAAAAAGATATATGAATATATGCAGGGCAAAACACATTACATCAGCGTGCAGGTTGGTATAGGCGGTTATCAGCCGTTTTTAGCAAGCGATGTTGATGCGCAAAATTATGGCGATTGTAAAGCTCTGGTAAACTATACGCAATCACTTTTTAAGGCCGTAGACATCGATTCCTATTACTGTATTGTAAAGTCGGGAACTTTAAAACGTAGCCCGCTTACAGATTTTGCGAGTATGAACCAGTTTGACCACGTAATCCTGTGCCTGCCTTTTAAAAACGATACCACCTTTTTAGAATGTACCAGCCAGCAAATTCCTTTTGGCTTTTTGAGTGATTTTACCGACGACCGCGACGTATTAGCCTGCACGCCCGAAGGCGGTAAATTGATACATACCCCAAAATATCTGGCTAAAAGCAATATACAGCAATGTAAGGCCGATTTTACCCTGGCTGCCGACGGAACATTATCGGGCAGTATGTTTACCAGTTTTAAAGGCTTGCAATATGATAACCGGACGTACCTGCTTACCGAGCCACCAAAAGAACAAGTGAAAATACTCCAGAAAATTTACGCCATTAATAACCTGGATATCGAAAAATTTGATTTTAAAGACGATAAAAACATCCACCCAAGCCTTACGGAAACAATCAAACTAACTGCCCCGGATTATGGGTCGGCCGTTAATGGTAAAATCGACTTTTTGGCCAATGCCACCAACAGAAAAGATAATACCCCGCGCGAGGTACGCAACAGGCATTATGATTTATACATTAACACGGGTTATACCGATGAAGACGAAATTACCTATACCCTACCCAAAGGTTATCATGTAGATATGCGGCCGGCCAGTATTTCGCTCGAAAAACCATTTGGCAATTTCTCGGTATCTGCCACGGTTGTTGGCAACCGGTTAATTTACAAACGAAAGCTGCAAATAATTGACGGTACCTACAGCAAAGATTTGTACCAGGCTTTTGTAGATTTTTACCAATCGGTAAGCGAAACAGATAACAGCAATGTAACGCTGATTAAAGATAACTAAATATTACAATGCCCAGGATGATACCAATAATCATCACCAGGTAAAGTGTGATCTCGTTACCGGCAAACTTTTTATATTTAGTCCAAAACGAGTATTCTTCTTTTTGCTTCGACATAAGGATGCAAAGTTAGTACTTTTCAGTGAGTGGTTGATTGAGTTGATTAGGTGAGTGGTTTAGAAATTAGTGAGTGGTTAATTTAGTTGATTGGGTGAGTGGTTTTAAAATTAACAACCCAAGTTAATAATGCCACGAACTAAAAATCTTGATACTTGATACTAATTACATGCTACTACTTAATTAACCTGAACAGTTCCTTCATCCACAGATCCCGCTCTGGAAAAGTATTTGTATAGCGATGGGTCGCGAAGTTTTACGATAATTACGCCCCGCCTTGAGCTGGCATGAACTACATATCCGTTTTGCAGGTAAATGCCCACGTGGCTAAACTGCTTGCCGTCAAAATCGAAGAAAACCAGGTCGCCTTCTTTTAGTTCGTCTTCATATTTGCGTTTAATAACGGTTATTTGCTTGCTGGTCATCCGGGGGATGGTAATTCCGTACACCTGCTGCTCCAGCAAAAAGGCAAGTCCTGAACAATCCACACCATCTTTATCAAGGCCGCCAAATTTGTAGGGGGTACCCATCCATTGCTCGATAAAAGCATAAAGCCTCCCATTTTCGATATCGCTTTTGCCTACGCCCATGATCTCCGAATATTTGGAAGCAATATCCCCATCAGGTTTTACTACTTCGCCGGGCCGGCCGCGCATGGCTGCCTTGCGGGTATGGCAGGAGGTTAATACTATCGGCACAAAAAACAAAACGAAGCAATATAAAAAGAGGCGATGTTTGGTCATGCAGTAAAAGTAGAATTTATACGTGATGGTAAAATACGGATGTTTTTAACAATTTAACATTGCAGATGTGCAAATTTCAGATTTCAGATGTGCAGATGTTTTATAAAATATAAAACGGCCTGCCTTTCCATCTGCACATCTGAAATCTGCACATCTGAAATCTACGATTTTATCACCCTTTGTATCTCATCCAGCTTCATCAGCGCTTCAACGGGTGTTAACGTATTTACATCAAGATTATTAAGGGTATCGCGGATTTTTACCAATACGGGGTCGTCTATCGAGAACATTTGCATCTGCACGGCCTGTTTTTGCACTTTGCGGATGCTTTCTTTGATGTGCTCCCCTCCCGTACGTTCGTTTTCCAGTTTCTTCAGAATTTCATTGGCGCGGGTCAGCACTTTTTGGGGCATTCCGGCAAGCTTGGCTACGTGAATCCCGAAACTATGTTCGCTGCCGCCGGGTACCAGCTTACGCAGGAAAATAATTTGCTGGCCAACTTCCTTTACTGATACGTTAAAGTTTTTGATACGGTTAAAACTGTTGCTCAGCTCGTTCAGCTCATGATAGTGGGTGGCAAACAGCGTTTTGGCTTTTGCCGTTGGATGGTTATGCAGGTATTCGGCAATAGACCATGCAATGGAAATACCATCATAGGTTGAGGTACCCCGGCCAATCTCGTCAAGCAGGATCAGGCTTCTGTCGGACAGGTTATTCAGGATACTGGCCGTCTCGTTCATCTCCACCATGAAGGTTGATTCGCCCGACGATAGGTTATCTGACGCCCCTACCCTGGTAAATATCTTGTCGACCAACCCAATCGACGCCGATTTAGCCGGCACAAAGCAGCCCATCTGCGCCATCAGCACAATTAAACCGGTTTGCCTGAGCAAAGCCGACTTACCCGCCATGTTGGGGCCGGTGATGATGATGATCTGCTGCGTTTCCGAATCCAGGTATACATCGTTAGTGATATAGCTTTCGCCCAGCGGCAGGTTCTTTTCTATCACCGGGTGGCGGCCGCCTTTAATGTCGAGCACTTTACTCTCGTTCATCTGGGGTTTGGCGTAATAGTTTTTGATGGATATATGGGCAAAATTAAGCAGCACATCCAAACGGGCTATTAACTGCGCATTCAGTTGGATAGGTTTTATATATTCGGCAAGTGAATACAACAGATCATTATAAAGGCGGGTTTCAATCACCAGGATTTTTTCCTCGGCACCTAAAATCTGCTCTTCGTATTCTTTTAGCTCGGGGGTAATATAGCGCTCAGCGTTAACCAAAGTCTGCTTCCTGATCCACTCCGAGGGTACCTTATCGCGGTGGCTATGCGTAACCTCCAGGTAATACCCGAACACGTTATTAAAAGAAACTTTTAATGACGGTATCCCCGTTGCCTCGGCCTCGCGTTTTTGTATCTCCAGCAGGTATCCTTTGCCGCCAAAGGCTATTTTACGCAGCCTGTCCAGTTCCTCATTAATCCCCTCGTTCATCACCGATCCTTTTACGATCATTACCGGCGGCTCGGGGTTTAATTCGCGTTCTATTTTCTCGCAAATAGTTACGCAGGGATTTAACTGCTCGCCAATAGCGCGTAGTGGCAGGCTTTCGGAAGATTCGGCTGTTTTTTTGATGGAGCCGATGGCCATCAGTGCTTTTTTAAGCTGGCAAACCTCGCGCGGGTTAGCTTTTTGTAAACCTATCTTGCTGATTAACCGCTCCAGGTCGCCTATCTGGCGGATGCAGTTTTGCAGGTTTTCGCGCAGCTCCTCGTGCTCAATCATGTACTCTACAACGCCCAGCCGGTCGTTTATAGGCTTTATCTCTTTAAGGGGCATCACAATCCACCGGCGCAGCAAACGGGCGCCCATGGGCGAGCAGGTATGGTCAAGTACATCAACCAGGGTAAGTGCATTATCGTTGGTCGATCCTACCAGTTCCAGGTTGCGTACACTAAACCTGTCCAGCCATAAATACCGGTCTTCTTCTATTCGGCCAATAGCACTGATGTGCTGCAGATTGCGGTGTTCTGTCTCATTTAAATAATGGATGGCTACACCCGCGGCTATAATGCCCAGGTTAAGCTTATCTATCCCAAAACCTTTTAACGATTTTACGCCGAAATGCTTCAACAACGTTTCGGTAGCGTAATCACCGCTGTAGGGCCATTCGTCAAGGGCATAGGTATAAAAGCGGTCGCCGTAGTTATCTTTAAAATCGCGCGTGCGGCTTTTAGGGTATATCACTTCGCTTGGCGAGAAACTTTGCAGCAGCTTATCAATATAATCGCTGTTGCCCTGCGCTGTCCAGAACTCGCCTGTCGAAATATCAATGAGGGCAATACCTATGCTGTTTTTTTCAAAATGCAGCGATGCCAGGTAGTTATTGCTTTTTTGATTTAGGATATTGTCATTAGTAGCTACCCCGGGCGTAACCAGTTCAGTAACGCCGCGTTTAACAATAGTTTTGGTTGTTTTAGGGTCTTCCAGTTGATCGCAGATGGCCACACGCTGCCCCGCGCGTACCAGTTTGGGCAGGTACGTATCCAGTGAATGGTGCGGGAAGCCAGCCAGTTCGATATGCGTGCCTACGCCATTACCGCGGCGGGTAAGTACAATGCCCAATATGCCTGCGGCCTTAACGGCGTCTTCGCCAAAAGTTTCGTAAAAATCGCCTACGCGGAACAGCAGCAGAGCACCTGGATACTTCACCTTGATGGCGTTGTATTGCTGCATTAATGGGGTTTCTTTGGTAGTGTCTTTAGCCAAGCGGTTTACTCCTTTTGTTAATCGGGTAAAGTTAATGCATTGCCCGTGGTTTTAGGGCATTGTGGAAAAGTTGGATGGATGTGGATATCAGGGTTGCCAGGTTCGGATGTCGGGAGGTGGATCTGGAATGCTGAAATCTCTTTTTTTGCCTCGTAGAAGCCGCCTACCTCCATTCAAACGCAATTCCGCTGTATTGTGTGAAGATTCTATTTAGAAAAACCAGGAAATAGTATAATTTTATACATAAATATTGATAAAATGAACGCAGCCGAAATCATGACCTACCTGCAGGCTAATGGCAGTCAGAGCATCAAAAATATATTGTTAAAACATGGGGTTAAAGAGCCGTTTTTTGGGGTTAAGGTTGAATTTTTAAAAACCATCCAAAAAAAGGTTAAAAAAGATTACCAGCTGGCCAAAGATCTTTACGCCACCGGCAACGCCGATGCCATGTACCTTGCCGGCCTGATTGCCGACGATGCTAAAATGACCCGGGCCGACCTGCAAACCTGGGTTAATGAGGCGGTATCAAACAACATTAGCGAATACACGGTACCCTGGGTAGCCACCGAAGGCCAATATGGCTTTGAACTGGCTTTGGAGTGGATAAACGACAGCAGGGAGTATGTTGCCGCTTCGGGCTGGTCTACCTTAAGCAATATTGTTTCGTTTAAACCGGATAGCGAACTGGATTTGGGTGTATTGAGGGAGTTGCTAAATCGTGTTGGGCACACTATCCATTCATCGCCAAACCGGGTACGATCAACTATGAACGGGTTTATTATCGCTTTGGGCACCTATGTAGATGCTTTAATGGATGAAGCCATTGCAACGGGCAATAAAATAGGAACTGTATTTGTGGATCAAAACGGAACTGCGTGCAAGGTACCGGTTGCCGTGGATTATATTAAAAAATCGCGCGCAAGACGTAAGCCGGGGATGAAAAAGAAGACGGTTAAGTGTTAGGTATCCAAACGCTACCTAAGCTTCATTTGCCAAAATTTTGGCCGGCGGTCCATCCCTCGTTACCAAAGCCGAATACCCCGGCAGAGAGCCGGGTTTAAGCCTGCCTATCAAAACCCCTCTCAATAAAATCCCCACTCCCTGTACTCCCCCCCTAAGGAATCCATTGTCCAATGACACAATAGTTCCTGCCGGTTTACAATGGGTGCAATTTGTATACCTTCCTTTAAAAAAGTAAGTGGGTTTAAATAGGGTAACTCCTGTTGTTTCCAATTAATTTCTTCAGGGGCAGTTGCATTATTATAAAGCCATAAATCTCCTATAATTTCTTTGGCCAGTATAAGGTAAGCATACGCTACTTTACCATCATCTTCGATAATGATAGAATAAACTTTATTTTGATCGCAGAATAGCTGTACAAAAAATTCGGACATATGACGTTACTATATCTCCTTTATCACCCTACACGGATTCCCCACCGCCACCACATTAGCCGGAATATCTTTGGTTACTACGCTGCCTGCACCAATGGTGGTATTATCGCCAATGGTAACACCGGGGCAAACAATTACACCGCCACCAAGCCATACGTTATTGCCTATGGTTATAGGCGCAGCATACTCCGGGCCTTTTATCCGTTCGGAAGCTATAACGGGATGATAGGCGGTATACAGTTGTACATTGGGTGCCATAAATACATTATTGCCCAAGGTAACGCGGGCACAATCCAATATAATGCAGTTAAAATTCAGAAACAGGTTATCGCCGGCAAAAATATTAAAGCCATAATCGCAATAAAATGGCGACTGGATATCGATGGCATTGGTAAAGCCACCCAGCAACTCTTTTAACACGCTCCTCTTGCCCTCTTTGTCATCATAATCAAGCGCATTATAACGGGTAAATAATTTACGTGCTTTTGATCGACCGGCAACCAGTTCGGCATCGCTGGCATCGTACAGGTCGCCATCCAGCATTTTTTGAAGTTCGGATTTTTGCATGGTTAAATATATCAATTGTTGGTTAGGAAGCCGATAGCAATAACATTTTAAAACTTGCAAATTAAAATAATATTCATTTACTTTGCAAAACAAAGTACTTTACAAATGAAATTAAATAAAAGTTATTTCATACTTACCATACTACTCTTCATAACCGAAGTTTTAATAGGTAAATACATGCACGATAACGTCATAAGGCCTTTTGGCGGCGATTTTTTAGTGGTTATACTGTTGTATTGTTTTGTAAAAGCATTTGTTAACACACCAGTATTGCCTACAGCATTTGGCGTGCTGCTTTTTGCTTACGTAACCGAGGTTTCGCAATATTTTCGACTGGTAAAGTTGTTAGGCTTGCAGCATTCCAAAATAGCGGCACTGTTATTGGGCACTTCCTTTTCGCGGATGGATTTGCTTTGCTATACATTAGGCATAGCATTGGTAACCGGCATCGAAAAAAAACGGCCAACAAACTACTCTTCAATTAAATCAGCATTAAACTCATGGAATATTTTGTAGGCGAGGATTCGATAGTGAGGAAAATTTGGGGCAAGGCCGATACCATCCTGTTTATTTTTGCTGGCGCGGCAGCCGAATTTGCCTTAAACAAAGCGGTTGACTGGCTATACTTTACCGGCCGCCTGCCTGCCGACCCGCTTGGACGATTATTTTCGACCGTTGAATATTCAAGGCAAATCATTTTTTCGGACCAGGAATCGGCTTTAAAAGCTATCGACCGGATAACCGCCATTCACAAAGGTGTTGAAAACAGCCGCGGCGCACAGATTCCGGATTGGGCTTACCGCGATGTGTTGTTCCTGTTGATTGATCTGTCTATCCGGTCATATGAGCTGTTGGAGCGCAAACTAACCCAGGCCGAAAAGGGACAAACCTTTATGGTTTTTAACCGGGTAGGCCAGCGCATGGGGCTTGCTGGCCTACCAAAAAACTACTTTGAATACCTGAATATGCGCGATGAACATTTACAGCATAACCTGGTTCATGGCGAATTGACCTTGGATTTATACAGACAATACAAAAAACACCTTGGCGCTTCACGTTACGCTGTGTTAAAACAGGCGCAACTGCTGGTGGTGCCGCCATTGGTAGGCAAGCATCTTCCGTTAGGAAAACTGACCTGGCTTTTACCGGTGATATGGACATACAAGTTTTTGAGGATGCTGAAGGTGGAAACCTTTTTACGCAATGCCCTGCTCCCGGCTGCTTATAAAGCCCAGATCATTAGCATGGATAATGCTTAGTCGGAAGTCCGAAGTCGGAAGTCAAAGACCAAGACATTTTGGACTTCCGGCTTAAGACTTTCAACTTCAAACATTAGCGTAATTGCTGCGTTTCATCGTAACTTAATTGCAGGTAGGCTTCTGTGGCATTAACTGATGGCCTTAAACTGATCATGGTAATTATTAAACATGCCGAAATAAGTAAATAAAACAAATTACCTGTTATCAAAAAGCAAACTATTCCGAACAATGAAGGCCCTTCAAGCAGCGCGTATCTTACAATTAAGGCCGACTGATATGCCTTCAATTTTTCTGAAAGTGTTCTATTGATACCGGACCCTGCTAACGCCTGATGGAACTTTGCCATTTGCTGGTTAAACAAAAAACTGCCTACTATCGTACCCATAACAGCCAATAAAGGCACTATGTAAAAATACACGTCGTTCCGGCTGTTTTTATAATCAAAGTAAATGGTGCTTTTATTGGTTATAAAAGCCATTATCATAAACAATACCTGCCCGGCTATTAAGGCCAGGTGTATAATTGATGTTGCTTTTAACGCGTTTTTAGGGGTAGCTGCTGAGGGCTGGTTATAATTCATTGAAGATAAGTTTAGCACTGCATATTAGCTATTTTTTTGAAGATGGAGAGAATTTATTTTATGCTTACTAAACATATAGCTGCATATTGGGGCTCACCTTTTCCATAAAGGTATCGGGCTGGATAATAACAAAATGAATGAGGCCGTACTCATCTTTTACCCGGTTGCGGATGCGAATGATGGCATTATTGATACCTGCGGTATCTAAGTCACTTTTAAACGAAATGATGAGCATCAGCAATACCTCGGTAGGCGATTGATAGGTTGACATGAGGTGCATGAGCTTTAAAACGTCATCATCCTGCTCTACAATTTCGATGATGTGTTTTTTGGTAGTTGCGCCTATCCCCTCGCCCATAAGCAAACTACGGCTTTCGCGCGCCAGTATGATAGAAACAAATATAAGCACCAAACCAACCAGCAATGAGGCCAGGCCATCAAGATAATTGATGTGATAAGTATGACCAATAAACATGCAAACAGCTACAATAACCAGGCCAATAACGGCCGCGCTATCTTCAAACAGCACCAAAAAGGTTGATGGGTCTTTACTTTTGACAATGGCCTGCCACCATGAGAGTTCGCCACGCAGCTTGTTAAACTCTTTAGCCGCTATTAAAAGCGATGATCCTTCGAAAATTACCGACATGCCCAATACCGCATAATTCCAGGTTGGGTTACCCGGAACTTCGGGGGTGATGATATGAGCGATCCCCTGGTAAATAGAAACTCCCCCACCAAGGCCAAATATGAGTATCGACACAATGAACGAATAAAAATACAGTTCCTTACCATAGCCGAAGGGATGCTTTGCATCGGGTTTTTTGCGGCTTTGGTGTAAGCCAAACAATAATAATACCTGGTTGGCGGTATCAACCACAGAGTGCACGCCCTCGGCTACCATAGCAGCGCTGTTACTAAAAAAACCAGCTGCAAACTTAGTTAAGGCAATAAGCAGATTTGCGGCCAGCGCAGCGTAAATAGACTTGTTTGATGATGCCATACAAAACCTTAAAGCATTAACGCAATATATTGTTTTAGCAAAAACAGCTATTGTTAAGCGGCACACTTTTACAAGCGCTGACAACTAAATATGTGGGTGGTATTTAGGATCAAAAAGGGGGTATCGCAATTAATAAAAACCAAAGCTTGTTGCCAATGTTATCATTAAAGTTAATTTATTAATTTTAAATAAATTATTATGAAAAATTTAAAGTTAACAGCAGCAGCTGTAGCATTATCATTTGCGTGTTCGGTAGTTTTTGCCGGTAATCATGCGGCCATCAACGGTACCGGCAACAACGGAATCATCGTGAAAAAAAGCATAGTAACTGATACCATACCAGGTAAAAAGAAGAAGACACCAAAAACACCTGCTCCGGCACCAACACCGGCACCTGTTCCGTCACCAGCTCCTACGCCTACCGACCCGGCACCGGTTCCGTCGCCAGCTCCTACGCCGGTTCCAAATCCGAGTCCAACGCCAACACCAACACCAAACCCAAGTCCTACACCATCGCCAACACCAATGCCTACAACACCTACACCAACTAAACCGGCTTAACAATTGGTATTGGCAGCCTGGAGTTAACACTTTGGCTACCTGAATAGCTATAATCGAGTAGGAAGTAAGGGATTATTTCCCTTACTGTCCTCTCACAGTTCGGCATACGGCGGTTCATTAAACATTAACAGTTTTCTGCAAGGTGGTGATGTCTTTTAGACTTACGAACCCCCGCTATCTTCAAAAAGCCGTTGCTTAAAACTCTCGTAAGGACTGGACCATGAATTACTTTCACCGCCCAGGATTGAACATTCCAGGAACATTGACCACTTTATTAAGGAATAGCAAACCAATCGTTCTTAAACACTTTAACCATATTAATAATTAAAAATCCAGTACCTGTTTAATGATTCACCTTAAACAACTGCTACATTGCAATTCGCTTTTTTCTATTCCGGCGAGTTGCTATGAATAACGTTAGTTAGTTTAATTAATAACCTGAACAGCAGTAACCAAACCAGTTGCCGATGCCGATATTTCTATTCGTCCGGTACTTTTTTCAGTTTTTACCAAAAAAGCTGCTATCCCGGCATCTGCGTTAACTTTTTCGTCGCCAATTATTTTCCCGCCGCCAATCAGGCCTAATGCTATCTCCTGCTTTGCATCTGGAATAACCGTTCCGTTTTTATCAACTATTGATGCATATACAAATATTACATCAGCTTTACCGGCATCAAGCTTTTTGCCGCTATAATCAACAGTTAGTTTAATAGCACTGGCACTTAATGGGGTTCTGCGTTCAACAGATTCCACCACTGTACCATTAATATATCCTTTGGCAGTAATAACGCCCGGTTGATAGGCAACATTAAAAGTAAATGGAGCATGCTTCAGGTTATTACTCATTTTGCCGGTATCGGGCTTTTGTTTACCAATTAATTTACCATTTAAAAACAACTCCACCTGTTGGCAATTGCTATACACCTTCACATTTTTTGTGGCTGGGTTGTCCCAGTAACTGGCTATAAATAGCATTGGTTTACTTTCACTAATATCGCGTTGGCTTTGGTAAAAGTAATAAGCAAATTTAGGCAGCCTGAAAATGTCCATAATACCCGATGATTCAATATCCGGAGCATAGCCGCGTTTATAGTCAAACATCAGCCAGCCGGCATCGCCGGTAATGTTCCCGTTAAGGTTGTCGTTATGCGCTTCCTGGAAATTTGCTGCCTGTTGCAGCATCCGTTTTTCACCGTCGCCACGTAACTGGCGGGATGTTTTTTCCTCGTCTGTGAGGTCTTTATATTGGGTTTGGTTAAAGCCTGCATTTTGGGCATAGTATTCCCAGTCGCCATATTCGGCAATGAAAATAGGTTTGCTATTAAAATTTTTCCAGTAATTGGGTGCTTTAGCGTGCTGGCGGGCGGGGATAAATACATCATACACCGCATTCATCCAACCGCACGTGTAGGTATCAGCATAGGGCAACTCCTGGTGAACAATAGCCTGCGCCTTTTCCATGTAGTCGCGTTTCATTTCTGTTTCATTCAGCGAAGCTTCCCATAAAATAATGGAGGGATGGTTCCTGTCACGACGGATCATATCGGTTATGTTTTGCAGGCTGTTTTGCTGAAAAATTTCATCGCCAAAAAACTGCCATCCAGGGGTAGAGTCCATCACAAAAATGCCTAACTGATCACAAGCATCTAAAAACGAAGGCGAGGGCGGATAATGCGAGCATCGCACAAAATCATACCCTGCCTGTTTTATTTTATAGGCATCGCGGTATTGGGCATTATCTGATAAGGCGTAACCTATGTATGGATATTCCTGGTGGCGGTTGGTGCCACGTAGTACATATTTACTCCCATTAAGGTAAAATCCATCATTTTTAAAGGCGATTTTCCTGATGCCGGTTGATGTGGATACAGAATCTACTATCCGGCCATTGCTGAGTATCTGCACAACTACTTTATATAATTGAGGATGTAACGGCGACCATAATGCCGGGCTTGCAACCGATATTTCCTGCTGTAGTGATGCTGTATCTTTTGAATTGATATCGGCGGCGATAACATGAGCCGGGCCAACTAATTTTCCCGCGGGACTGTACAACGTGGCTTTGAGTTGTATATGCTGTTTTATAGCCTGATCGTTTTTTATCTGTACTTTAATTTTTAGTTGTGCCTGGGTTGCTGATATATTACTATAATGCAGCAATACTCCGCCTCCGTTTACCTGGCTGGCATCTACCGCATCGGTTATGTGTATCTTATTTTTTTTGATTAGCCACACGTTACGGTAAATACCGCTATAAAAGTTAAAGTCGAGGTCTTTAATAGGTTTCCCTGGCGGGATAATCGGGTTATCATGATTGTTCAACCTAATGAGCAGGCAATTCTCTTTTCCGTAAAATGCTTTGCCGGTAACATCAATATAAAAAGGTAGGTAGCCACCTGTGTGGGTCATGAGATATTTTCCGTTCAAATAAACATCGGCCAGGTTCATAGCAGCATCTATGCGAATAGCGATGTGCTTCTCCGCGTCGCTTTTATCGAGCGTAAAAAACTTACGGTAAAAACTAATACCCTGCCATTGCTGATTAATTTTTATGACTGGTTCTATATTAACAGTATGCGGCAGGCTGATCTGCTGCCAGGCATTGGCGTTGTTGCTATGGCTAAAAAGTTGTTGATTGATGCTGGTATCGGCATCTTTTATAAACTGCCAGTTGTTATTGAACAGTGTAGTCTGGCTTGTTTTATCGCTTTGGGCATTGGCTATAACCGCAGTAAAAACAATAAGGTATAACAGGAAAAATTTCTTCATTTAAAAAAGGAGGTTACTGACTGATATGATAGTCTTTACTAATGTTGGTATAGGTTTTTATATGATCGTTTGTATTTCCTTGTTTATCAACAAAGGTTTCGCCCCAGCTAAAAGGTTCCCATATAAAGGAGCCTTTAACTTTGTTGCCGGGCAGTGATAGGGCAATATCATTTACCTCGCGCTTGTGCTGTGAGTACTCGGCCACCATTACATCCTGCTTGTAGCGGGCGTTCAGGTCGGTAAGGTTTTTCTTCAGGCTATCCGGGGTACCGTGCCATTCGGGGTAGTAAGATTCGCCGATGATATCAAAGTTTACGCCACGCCTGAGCATATTATCCAAAAAATATCTCGATTCGACATTTTGACCGCCGCAGGCAATATGGAGCATTATCCGGATGTTACCATTAACAGCCTTTACACCGCTAATCCCTGCTTTTAAAAAGCCGGCCAGGGTATCAAGATTTTTAAGTTTGCCATCGGGCCATAAAATGCCGTGGTTAATTTCGTTGCCTACCTGCACCATATGGGGCAGGGTGCCTTGCTTTTTAAGCTCTTTTAAAGTAAGGATGGTAAATGCTTTAATGGAATCCTGCAGTTGTTGGTTATCCAGATTTTTCCAGGCCGCGGGTTTGAATTGTTTACCCGGGTCGGCCCAGGTATCGCTATAGTGAAAATCGAGCAGGAAGCCCATACCGGCAGCTTTAATTCGCCGGGCCATCTTTTTGGTGTCCTCTAAACCACAATAGCCCATTGCCGAGTAGCCGCTATCGGCTTTAGGATTGTTGAAGATACGCAGCCTTACATAGTTAAAACCATGATCCTTTAGTAACTGAAAAGGATCTTTACTTACACCATCATCATAAAACTTGTGACCTTCGCTTTCCAGCTGGGGAATGAAGGAAATATCGGCACCGAGGATCTGCTTAAACTTAACAGGTCCCGGATTGGGTGATGCTTGTTTGTAGGCTGATAAGGCACCAATTACAAGTAAGCCTGCCGCAAAATATTTTAACCGGTTTAAACTTAATATACGCATAAAGTTATCATGTTAAACATCATTTAAATGTATAAATAACCGGGTGGTATAGCATTACACACCCGGTTATTAAATTTTTAGTGCACAAAGGCATCCATGGCAACAGTTGGTTTACCGCTGCTGTCAAAAGCACCTAAAGTATAACCCTGCCAGCTGCCATAAGCTTCCGGCTCCCAATAAAATACGCCTAATCCGCCAGATACAGACTTAGTTTTGGTGATCAGATCGGTGAGGAATGATTTACTGGTTGAGGCGGCAGTTACATCCATGCCAGCTTCACAGATCATTACCTGTTTGCCATATCGACTTACCATATCCTGCATGTTAGTCAATACCTGGCTGTTTATAGAAGCCCAGTTGCTGGTTGACGGATATACCGAAAAGCCGCAGATATCCCAGCTGGCGCCGTTCGCTTTCAGACCATCAAAAATCCAACGGGTGGTGGTGTTATTAAAGCCGTTAGCCACATGTACAATTACCAGGGCCGATGGGAAAATTGCTTTTGTAGCATTATAGCCGCAATTAACCAGCCAGGCAAAGTTTTTAAAGTTAGTAGCCGATACCGATGCGCGGCCGTCCTGCCAAAGCATACCATCGCTGGTTTCGTTGCCAACCTGCACCCAGGTTGGGGTAATGCCATTTGTTTTTAAGGTGTTTAAGGTATTATAGGTATAATTATAAACTGTATTCATTAAAGTAGTAAAATCCTGGCTTGCCCATGCTGCCGGCTTGGTTTGATGACCGGGATCGGCCCATACATCACTGTAGTGAAAATCTATCAGGATACTCATCCCAGCTGCGGCGGCCCTTTTGGCCTTAGCTACCACATCAGCGGTGTTGCACCAGCCGTCAGACGGGTTTACAAAAACCCTTAAACGAATTGCCGTGATGCCCTTCCCCTTTAAAATGGTGAACAAATCCTGTTGTGTGCCGCTGCTGTTATAAAACTTTTTGCCCGCCGCTTCCATCTGCGTTACCCAACTGGCATCAGAGCCATAGGCAAAGGTGGTGGTAGCCTCGGTTTTCAGCTTTGGCGCTGCAGCTGCGGGCGTTGTAGCGCTTTGTTGTTTGGCGCTCTCTTTGGTACAGCTCATGCTTAAGCAAAGCATAACTGCTGATGATAGTGCGATGATCTTCTTCATAATTTGATTGTTTTTAATGGTTTATAATTGGGTTATTTATGATGTAGTGCTACTTAAATGCATCCAGAGCAACCGTTGGTTTGCCCGAAGAATCAAAGGCGCCCAAGCCATAACTTTGCCAGTTATAGGCTTCGGGCTCCCAATAAAAAACACCTAATCCCTGGTTGCCGCTTACGGTGCTTACCTTGGCCAGCAAATCGGTTAAAAAAGCCTTACAGGTAACCGCCTCACTTGCAGCCATCCCCACCTCAACCACCATAACCGGCGAACCATACCTTGCAAACATATCGTTCATATTAGCCAGGCACTGCTGGTTATAGGTTTGCCAGTTACTGGTTGAAGGATATAACGACATACCAATGATATCCCATTTTGCGCCGTTGGCCTTTAACCCATCAAAGAGCCAGCGAAACAAGGAATTATCATAGCCATTGGCCAGGTGTACAATTACTTTAGTACTACTGCTTACCGATTTTACCGCATTATAGCCGCTGTTTACCAATGCGGCAAAACCAGCCATATTTTTAGATGCGCGGCCATCTTCCCATAACATGCCATCGCTGGTTTCGTTACCTACCTGCACCCAATCGGGCGTAATGTTTTTTGCCTTAAGCGCATTCATTACCGATGTGGTGTAGGTGCTAACGGCACCTGTTAAGGCTGCAAAATCAAGACTTTGCCAGGCCACCGGTTTAGTTTGTTTGCCCGGATCGGCCCAGGTATCGCTATAATGCAGGTCGATCATGATCTTCATACCCAGCCTTTGCGCACGAACAGCCTTAGCAACTACGTCATCGGTATTACACCAGCCATCAGTCGGGTTCACCCATGCCCGTAGCCTTATCGCGTTCACCCCTTTATCCTTCATCAGTTGCATGCACTCCTTCTGCACGCCATCGTTGTTATAAAATTTAACGCCAGATGCCTCCATTTGAGTAAGCCAGCTTACATCGACCCCTTTTATCAGGGCCGACGTAGTGGTTTTTGTAGTATCGGTGGTATTTGTGGTACCGCTGCCTTTATTATCCTTTTTGCAGGATCCTATTGTGAGCAGTAACGCAAGCCAGAAAATGTTTTTGCCTTTCATAGCGGTTTTTTAATAGCCTGGTGTTTGCGTCAGCTTGCCTTTGCTGGCCGTAATTTCATAAGTAGGTACGGGGAACAGGTATGGCCCTGCTGTTTTACCAACAGACGACAATGCATTTTGCCATTGACCGTGCCGTATCAGGTCCATTTTGCGGTAACCCTCAAAGTAGGTTTCCCAGCCTTGTTCTTTCAATATCCAGGTATCAAACGCTTGTTTGTTTGCCGTTGCCGATGCAGGTACATTGCCTATGGCAGCACCACCGTGTGCTAAACGTACCTGGTTAACCAGGCCTACAGCTTCGGCAGTTGGACCGCTGTTTTGATTAATAGCTTCGGCAAGCATCAGTATTACATCGCCCAGGCGGGCTTTGGGAATATCATTGCCCTGGTAAGCATTTAATGATGCGCCACCCAGATCGGGGTATTTGGCTACAACCGGTCCCGACAAACCGTTAGCCTGGTTACGTACCACGCCACTTTTATTGGTATAGCTTGCTATCAGGAGGCTTCTTCTTTTATCTGCCGCATCAAATGAGTTATAAAATGCCCAGGTGGATGATACGGGGGCATCGCCGCCTGCAAATGAATCATGTATACGGTTGCCGGGATAATCTTTGGGGTAGGTATAAAAATCCCATGGGTTAAAGCTGCCATGGTTTTCGTTGCCGTCCTGATCTGGAATGCAGGACACCGCCCACATGGTTTCGTTATTTTTCTCTGTTGATTCATTGAACAGGCTGGCATAATCGGTAACCAGTGAATAACCCATAGTAATAATCTGCCTGCCAATTTTTTCGGCATTCACAAAATCCTTTTCGTTCATGTAAGTGCGCATCAATACTGTAAGCGCGATAGCCTGGTTAAACCGTCCGTAATCTGAAGGCGATTTTGGCAAATTAGTTGCCGCGTAACTTAAATCGCCAACTATTGATGCCAGGAAAGCATCCCTTGTTGGCCGGGTAAGGTCAGTTTCTGCAGCGGTATTGATCTTACTTGCATCCAGGATCATGGGTACCGGGCCATATAATTGCAAAAGATAATACATATTCCACCCGCGAGACATTCGTGCTTCGGCTATCAGTTCCTTTTTGGCATCGTCGCTGATGGTTGATTTACTGATATCATCAATAATCTGGGTAATGCGGGTTACAAACCTTATTTTTTCGAAATGGTTGTTACCAGTGCCCTGGTTAGCCAGAAACGTAAAGCTGGCTGTACTAAACTGCGTAAAGATGCCACCCCAGCCGGTCCAGATATTTAACTGGTCTGTTGGGTAATCAAACATCATGATATCGCCATATTCGGGGCTAAACCAGTCGTTTTGATATCCTGCCGGGTCATTGTAACCCCATTTGGATTGAAAGGGCTTGTAAACTTCGGTAACATAGTTCACAAAATCCTGTTCGGTTTTAGGAAAATTGGTGGTTGACAGCGAGCCGTAAATTTGCGGCTCCAGTCCTTTTTTACAACTGCTTACGGTTACCGCGGCAGCTATTAAACATATGGTTATAATTTTTTTCATGTCGGTTACTGATTTGGAATTAGAATCCGGCTTTTAAGCCAAAAGAAAACGTTCTGAACATTGGGTACGGCGCATAACCGCCTTTAACACTGGCATAGCTTACCTCTGGATCAACCCCTTTGTATTTAGTGATGATGAACAGGTTTTGTGCATCGGCAAAAACGCGTACCGATTTGGTAAACTTATTAAGCCATGGCGAGTTGATGGTGTAACCCAATGTAAGGTTACGGCAACGCACAAAATTGGTGCTTACCAGGTTAATGTCTGTTCCCTGCGGCAACCCGGTTGCGTTTTCAATGTAGTTTACACCAGGCCTTGTGCCACTTTGGTTTACCGATGTCCACACATTAAGCGCTTGTACAGTGCCGCTTTGGGTGCTGGATACTATACTTGCCGGATCGGCCCAGGCATAATTGTAATTGATTGATTTACCACCAAACTGGCCGTAAAAGAAGATACTCAGGTCGAATTGTTTGTAGTGAAAATCGTTACCGAAACCGATGCTGATCTTAGGATCGGGATTAAGTTTATAGATATCGCTGCCGGTTAATTTACCATCGCCATCTGCATCAACATATATTGGAGCGCCCGCCAGGTTTGCACCACCTGATGTTGGCTGCGAAGCAGGTACCGTTTGGCCTGCCTGCAATAAACCTTTTGTTTTAAAATAGTAGATCTCATCTACCGGATCGTTAACAGCCTGGTAGGTTACGCCCTGGTAAGTAAGCAGGTTATCGTACACAAAGCGGCTTTTCCATTTATAGGTAAAATGCGATACGTTGATAGCCGAGTTCCAGCTAAAATCCTTCGACTTAATGTTTTGTGTAGATAAAGAGATATCATACCCCTGCCTGTACTGGTGACCGCCGTTTACCGGCTGGGTTGACAGGTAGGATAGCGGAGCAGTTGGTCCTGTTGTTCTCAACAGGTTGGTTATATCATCCTTAAACACATCGACAGATCCGGTAACACGGTCTTTAAAGAAACCAAAATCAAGCCCGATGTTTTTGTTTTCTGTTTTTTGCCAGGTTAATTCGGGGTGATCAATAGCGTACCGGGCGATGGTTACGTAATTGGCGCTGCCGTTATTAAAAAACAGCGTGTTGCCATCCGGCGCGTAACCGCCGTAACCCACCGATCCGATAGTACTGCCCGTGGTACCCACGCTTGCACGCAGTTTAAGCTGGCTTATAAATGCCACGTCTTTCATAAATGATTCGTTGGTGATCTTCCAGCCAACAGATACGGCCGGGAACGAGGCGTATTTGGTATTCGGGAAAAACAGGCTGTAGCCATCATACCTGTACGATAAGGTTAACAGGTACTTATCTAAAAAGTTGAAAGAGCTACGTGCAAAATACGAGCGCGTTTTACTGGCTGTTTTAAGCGACGTGATTCCGATATTGGCAGTTTCAGCAGATAAATTGGTGTTACCGATTACATCGGCACCGCCGGCGCCCTGGCTTCCAAATGCGTTATAAGTATTTTTATATTGGCCTGCACCTGCAACGGCATCAATGTTTAAAAAGCCGGTGACATCCTTTTTAAAGGTAACTGTGGCTTCCAGGGTCTGATTCTCGCGGTTATTATAGTTTAACGATGCCCTTGACAGGTTTTGCGAAAAGTAGAAAACCGTGCTCGGAACAAAGAAGCTGCGGTTGGCCGCCTCATAGTTATCGCCAAACAAAATATGACCGGCCAAAACACCCGGAATAACTTTAAAATCGGCAGATAAGTTGGCACTTAATGAATGATAGCTGGTATTATCCTGCACATCAAGCAGCGATACAGGGTTAGCAATAACGCCGTAACGGGTATAATTACCATTGGCATCACGTACCGGTACATTGGCTGGATAACCCAGCGCGGCTTGTATAATACCAAAGCCCTGCGTACCCGAACCACCTGTTTGCCCGCCCGACGATGAATTGATATAACTGTTGGTATTGCCCGTAAAATTGGCGTTCAGTGTAAAGAACTTAGCGGGTGTAAATGATAGGTTGGCCCGGCCGGTATACTTGGTAAGCCCTGCGCCCTTTAAAGTACCTTCTTCGTTATAATAACCGCCAGAGAAATAATAGGTAGCTTTTTCGCTGCCACCGTTAATATTGACCTGGTGGTTGTTGATTTTACCTGTTCTGAAGATCTGTCCCAGCCAGTCCGTTCCGTTGCCGGCTGCAGCAATATCTGCATCAGTAAATTTAGGTGAGGGAA
Organism: Mucilaginibacter sp. P4_C11; assembly: GCF_056402115.1. Taxonomy (NCBI): domain Bacteria; kingdom Pseudomonadati; phylum Bacteroidota; class Sphingobacteriia; order Sphingobacteriales; family Sphingobacteriaceae; genus Mucilaginibacter; species Mucilaginibacter sp. P4_C11. Next base: position 59,414 of record NZ_JBFUIA010000025.1, on the reverse strand, counting down.
CACCAGATTGAGCATTAGGCCCGTAAGGTTGCTGTAGTTTGGCGCCCAGGTACTGGTCAACAATAAGCTGGTTGTACAAGGTTTCGTATTGGTTTGCTTGAAGTGGCTGCAGGTATGGATAGTTTTTTTCAAAAGAGTAACTCCCGTTATAAGTGATGTTCAACCTGCCCGATTTACCTTTTTTTGTAGTGATGAGGATAACCCCGTTGGCGGCATTTACACCATAAATTGCCGCACTGGCATCTTTCAAAACTTCTATAGATTCCACATCATCCGGGTTTAAACCTGCCAGGCCACCACGGCTTACACCATTGGTTTCGCCGGCAATGGTACCGTTACCCGGCTCAAGGGCGTCGTTGGGGAATATCACTCCATCTGCCACGTATAAGGGGTTGCCGCGGCCCCTGATGGAAAGGTTAATGTTACCGCCCGGCTGTGAGCTGCCCTGCGAAACCTGCAAGCCAGAAGCACGCCCAAATAACAACTGGGGGATAGAGCTGTTGGCTGACTGCGGAATTTTCTTTGGATCAACCTTGGTTACAGCCGTCGTAATATTTTGGCGGGTAGTTGTACCATAGCCTATCACCACAACTTCGTTGAGGCCGTTTGCCTTGGTTTCCATAGTAATGACTAAGCTACTACCCTTAACTGTTACCTCTTTTTGATCGTAACCTAAACCCCGGAATAAAAGCACCGCCCCATCGGCTGCTTTAATTGAGAACTTGCCTGTAACATCTGTTGCGGTTCCCTGCGAGGTTCCTTTAATAAGCACCGTAATACCGGGTAACGGGCTGCTATCCTCCTTAGCGGTTACTGTACCCGTAACCGTTTGCTGGGCATAAACACCGGAGGTAGATAAAGTTGCCAGCGTAAATGCCAGCAGACAAAACCGCCTCCAAAAATGGAAAGTAGAATTTTGCATATGTATAAGTTTAATTGGTTTGAAAAAGACCTTTGTCCTGTTTGAAAAGAAAAAGCCATTGGTTTATTTGTACAAATGACAGGTATAAAACAGAAAACGGCTTGTCCAAATCATTATACTTTTGGTTCAAACTGTTATAATTTAAGATGATTGAGGCTGTACGGTACCTTACAGCTGTATTGTTAACATTTATTATTAATATTGCTGTTACCAAACATAACCAGCCGACAAAAGCCAGCTTATAATTTTATCTGTACAGTAACGATGTTCAATGCACATACTGCCCAACCCCCAAAAATGATTGTTTTAAGGCTGTTGGCCCTGATGCTGATTAATGCTTTTATTTGTTTTCTTCCGGTAAGTGCGCAGGCCCCTAAATTAAAGTTCAGCCATATCAACAGCTTCCAGGGTTTATCAAACAGTACCGTTGAAGCCATTTACCAGGATCACCGTGGTTTTATATGGTTTGGCACCCGCGATGGCTTAAACCGCTATGACGGCTATCAAATAACAGTTTTTAAAAACAACACAGGCGATGCCGGCAGTATAAGCGACGATTACATCCGTTGTATTTACGAGGACAGCAACCATGAGCTATGGATAGGTACAAGTAATGGATTAAACCGGTTTAACCAGTTTAAAAATAAGTTTACCCGGTTTAAATACCAGGCTGGCAGTAAGCAGTGTATATCCGGAAACACTATCAATTGTATTTATAACGACAGGCAGGGCAATTTGTGGATTGGCACTGCCGATGGTTGCTTAAACCTATATCTGCCCAAAACAAACTCATTCGCACATTTTTATAATCAAACCAGGAGTGCCGTAAATTATATTTATGAGGATAGTAAAAGTGATTTATGGATTGGGACAGCAAACGGGCTAAACAGTTTCGATAGAAATAAGCACACCTTTAGTGCCGATATACATTTAACCGGTTACAGCGCAATTAATTTACCGGTTAATACCATACAGGAAGATTATCAGCATAACCTGTGGCTGGGGATTGAAAACGGTGGTTTAATGCTGCTTAATTTTAAAAACCACACGATTAAGCGCTATCAGCATCAGCAAAACAACGCGGGTAGCCTGGCCAACGATCAGGTTAAATGCCTGTTGGTTGATCGAAAAGGGAATATATGGGCAGGGGGCATTAACGGCGGGTTAAGTTTTTTTAATCCGCAAAACAACTCCTTTGCCAATTATCAAAACGAATCTGAAAACCCCGGCAGCTTATCGCAAAGAACGGTATCATCAATTTTTGAGGATGATCAAAGCAATTTATGGGTAGGCACACACCGCGCCGGGGTAAACTTGTATACGCCCAAGGCCAATAAATTTAAGTTGCTGCAAAACGAGCCCGACAACAACAGCTTAAGTTACAATGATGTCAGGACTTTTTGCGAGGATGAGCAGCACCAGATCTGGATCGGTACCGACGGCGGTGGCATCAATATTTACAACCCGGTAAAAAATACTTTTAAGTATTACCGTAACAACCCCGGCAACAGCCAAAGCCTTGCTGCCGACGCCGTACTGGATATTTATAAAGCCGAAGAAAGAAAAGTGTGGATAAGTACCTGGGGCGGAGGGCTAAATTGCCTGGATAAAACCACGGGTAATTTCAGACGGTTTACCAATAATCCCGCAGATCAAACCACCATCAGTTCCAACTATGTTCAGGAGGCTATAAAAGATAGCGAAGGTAATTTTTGGGTAGCCACCTATTATGGCGGCCTTAATTTGATGGATGAGCAAACGTACAAGTTCAGGCGGATTAAAGAAGCCCCCGACAAGCAAACCCGGATACTGGGCAACAATATTGTTTCGCTAAATGAAGACGGGCATAAAAACCTATGGATTGGCACTGATGATGGCGGCTTAAACCGCTATAACCTGCTGACCAAACGGTTTAGCCATTATTTCAACAACCTGGAAAAGCTGCCCGATCTGCGGGTTATTTTTGTTGACCATGCAGGCAGGGTATGGCTTGGACAAAACGGCCTTTACCTGTTTAACGCAACAAAAAACAAGTTTGACATTTATACCGATAAAGCAGGCCTGGCAACAGCCACGATCAAAGGTATTGAAGAGGATAGCGCCGGTAACCTTTGGATATCTGGAACAAACGGCTTGATAAAATTTAACCCCAATAGCCTGCAATTTGCAAGGTACAATATTGCCGATGGCCTACAGGGGCAGGAATTTGAAGCTAACTCATCCTTAAAGGCAAAAAACGGTAACCTTTATTTTGGCGGGGTTAACGGGCTTAATGTTTTTAACCCGGCTTCCATTAAAGCAAACGGGTATATCCCGCCGGTTTATATTACCGGTTTCCAGGTGTTTGATAAAATGATCTTGCCAGATACGCCCGGCTCGCCTTTGAGTAATGATATTGGCGTAACCAAAACCGTAAAGCTTAACTACCGGCAATCAAGCATAACGTTATATTTTGCAGCACTCAACTACACAGCCACCGAAAACAACAAATACAGGTACCGGCTACAGGATTTTGATCCCGGCTGGCATGTTACCAATGAGCGTAAGGCTACCTACACCAACCTTGCACCCGGCAACTATACTTTTATCATAACGGCCGCCAATAACGATGGCGTTTGGAATACCAAAGGAACATCTTTAACTATTTCAATTACCCCTCCTTTTTGGGCCACCTGGTGGTTCCGTACCATGGCTGCACTGGGTTTGCTTATCAGCATTTATCAACTCCTCCGTTTTAAAAAGAACCTGGACCTGCGGCGGTTAGAAGAGTCGCGGAAAGAAGAAATGCACCAGCAGCAATTGCAATTTTTCACCAATATCTCGCACGAGTTTCGTACGCCATTGTCGCTGATATTAGGTCCGTTGGAGACGCTCCTACAAAAAGGGCAATCGGCATCGAGCCAGTACTACGAGGTTATGTACCGCAACGCCAACCGGCTGTTACTACTGATTAACGAGTTGATGGATTTCAGGAAGGTAGAAACCGGCATACTTAAACTCGACGTTATACAGGGAAACCTCCCGGCCTTTATTGCAGAATTGGCAACAGAATTTAAAGATGCGGCTAATCAAAAAAATATAAAATTAGACGTTGTTTCGGGAGCAGAGATGCCGGCCGCCTGGTTCGACAGGCAAGTACTGGAGAAAATAATACTCAACCTCATCAATAACTCGCTAAAATACACGCCCGACAAAGGCTGTATTACAATAGCAGTGCTGGATGACTTGCGTAACTTTAAATCGTGCTATGAAAACGAACTTATCCTTAAAAACAACTTCCGGGCAGCCAGGTATGCCTACATTCGTATATCAGATAATGGCATCGGCATCTCAAAAGAATCTATTCAGCACCTTTTTGAACGCTATTACCGCATTACCGAATCGCATCTGGGGTCGGGTATTGGGCTGGCCTTTGTAAAAAGCCTTACCGTGTTGCACAAAGGTGATATTTATGTGTACAGCCAGCGGCACCGGGGAACAGACATTATTATTGGGCTGCCTGTTTCAGAGACAGATTATCAGCCCAACGAAAAATGGACAAAAACCACGCAGGAAGGCGGAACCAGGTTGGAAAGCATTATTGCAGACTACCCCGGCTCTAATACACAAATATATCCCGAAAAACAAGGGTTAACAATCGGCAAACACCAACACCGCATCCTGGTGGTTGAAGACAATGAGGAGATCAGATCATTTGTCAAGAGTTCGCTGAGCGACTTGTATGTCATTACCGAAGCTGCCGACGGCAACGAAGGCATAGCAAAAGCCAGGGACGAATTTCCAGACCTCATTATCAGCGATGTAATGATGCCGGGGCTTAACGGGGTTGATTTTTGCCGAATAATTAAAGAAGATATCAATACCTGCCATATCCCATTTATTATGCTCACGGCAAAAACCAACCTGCAAGCCGAGATTGAGGGTATCGATTCGGGTGCGGATTTATATTTGCCCAAGCCCATTAGTATAAACTTGCTTACCCTATCTATCCGCAATATTTTTGAGCAGCGGCAAAAACTAAAAGATCGTTATTTAAAGGATCATCATATAGAAGTGCGCGAATTGGTACACTCCACAAAGGATAAAGAATTTTTAGATACGCTTTTAAGCTTTATTGATAAAGAACTAAGCAATCCCGATCTTGACGTAGAGCAGCTTTGCGGAGCAATAGGCATGAGCCGTACCAAGCTCTATCATAAAATCAAGGAGATCTCGGGCCAGGCCCCCAATGAGTTTATCAGGAGCATCCGGCTTAAAAAAGCAATCGAAATATTGACCCATGAAGATGTGCTTCTCACCGAGGTAATTTATAGGGTGGGCATCCAAACCCAATCTTACTTCACTAAAGCGTTTAAAAAGGAATACGGTAAAACACCGACCCAGTATATTAGGGATTTGACAGCTGAACGACAAAACGCAAAAAGTCATTGACCCCATATTCTTTCACTTTATTATTAAATGCGATAACGCCGGGTCGCTCGGCAACCGCTCTATTTCCAGCTCAATAATATCCCGGATATCCTGTTTGATCTGTAAATAATTCCGCTCCACGATGGCGCCATTAATCTTTCTGACTTCCGGCAGCGAAACATAGCCATCGATCTCTTTTTTTCAATGCCGTATGGTCATTGACAATCTTGCAGAGAAATGCTTTTAATTCAATCTTGCAGTCGGGTTATCCTAAGAGAATTGTCCGCTCCTATTCCTCCACGTCCGTCAGGTCCAGGATAGCGGATGGGTCTAAAGGGTTACAGCGGTTGCTCCGCGACAGGTCATCAAAATTGATCGAAAAGAATTTTAAACTAACCTTTTAATGGTGTCTGCACTTCAGCCAGGGGGAAATGATCTTCCACGGCGAAAGATTTAGGTTGCCGTATAAAAGTCCGGTTAAAAAAAGCAAATGAAAAACAAAACGAACCACCTTTCCTTGGCATTCGATCGATCCTGGCAATAATTCAACAAATAATTAAAATAAAAATCATACCGAACATCCATATGATAAAGAGGAATTTAAATGGAGAATATCGGATTTTGCAGGGCCTCCATTGCAACAAGCAAACACCCTTTTTGATGCGCCGAGAGCGGTTTTTGATTTTTTTATGCATTTTGGGGTGTTTTTGGCAGAGCTTTTTTAATAAAAATTTAACGGTAAATAAATGCGCCATAAACGACAACTAATTTTAAGGAAATAGGTTCGAACCGAGGTGGGCTCCAAAATAGTTACGTCAATCAATTTTTGTTTTATAGCAACTTTGAGTAAAAATTAAATATTGCAAATAATCCTGCAGGATTTAATTATCTTCCATTTATATATCAAATACTCATCATCAATGGAAATGTATTGAAAGAAAGTAATTTTTTTGGAGAAATTTACATACCCTTAGACATATTAAACAATTACTTCCTGCGATGATCTTTGAATTTACAACTGCCCCGGGTTTTGACTTTATAACACTGTTTTCAAAGCAGATCAATGCGCCAGTAAGGGACAATGTATTGGAAATCCCGAAGACATTAGGAGAAGGTTATGTACGTAAAGTTGGGTTTGGGGATGATTTCAAATTAACGATACATCGTTATGTTTTGAATGAAGATCTGATTGTTAAACGCAATCCTGCTGCAATAGCTAATGATGTTCGTACCATTTTCTTTTATAATGACAGGGAAGATCTTGAAGTTAAATATCATAATGATACAAACATATCATGCTCACCAAAAAATGACTCTTCCATACTCCTATCCTCAAATGATTTGCGCACGGAAATTCGTTTTCCTGCCAGGAGCAATATTCAATATGTAGTAGTTGGGATTACTGCTAACAGATTGCGCTCAGTTCTATCCATTGAAAAGCCTAATACGACCATACAAACCATTACAGCGAAAAATGCTTCCTTTCTCTTTTTCGAAAGTTTGGATGCTGAGATGCAATTGCTGCTTAAAAATATCGTATCCGTCGACATGAATAACTCGCTGAATAATTTCTATGTACAAATTAAGGTGCAGGAATTAATGTACCTGCTTTTTAGCAAGTTGTCACTTAGGGAGAACACGACTTTTAAAAACATAAACAGTAACGATGCAGAAAAATTGCTGGTCATTCGCAACGAGATATTGAGTGATCTGGGTACCCCACCTGTTTTAAGTAAATTAGCGCTGATCGCTTCGATGAGCGAAACGAAACTCAGGCCGCTTTTTAAGCAAACATTTGGTGATACGATATATAATTATTACCAAAAAGCCAGAATGGAAGAAGCGGCTTTTCTGTTGAAACAGGCTAAACATTCCGTTTCTGAGGTTGGCTACGAGTTGGGGTTTTCAAACCTTAGCCACTTTAGCAGGTTATTCGGGAAGCAGTACGGCATTACCCCGAAAAAATTTTCGACCTCTTCATAGAACTTATTTTATCTAATCTACTGTCATTTATCGGATAGGACTATTCTTGTGTCCTTTTCGGTTATTTTGCCCATTTTTTTACTTCTACTTTTGTCATATAGTTAAATATGACCAAGTAAAAAATAATGAAAGCAATACAATATAAGGCGTTTGGCAATTCCAATGTGATAGCGGTGGCTGAGGTACCTCAGCCTGAAATCAGCCATGAAAACCAAGTTTTAATTCAAGTTAAGGCAGCCAGCGTAAATCCTTTGGATATAAAATTACGCAGCGGCATTATGCAACAAATCCGCCCTGTCAATTTGCCATTTGTACCGGGTGCAGATGTAGCAGGGATCGTGGTTGCCACAGGAGAAAAGGTAACCCAATTTAAAGCAGGTGACCAGGTGATCGCTGTGACCAGAGAAGGCGGTTATGCCGAATACGCGATTGCAAATGAAAGTCACGTAGCTATTAAGCCCACTAATGCCTCCTTTGAAGAAGCAACCTCCCTGGTGGTTAATATCGGCACCGCTCAATCGGTATTATTTGCCGAGGGAAAATTAACGAAAGATCAGAAAGTTTTAATTCAGGGCGCTGCGGGGGCAACAGGCGCAACTATGGTGCAGATGGCAAAAAATGCCGGGGCCTATGTTATCGCAACGGCATCCGGACAAGGCATCGCGTTAGTGAAAAGCCTTGGTGCGGATGAGGTGATAGATTATAAATCACAAGACGTTAGTTTGTTAGCTAACAATATCGACCTGGTGGTGGATTGCGCTGGTGGCGAATCACAGCATAAACTTTTTGAAGTGTTAAAGCCCGGAGGCAAATTATTCAGTATAGTAATCCCGCCTTCCGCAACATTAGCGGAAAAGTACCAGGTTGACGCACGGTTTATCAGTTCAAATATCTCAGCGGGGAGTTTGGTCGCTGGTTTGGCTTTAGTCAATGAAGGAAAACTCCGTCCCATCGTTGCAAAAATTTTACCATTAGATGAAGCGGCTCAAGCTCAGGACTTTGTGTCGGCTGGCGGAGTTAACGGTAAAGTTGTTCTTGTAGTTATTCAATAACAGAGTCGATCAGGGGCTGATCTGAGGAAATACCTTCCAAATCAAACCGTACAATTTACAGATATCAATAAGATAATAAAAAAGAGACCATGAAATTACTAGAAAAGATAACATTAGGAAAAGAAACATTGCAAAACGCCATCGCAATGGCACCAATGACCCGCAGCCGGGCTAACCTTGAGGGAGTTGTATCAAACCCGACCGTATTATACTATACGCAGCGCGCCAGTGCCGGTCTTATTTTTACGGAGGCCATCAATATCTCGGAACAGGCGCTGGGCAGTCCATTTACCCCTGGGCTTTACAGCGAGGAGCAAATTGAGGCCTGGAAGAAAGTAACAAAATCTGTTCATGACAAAGGAGGCGTGATCTATGCGCAGCTTTGGCATACCGGACGCGTTGGGCATTCAGTGGATAGAAAAGGAAAACTTCCGGTGGCACCGTCGGCGATCGGGATAAAAGGGCAGCAGCATTTCACCTCCCAGGGGCCGAAAGAGTACGAAACGCCTCAGGAGTTAACTACCGCAGAGATCAAACAGGTTGTTAAGGATTACGGTCAGGCTGCCAAAAATGCTATCGATGCCGGTTTCGATGGTGTTGAATTACATGCAGCATTCGGATATTTACCTAACCAATTTTTATCGGAAAGTGCAAACCTCCGGACAGATGAGTATGGCGGCAACATTGAGAACAGGAACCGCTTCGTGCTGGAAGTTATGCAGGAACTGGTTGAAGCGTCAGGAAGCGACAAGGTTGGCATTAAGCTATCGCCAACTATCTATTATAACAATATAGAAAACGGTGATCCCGTTGCTCAATTCAAACCTTTGATCGAAGCATTGAATGAATTGCCACTGGCCTATATTCATCTGATGAATGGCTTGTTCCCTTTAGATAATTACCCTCACTACCCTAAGAATGCTGTAGAAACTTTCGGTAGTATAAGTAAACACCTGGTTATAGCCAATGGCGGGTTTAATAAAGATAGCGGGGAAGCAGAACTGGAAAACGGTATCGCCAAAATAATCGCTTACGGCAGCTTATTTCTGGCTAACCCTGATCTGCCAAAGCGGTTCGAACTGGATGCGGCGTTCAATACCATAGAACAAGCTACCATGTATGGTGGTGGGGAAAAAGGTTATACCGATTATCCATTTTTAGAAAAATAATGCTAAAGCGTCTTTAATCAGGAATGCAACTTTGAAAAAGTGTAAAAGAGAAACAACAAGATGCTGTAAGAATATCGGCCCTACGTTTTACATGGCATGAGCCCCTTTAGTATTTAAGCTGATTAATAAAGTCGGGAGTGAGATCCCCGGCTTTTATTGGCTTAAGTATTTTGTTATCGGAGTATATTGGGCCATAAATGCTTGTTGCGTCTTCCTCACAGTTGGCTGTTTTCGAACCAATTGATAGAAAAATTGTAAAGAATTGGAAATTTGGGCGAGAGTCATGTATGACCTACCGCTTTTTGAAAGTAAATATTGACGGATATATAACGAACGATTTAGCTCAGTTGGTGGCTGCTATTTCGTTGTCCTGAACCCGGATACTGCGGCAATAAAAGGTGTTAACGGCCGATTTGCGCAGGTTTTCTGGAGCCCGGTGCATTTTTCCGGATCAGCCGGGTACAATGGGCCTGTTGGTCAACCCACCCCACCCTTGCTGATTTCCCTACGGCTTATTACAGTGACTGGCAATGGTGGGATTAGGTAAGCAATTCAAAAACGATGATTACTGATATGCTTCCCTTTCGGGCCAATCCGATAGTTCGCGTAATAGATAATTTTTTTAAAAAACAGGAATATGGCTGATATATTAGAATTCAAAGTAGGTGATGGTAAGCTTACCATTTGCACTATGGATATACATCATAACCTGACCGAGCGGCCGGTGGCACGGCAACTCAGGTATAGTTTGATAAAATATGCTGGCGGTAAGAGTTTTGCACCAAATAACAATCTTAGCAGTACGGATTTAATGAAATTTTTTAAATAAGCGATTGATAAAATGGAGTCTAAAAAAGCAAAAAACAGTATCAATAAAATTGCCGCTAACTACTATCTTTAATACCTGTAACAGAAACGAGGCAACTATCATAGGACAAATGGAAGATGCATGCTGCAGAACGGTAAGGCCCATTATATAGGTTTATAAAGAAGCGCATCTGGCATTTCTTCAAGGATTTTGCGCGCGTTGTAATGGTTTATTCAAAAGAACTGAAAGGTTAACGATATGATGAAAGATATTTTCGAAAGATTGAAAGCGGGAGAACTCGTCAGGCTGGATGATCCGGAATTTTTCAGGGTAAATGAGGTGGTCAGCCGCACACTGGCTTTATCACCGGCACTAAATGCAGCAACCAATGTAGATGAGCTTAGGGCGAAACTTAGCGAGATTATTGGCACCTCGCTGGACGGGAGTACTACCGTATTTGCGCCGTTTTATACCAATTTCGGTCGCTTCATAAACCTTGGCAAACATGTCTTCATCAATCATGCCTGTTCCTTTCTGGATATGGGCGGCATCACCTTAGAAGACCATGTCCTCATTGGTCCGAAAGTGAATCTTATTACGGAGAATCATCCGCTTGATCCGGCAGACCGGCGAGGGATGCTATGCAAACCTATTTTGATTAAACGAAATGCCTGGATTGGTGCGGCTGCAACCATTTTACCCGGTGTCACCATCGGCGAAAACGCTGTCGTTGCAGCCGGCGCAGTCGTCAGCAGAAATGTTCCCGATAATACTGTTGTCGGAGGCATTCCCGCAAAAGAGATTAGGACAATTTTTTAGGTAATTGAAATTGGGAAGCTGGTTTAACACCGACTTCCCAATTAAATAAGGTATTCTTTAGCCTGGTAATTTACCGGGTACTTAATAGCAATTAAAGCAACAGGAATACTTATTACTTCATGGAATTGTTTACGGGTTGACTATCAACAAATTGCTCAAAGTTGGTAATTTTTCCATCTTTCAACTTCCAAATGTGTGCTACCCTTGCTTCAAAATACTTACCGGTGGCTTTGTTGGTACCGGTGTAAGTGCCGTAGGCAACCACTTTATCATCGCCGGCAACATAGTCTTCGGGCGTAAATTTATAATCTATCCATTCGCTGCCTAAGCGGTAAAATACATTCCTGGTAACCTCATCTAAACCAATATAAGTGCCTGCATATGGAAAGCCCTTAGCTTCGGTCCAGGTGATGTTTTCTGAAACATATTTAGCCAGGTTTTTACCGTTTTCTTCAGAAGTTTTCCCCTCGTATGTGCTCCTTACAATTTCTAAATTTGTCATTTTGTTTTTATTTAAGGAACAACCCGACAACACAATTAGCGTTGTCAGGTTGAACAAGGTTGATAATTTTACCATTTCATTTCGCCCGTGTTTACTTTGGCACCAATTTGTAAGGCGATATCAAAAGTAAGCGCAGGGTATTTTGCTTTTAACGCAGCAATCAGCGCCGCTGATGTTTTGTTGGTTTTCAAAGCTTCTTCGTAGAACCGGATATAATCTTTTGTATGCTTCACTGCGCTCTCGTCGAACGGACTTGCAGAATTAGCGTGGGCGGGAACCACGATAGCAGGATGTAATGCCTCAATTTTGTCTAAAACGCCGATCCATTCTTTACGGGCTTCAGCTGTTTGTGCATCAGCCATCCAAAGATGGAAAGTAGTTCCAAAAACATTAATACCACCTATCACGGCTTTGATGGAAGGTATCCATACAAAAGTTTTAGCCGGAAATTCTTCTAAGCCAATGATCTCTAATTTCTGGCCTTCCAGGTCAATACTGTTTCCTTTTAGCACCTGCGGCAAAACAACGTTTGAAGTAACTTTATTACCCAATTGGCCGCCCCAAACATCTAATTTCTTTTGAGCCGTCGCTTTAATATGCTCTACGGTTGCCGGTGAAGCATAAGCCGTCACTTCAGGGAAATATTTTTTGAATACTTCCAATCCGAAGTAGAAGTCAGGGTCGCCATATGAAACATAAATAGCGGTTAGTTTTTTACCTGAATTTTTGATTTCCCGGGCTACCTTTTCGGCATCTCCCAGGGTAAACTGTGCGTCGATCAAAACCGCATCGGTTTTTCCTGATACGATGACCGAAGCTACACCGAAACTATTTTCTGATGCGTTGTAAACCTGTAGTTTAAGATTGTTTGCTTCAATAGTTTTGAAACTTTGTGCCTGTACGTCCATTTTGAATAAGATTAAGATGATTAAGAATGCTGCTGAAATAAAAGATTTCATTTTTTTGTTTTTAAATGACGATGCAAAGATGCGGTCATCAACTACCTAAAAAGGTTGAACAAGTTCAATAAATGAAATTCAGTTTATTTTTTATGAGCGATCTTATTTCTTATTTTACTCAAAAATTCGTGACTGATGCCCAGGTAAGCTGCTATCTGAAGATTAGAAAGGCGCCGGAAAAGTTGGGGGTATTTTTCTATAAAGTCGACATAGCGTTGATCGGCAGTTTTACCTAAATTATCTATCATTCTTCTTTGTAAGGCAACATGAGTCTTTTGGGTCATTACCCGGAATAACTTCTCTATTTTGGGCAAATTTGCATAAGCAAACTCCTTGTCTTTTTTTGAAATTAAAAGCACTTCACTATCTTCAATAGCTTCAATAAAAAGCTGTGACGGTCTTTCATTAGTAAAGCTGTCAATATCCGTGATCCACCAGTTTTCTATGGCAAAATAAAGTATCTGCTCTGCTGCGTTTTTGTCAATGTGATATACCCGGAATATACCTTTGGTAACAAAGCCTTCAAACCTGCAAACTTCGCCAGCGCTTAAAAGCATTTGTCTTTTGCTTACTTTCTCCAATTCAAACAGTGCCGTAAAGCTGGAAAGTTCCGCCTCGGTAAGTTGGACATGCTGTTCAATATTTTCGCGTAGCAATTGGTACATAGTAAATGTTCGGTGAATTTTGAAGATCTTTTGGACAATAATCCGGTTTGTTCCGGCAAGTTACTGATTTGTACTGAACGAGCAGGTCATCATCTACTTATCAAAAGGTAACTGCTTTTTTTGGCCAGCTGCTTACTTTTGTATGGTATAAAGACCTAATTTTGATCAGCTATCCAATATGAATTTCCCGGATGTTCCGGATATGCTGACCAGATACAAGGCGTGGCAGCAGCTGAGAATTTGGATGCGCCTGGCTATTATGTGGCCCCTATAATATATTCCACGATGCCGGTGCCCGAACAGGCCGGCGGCGGGCAGCCGCGCGGGTTGTTCTTTCTTCCCCGAAATACGTTTCAGATTCTTTTATCTATCCTCATGCACCTGAAAGTCAACATTTTTTCTTTCCAAACCGTGGTGATATTTTCCTACTTGGGTACGATTAAATAGTGCGTATGCGTAACCATTCATCTGAACTATGCATTACATCAGGCCCTTGTGTAATATTTGCGCCAGCCAGGTTATTTTGCTTTCAAATTGCGGAAACTTTCCAAAAAGGATAATTTCCTGATCAAAGCATTTGAAAACACTTTGTAAGGTTTCAGCCAAAAACTGGCTGTCTTCCTCATTGAGTTCCGCGATTTCTTTATTTTCTAATGCCCAACTGATCATGAGTTTCACCACCAGGATCTCCTCTTCAGACATAATGCGCGACTGCATGATCAGCAAAGAGGGGTCCTGCCTCATATCCTCAATAACCAGCTTATATTTTAAAACCACTTCGCGCAGGCGTTTGATCTTTACCTCGTTAAATGATTCTATATTGGCCGAAAAAGAACGTCGTTTGCTTATCGTGGCTTTGCTTTCCTCCAGGCATTTGGAAAATATTTTGTGACATAAAGCGTCAAGCACCTCTGTTTTATTCTTAAAATAATGATAAAGTGTACTCCGGCCTTTTTTGCATTCATTTGATATATCCTGCATAGATACCCTTACAAAGCCGTAACGCTCAAACACCGCGTCGGCTGCCGTGATGATCTCTTCTCTTATGCTATCGTTTTGATCTACTTTCATGATTCGACAAAAATACAATTTTTGTTTGTGACTTTTTTGCCGTTTGAAGGTTTAGCCGGATTATAGGGAGTTAGTAATATGACAGAATTATTAAAAACATCACAAAAACAAATAATGTATATTTGTCGAAATATTTAAACTTACGATTTAATCAAATAGGTTTTCTAAATGGGAGTTAAAGTTAGAAATTAAGTTCATATTTAATTTCTAACAGCCCACAACAATTAGTTTCGAGATCAATAAACAATGGAATAACAATCGACAAAAAAACAAATAATGTTCAATTTAATTATATGAAAACCAAACTTACACTTGCTGGAGCAATGATAGCCGGTATCTGGATTTCCGGCTGCTCAGGCAAAAAAGAGCAAAAGAACGGACCGGACACGTTAGCGGTAAACGTATTCAATTTGAGTGCGGAATCCACGTCAACCACAGACCGGATCGTTTACGACGGAACACTTGAAGCTGAAAAGACAATCGATTTAAGCTTCCAGGTTTCCGGAACTATTCTGTCATTCCCGATACTAACCGGCGATTACGTTAAAAAAGGACAATTGGTAGGAGCTGTAGATGAAACAGTATACCGTAACCAGTATAACGCGCAGCTGGCTCAGGCTAAACTTGCCGAAGAAAATTATACCCGTATCAACGATGTATTTAAAAAAGGCAGCATTTCCGAAATAAAAATGCTGGAAGCCAGATCAAATTATGAACAGGCAACCTCTGCTGCCCGCGCAACCTACCAGAATATAGCCCATACACACCTTTATGCACCGGTAAGCGGGTATATTGGTGAAAAAAAGGCCGAAGCAGGAGCTGTAGCTAACCCTGGGCAGCCCGTTTTGCAGTTGCTGGATACCCGTTCGGTGAAGGTGCTGGTTGGAGTGCCCGAAAGTGAAATCAATCACTATAAAGCGGGAAATCTGGCTACGATAAAAATTGAGGCATTAGGAAATCAGCCTTTGCAGGGCAAGGTAACCGAAGTTGGCGTTTTAGCGCTTAATGGCAGCGCTAATTATAACCTTAAAATATCGCTGGCTAATAACGATATGAAGTTAAGGCCCGGCATGCTTTGTAAAGTGATGTTTAGCAAAACCGCCGGCACTGTTGCCTCTTCCAATAATATTAAAGAAGTTATTGTTCCGGTGCAATCCGTTCAGGTGGACGAAAAAGGAGCCAGCTTTCTCTATATAGTGGGCGCAGCGCATAAGGCAGTGCGGAAAGATGTAATTACCGGCCAGCTTTACAGCAATGGTATTGCCATCCAATCCGGACTTGCCGGT
This sequence comes from Mucilaginibacter sp. P4_C11, assembly GCF_056402115.1. Classification (NCBI taxonomy): domain Bacteria; kingdom Pseudomonadati; phylum Bacteroidota; class Sphingobacteriia; order Sphingobacteriales; family Sphingobacteriaceae; genus Mucilaginibacter; species Mucilaginibacter sp. P4_C11. Next base: position 43,768 of record NZ_JBFUIA010000025.1, on the reverse strand, counting down.
AATGAGCAGATAATCACCTCAGGTTACCAGAAACTTGCCGATCAAACCCCTGTCATTGTCAGTAAATAAGCCCATATCATGAAAAAGAACTCAAATTTAATTGAATGGGCAATGGAGTACCATGTATTCCCGCTTGCGCTTTCGGCCATACTCGTACTGCTTGGTTTATCCGGGCTTTTCAATATGCCACGAAACGAATTTCCGGATTTCACCATTAGGCAGGGTCTTATTGTGGGGCAATACCCGGGCGCGTCATCCAAACAGGTAGAAGAGCAGCTGACAAAAAAAGTAGAAGAATACCTTTTTAGCAACAACGAGGTTAACAAGAAAAAAACTTACTCTTTTTCGCGGGATGGCGTGATGTACATCTTTGTGGAGGTAGCGGATAACCAAAATGCCATCCAAACCAAAGCGTTTTGGAACAAGATAAAAAACGGGATGCTAATATTGCAAAGCCAGCTCCCTAAAGAAGTTAAAGGATTCTATATCGATAGTGATTTCGGCAATACGTCTGCCATGCTTTTGTCCGTAGAATCAAAGACAAGGCCCTATAAAGAACTGCTGCGTAATGTAGAAGATATAGAGGCAGAACTTAGGCAGGTACAGGATGTTGCCAAGATATCCCATACCGGTAACCTGAATGAGCAGATCACCATTTATGTAGATAATAATAAACTGCTGCAAAAAGGGGTATCTGTTAATAATGTGATGCAGGTACTGCAAAATGAAGGCGCAATTAATGCCACCGGTAAAGTAGAAGGAAAGGTGGTAGATGAGCCCATTCATTTAAGCACCTACTATAAAACCGAGGCCGAACTTGCCGGGCAGATCATCAGGCAGGACCCTGGCGGTAATTCGGTGCATCTTCGTGATGTAGCTACCCTGAAACGTGAGTATGACGAGCCGGACAGCTATGTAACTTCCAACGGCACCAAATCCATCGTGATATCGCTGGAAATGATCACCGGTAAAAACATTGTGCAGTTTGGTAAAGAACTGGAAGAGCATATCGAAAAAGTAAAGCAGCACCTGCCACCCGATATTCAACTGGTAAAACTGGCCGATCAGCCGGAAGTGGTGGATGATTCGATCAGCCACTTTATGAAAGAGTTTGCTTTTGCGCTTATTGGCGTGGTATGCGTTGCCTTGCTATTGTTACCTTTTAGGGTTGCCGCGGTTGCTGCTGCAACTATACCCATTACCATAGCAGCAACGCTGGGTATTATGTATATGGCCGGTATAGAATTGGATACCGTTACGCTTGCCGCGTTGATCGTAGTGCTGGGGATTGTAGTTGACGACCCTATTGTGGTAATTGATAACCACGTAGAAAAGCTGGACCACGGCATGTCTGTTTGGGATGCCGCCATTAGCAGCGCCAAGGAATTGTTTCCATCAGTATTTACTGCTACGCTGGCCATATCGGCGACTTTTGTACCGCTGGCATTTTTTATGACAGGTACGGCAAAAGATTTTATCCGCCTGTTCCCGGTAACCATCATGATCGCTTTGACACTGTCGCTGATCATCTCCATGATGGTGGTGCCATTTTTCAATACGCTGTTCATCAAAAAAGGCTTGCTGCATAATAAGGCAGATGAAAAAAGATCATTCCTGGACCGATTACAGAATTTCTTTAATAGCCATATCGGCAATTCTATGAAACACTACAAGCTAACCGTGTTTTTTGCGGTACTGTCGGTAGTGATCGGCATAGGGATTATGGGTGTATTGCCGCAACAGTTGTTTCCTAAAGTAGAACGAAACCAATTTGCAATGGAGATCTATCTGCCATCGGGCTACAGGCTTTCGCAAACGGACAGCGTGGTAAAGGGAATGGAAAAGATATTAAAGCAGGATAAACGTATCCTTAATTATACCAGCTTTATCGGCAGCAGTTCACCGCGTTTCCACTCCGTATATGCGCCAAATCTTCCGTCAAAAAATTATGCGCAGATCCTGATCAAAACAGTATCTGAAGACGCAACCGCAGAGGTGATTGTTGACTATCAGCATAAATACAGTAACCTGTTTCCGGCTGCTTATGTGCGGATGAAACAATTAAACATGATCAACGCGCTGGCACCTATCGAGGTAAGGATCAGCGGAAATGATATTCCAGCCTTAAAACAGGTAGCCAACCAGGTGTTAGCCATTGGTAAAACGCACAAACAGGTTACCTGGGCCCGGACAGATTATAACGAGATACAGCCAACCCTTAAAATAGATGTAAAAACAGCGGAAGCTGCACGGCTTGGATTAAGCAAGAGCGATATCGCCAATGCGGTAGCCCTGCATTCAGAAGGCATTACGGCCACACAAGTTTGGGAAAACAATTATGCTGTAGATGTAAAGATCAAATCGCCTAAAGCTTCCAGGAGTGACCTTTCGGCCTTGCGTGATCTGAACATCGTGTCCCCGCAAACCAAAACATTGATACCCCTAAGGCAGGTAGCAGACATAAACCCGGAGTGGAATGATGGCCAGATTGCCCGCAGAAACAGTGTGCGTACGCTGACGGTACGTATGGACGTAACCCAGGAAGCTGTTGCCAATGCCGTATTGCTGAACCTGCAGCCGGCCATCGAAAAAATAAAACTTCCCGCAGGAGTGGAATTGCGTTACGGTGGCGAACTGGAGTTACAGGGAGAAAACCAGGGCCCGATGGGTACCGCGCTTGGTGTAAGTATCATATTTATATTCCTGATTTTATTGTGGCACTTTAAACAGCTTAAACATGCCCTCTTGAGTATTACCACTATGCCATTAAGCTTATTGGGGGCATCTTTTGGCTTGTTTATCATGGGCTATCCCTTTGGCTTTACGTCGTTCCTCGGCTTACTTGCGCTCTGCGGAATTGTGGTTCGTAACGGGATTATCCTGATAGATTTTGCCGAAGAACTACGATTACATGAGGGTAAATCTGTTTTTGAAGCTGCAAAACTTTCTGCCGAACGCAGGATGCGGCCGATCTTTTTAACTTCTTCGGCAGCGGCTGTGGGTGTAATCCCAATGGTTATCAGCAGGTCATCCTTATGGGGTCCGTTGGGTACTGTGATCTGTTTCGGGTTACTGTTATCCATGTTGCTGACCCTATTCGTGCTGCCAACGCTATACTGGCTGTTCTTCCGCAAGGAGGATCAAAAGCATCCGGAAAGCAAAACAACGGAACCTGTAACTGCATAAGTCTATTATCATGAAAACATTCCTATTATCAATATTCACTTTTATATGTCTGCAGGCCGGGGCCCAGCAGCATATCATATCTCTGCAGCAAAGTAAGCAGGCTGCCATAGCCTATAGTTACGCTTTAAAAAATGGTGAGCTGAGGATAAGCTCTGCAAAAACCGATGTAGCTGCAGCCAAGTCAGATTATCTCCCTTCGGTTAGTGCAACCGGGGTGGGTTTATTCGGGTTTAAAGATTTCGTATCGGCCGCGCCGCCATTATTAGAAAAAGGTATCAATAATTTTTACCTGTTTGGCGTGACCGGTACGGAGACTCTGTATGCTGGCGGCAAAATTAAAACGGGTAACCAGTTAGCGGCATTGCAGCTACAGGTTAGCCAGATCAATAAAAAACAATCAGCAGATTCTGTGATACTACTTACCGAGCAGAAATACTGGAACCTGGTAAACATACAGGAACAGCAGAAAACCATACTGGTCAATGAGGCATTGCTTAACACGGTGCTAAAAACGCAGAAGGATATGCTGGCATCCGGATTGATTGCCCGGAATGATCTGCTCAAAGTAAAAGTTCAGCTTAGCCAGTTGCTGGTTAATAAAAGCAAGCTGCAGAACGGCCGCCGGGTGGCCCTGCTGGATTTTTCTATGTATACCGGCATTGCCTTTGATTCGCTCATGGTGATGCAGGACACCCTTAATAAAAACGGCACCCCGGTATTACCCACCTTGCAGCCCGATACCAACCTGGACCGTAATGCCAATTATCAGTTATTAAGCAAACGTATATCCGGTGAAAAGCTACAGACCCGGTTAGCCGGTGCCGACAACCTGCCGAGCCTGGCAGCCGGTTTAAGTGCGTCACAGACGGGATCGATCAACAGCGGGATCGGGAGCAATTTTGCACCGGCCAGCTTTGTTACCCTGAGTATTCCTATCTCAAGCGGTTTATGGGGCCGGGGCAAGCAAAAGATGCAGAAGCAAAGAATCAATGAGCAAATAGCTCAAAACGATTTCCGCGACGGGCAAAACCAGCTGAGAGTGGGCATTATACGCTATTGGTATGATATGCAGGACCAGCTTACACAGATCAGCTATGCCAAAGACAACCTGGAACAGGCTACCGAAAATCTGAAAGTTAACCAGGATAATTACAAAGCCGGTTTGGCCACCATTTCTGAGGTACTGGATGCCCAGGCTGCTTATCAGCAGGCTTCAAGCACGGTTGCCACTGCATTTGCTGATTTTTATGTAAGGTCGGCGGTATATAATTTTGTTACCGCGAAAACCGAAAATCAGCCCTAAGGCCGACTTTAAAAAACATCCTTGAAGCGTTAGCAGTCAACAACTAAAGCAACCGGAATGGAAGATAAAAGAAAACGCCTGATTGATATTGCAATCCAGCTTTTTATCAATCATGGTATCATCAGTGTAACAATGGATGAACTGGCGAAAACAGCCGGCATGTCGAAGAAAACCGTTTACCAATATTTTGCCAATAAAGGAATCCTTGTCGAAGCTGTTGTTGACCAGCTGATCGGTCAATTTAAAAGCATCATCACTTCAAATATCGATACCGCAGATGACCCGGTACAGGAGTTAGTTCTTCAACAAAGTATTTTTAAACATTTGATCGCCGTACGGTACCTTTTTAACGACATGATGTTAAAAAGGTACCCGAGGGCCATGAAAGCGTTCCATGAATTTAAAATCAATCATCTGAAGATGGTTATTGAATCAAATTTGTCAGATGGCATTGCAATGGGATTGTACCGGACAGGTCTGGATGTGCGGGCCACAGCAGGTATTTATATATCGGTAGCAGACTTTTACCTGTTTAATAATACTGTAAGAAACCCGGCTGACCTATTTGAAGCGCTCCAGTTATTTATAAACGGAATAATTACCAATGACGGGCGTCGTCTCCTCGCCAATTATAATAAATAAAAGCAAGCGAATCTCTTTATAACATCTTATTGAGCAGCATATTAAGAAAGCGCGACTCCAGTTAATCTTCAGGACCACCATGATTGTCATCCTCATATCACAAAGCATATAATATACTAAAAAGTATTTTTCATTAAACTTTTTAGTATATTTTTGTATCGTAAAACTTACTAATATGCTTACCAAAGCCGAAAGAACAAAGCAATTCATCCTGGAAGCAGCAGCCCCTATCTTTAATCAGAAAGGGATATCCGGCGCTAATATAGACGACGTGCTTGCTGCCACAAAATTGACTAAAGGATGCCTTTACGGTCATTTTGAAGGCAAGGAAGACCTTGCCCTGCAGGTTGTTGACCACATGTTAAATACTAACGGCGAAAAAATGTTACTAACTATCAGCAAGGGTAAAACAGCGAAGGCTAAGGTATTTGCTTTTCTCGATTTTTATAAAGACCCTTTGAATACTTACCTTAAAGGCGGATGTCCTGTATTTAATATTGCGGTGGAATCCGATGATAACTTTCCGGCTATTAAAGAAAAAATAGCCGGAGTCATCCGGCATGGGCAGGAATTGTTTGTCAGTATTTTAAATCAAGGCATTGCCGGAGGTGAATTTTCAGACCAGCTTAATCCGGCTGTCTATGCGTTCAAAGCAGTGTCTGCTGTTGAAGGAGCTGTTGTGATGTGCAGGGCGATGAATACGGCAAAGCCGATGGCCGGTTTGCTCAGGAGCCTGAAAGCGGAGTTAGAAAGTTATGCGATATAATTTTTTTGATATAAAATATACTAAAAAGTCTTTTTTGTAAAGACGGCAAGTGTCTTCGAAATTGGGTCTTCAACCATACCCCGCAGATATCATTCAGTAAAAAACACATACAATTAAAATGAAATAAAATATACTAAAAAGTATAAAATAACAATTAAACAACGATAAACCAGGGTTGCAAACCTGCTTCCTGATACTATTTAAAATTAAAACAATGAATGATCAAATTATCTTCGAGCCATATAATTTAAATGGCCTTGCATTGAGCAACCGCATGGTAATGGCACCGATGACCCGCAGCCGTTCGGCTAATCCGGGTAATGTGGCTACAGAACTGACGGCACTCTATTATCAGCAACGTGCTTCGGCCGGTCTGATCATTACCGAAGGAACCTACGTCAGCCGTGACGCTATAGGGTACCTTAATGTGCCTGGAATCTATACGACGGCGCAGGTTGAAGGCTGGAAACTGGTTACAGATGCGGTGCATCAGCAAGGCGGGAAAATTTTCGCCCAATTATGGCATGTGGGACGATTATCGCACCCTGACCTGCTTGACGGCGAACTTCCGCTGGCGCCATCAGCGTTAAATCCGCTGGCCCAGGCATTCACCACTGAAGGTTTTAAAGACACGGTAGATGCCAGGGAGATGACAATGGGGCAAATCAAAAAGACCATTAATGATTTTAAACAGGCTGCCGCAAACGCGGTGGAAGCGGGTTTCGACGGTGTTGAACTGCATGCAGCCAATGGCTACCTGCTGCACCAGTTTTTCAATCTTTATTCCAATAAACGCCAGGATCAGTACGGCGGCTCCATCAAGAACCGTGCGCGCATATTATTCGACATCCTGGATGAACTGTATACGGTAATCGACATCAGGAAAGTAGGCGTAAGATTAAACCCTTCTCTTCACGGTATCCAGGGTATGATGCTCGACGAGGAAACCGTGGCTGTGCACGATTACATCGTTGCCAAATTGAATGAATATGACCTGGCTTACCTGCACCTGACCGAGCCTTTTACCGATGTTTCGGGCAATCCCTGGGCTATTGAGGAAGTTGCCAAACGTTACCGTCCGCTTTATGATGGCACTATTATCATTAACCGCGGATTTAACAAGGCAACAGCCGGCCAGGTATTGAACGATGGTGATGCCGACCTCGTATCATTCGGGGTTCCCTTTATTGCCAACCCTGATCTTGTTGAGCGCTTTAAAGCAGACGCGCCGCTCAGCCAGGCCGATCCGTCGACTTTCTACACGCCGGGAGAAAAAGGTTACACCGATTATCCGGTCATGACCGAGCAACAATAGTTTATGAAACAATAAAAAATAGGAAAATGAAACAAACGGTATTAGTTACAGGCGCCTCATCGGGCATCGGGCTGCTTGTCGCCAGCAAGCTCCACGAAAATGGCTACCAGGTAATCGGCACAAGCCGCGATCCGGAAAAACACCAGGCAAAATTACCATTTAAGCTACTGCCATTGGATCTGAATGATGACCATTCCATAGCATTTTTTGGCGAGCAACTGTTCAATCAGATCAAAACTTTAGATGTGCTGATCAACAACGCAGGTTTCTTAGTAAACGGACTTGCCGAGGAAACCCCTATCGAGTTAGGCAAGCAACAGTTTGAGACCAACTTTTGGGGAACGATCAAAATAACTAACGAGTTGCTGCCCTATTTCAGGAGGCAAAAACATGGAAAAATAATTACGCTTGGTTCCCTGCTGGGTTTAGTGAGTCTTCCAAATACTTCCTACTATTCGGCTTCCAAACATGCCCTCGAAGGCTATTTTAAGGCACTTCGGTTTGAATTGAACCAGTTTAACATCAAGGTGGTAATGGTTGAGCCGATCAGCTTCAAAACCAATATCGGCGAAAGTGCAACTGTAGCAAAAGGAACGATCGCAGACTATGATCAGTTCCGGCAGAAGGTCATCGCCTATACCAAAACGGCATTTGATAAGGCACCCGATCCTGCGCCGGTTATCGCTACTTTATTGCAGGCAGTGAAGGAAAAAAAACCAACGTTTGGTTACCCCGTCGGAAAAGGATCATCAATCGTACTCCTGCTTCAACATTTCGCCTATAAGTTTTTCGAGAAATCCATTCTGAAATCGATTGACGCTTCAAAATAGAATTAATAATAGAAATAAAAATCATGCAATTAAAAGGGAAAACGGTATTGATCACAGGTGGTGCATCAGGTATCGGACTGGAAGCAGCAAAACAATTTTTAGCCAATGGCGCCAGTGTAATCATCACCGGCAGAAACCAGGGGAAATTAGATGAAGCAAAGAAACTGTATCCAGCTATTACGGCTATCAGAAGTGATGTATCAGACGCGGGTGATGCGCAAGAGCTTTTTAACCAGGTGCAGCAATTGGGCGGTATAGACATTTTATATAATAACGCAGGGGTGTTAACTGACCCGATCAACCTCGGTACAGCAAACGATCAGCATATTGAGGATGCCGCGTATGAAATGAACGTCAATTACCTGGGCGTGATCCGGCTTAACAATTTGTTTATCGACATGCTTAAATCAAGAAAAGAAAGCGCGATCATCAACACCACTTCATTACTGAGTTATGTTCCGTCATTGCTGGAAGCCACCTACGCCGCATCCAAAGTCGCCTTGCAGTTTTACACCAAAGCACTGAGAAAGCACCTGCAAATTTTGAACAGCAGCGTAAAGGTTTTTGAACTTTTACCGCCGCTTGTTGCCACAGAAATGACAACTGATACGAACGGCAAAAAAATGACCACGGCAGATATGGTGAAAGCTTTTATTGCAGGCCTTCAAAAGAATCAGCTTACTATCCGTATAGGCGATACCAAGGTAGTGTATATACTGAACCGGCTTTTTCCGAAACTGACTTTTAATTTGGCTAATCCTAAGAAAAGTTACAAAGTAATAGCCTCATAAAACCATTATAACCATAGAAAAATGAAAGCTTTCATTATAGACAAATATAAAAACAAGGACGGCGGGCACATCGGGCAAATGCCTGTACCTGTACCACAGGCAGATGAAGTATTGGTGGAAGTACACGCTGCCGGTATCAACCTCCTGGATTCCAAAATCAGCAACGGGGAGTTCAAACTCATTTTGCCGTATAAAACACCGTTTGTTTTGGGTCATGATGTGGCGGGCGTTGTAACCAAAGTTGGGGCCCGTGTGCACCAATTTAAAGTTGGCGACGAGGTTTATGCACGGCCGGCAGATCACCGTATTGGAACCTTTGCGGATTTTATTGCAATTAAAGAAACTGATTTAGCGCTTAAGCCGAAAAGGCTGAGCATGGAGGAAGCCGCGTCCATCCCACTGGTGGGCCTTACCGCCTGGCAGGCATTAATTGAAAAGGGGAACCTGAAGAAAGGGCAGAAAGTATTCATCCAGGCCGGGTCAGGTGGTGTAGGCACATTTGCCATCCAACTGGCGAAGTACCTGGGCGCTACCGTGGCTACAACTACAAGTTCCGCCAACATCGAGTTAGTAAAAAGCCTCGGCGCAGATGTTGTCATTGACTATAAGAAAGATGACTTTGAGAAAGTGCTACATGATTACGACCTGGTTTTGAATAGCCAGGATGGAAACACGCTCGAAAAGTCGCTGCGTGTGTTAAAACCCGGCGGAAAACTTATCTTGATCTCCGGTCCGCCTGATCCGGATTTTGCAGAAGAGATCGGAGCCCCCTGGTTCGTGAAACTAATTATGCGCTTGCTGAGCTCGGGAGTCAGGAAGAAAGCCAAACGGCTTAAAGTATACTTTTCCTTTCTGTTTATGAAGGCAAGCGGGTCTCAGTTGAGGGAAATTACCTCCCTTATTAATTATGGCAACATCATACCTGTTGTAGACAAAGTTTTCCATTTTGAATCGATCAAAGAAGCGATGACTTATGTTGAAAGCGGACGTGCCAAAGGAAAAGTCGTTGTTAAAATTAAATAAAGTTGTTGCTTGTTAACGCAATATCTTAAACTCTCATAATGATGAAAAAATAAGAATAATATTATTGCTATGCCTTTTTACAGTGGTAAAAGCTTTTGCACAAATTCCAGAAGCCGATAAGATCTTAGGCGTATGGCTGAGCGACGATAAGACGGGTAAAATTGATGTCTATAAATCAGGAGGAAAGTATTTTAGCAAACTGATCTGGGGAAAAACGATGTACGAACCGAATGGAACGACCTCCGGGAAAGACATTAAAAACAAAGATGAAAGATCGAGGTCCCGTAATCTCAAAGATCTGATTATACTCAACGATTTTACTTATCATGACGACACCCGGGACGGTGGCCAGATTTACGATCCTTACAGTTGTAAAACATACAGTTGCCCCCCCATTCTCCTAAGGTATCGTACAGCCGGAGGATCTGGTTGTGCTCAACCGCTACCCGTACTATTTCCTCCCTGACATCCTATTAGAACCGGACGGTGATCCTGGTCGAAAACACAGTATATAACAGAAAAAAATCAAAGGTGCCGCAATTTAACGTGCGGCACTCTTTAAAGCGCATCGGATATGGCCGCAAACTGCACTCCAGCGTCAAATAGGGAGGCATAACCTAATGCATTAAATATTTAAAACCTATCTTGTCATACCAGCAAACCACTCATTTTTGCAGCAAAAAATCTTCCAATACTAAAATGTCCATACCTGTTTGTATAAAACATGCCAGGGCTTCCCGGGGGGTATTTACTATAGGTTCGTCCATACGATTGAAGGAGGTATTAACAAGGCATGGGCAACCGGTTAGCATGTAAAAAGCCCGAAGCAGGGTATAAAACTCTGTATTTTCCTGCGAATTAACTGTTTGCAAGCGGGAAGTGTAATCAATATGCGTTACAGCCGGGATAACGGATCTCTTGATTTTTAGTTTATCAAAGCCCTTAAATGTGTGTTCGTCTTCATTCCCGGATAGCCAAAACTCTTGTTTAATATTGGTTACCAACGACATATACGGACTGGTACCCGTCAACTCAAAATATTCTGCGGCGTATTCTTCTAACACGGCAGGTGCAAAGGGACGGAAAGATTCTCTGAATTTAATCTTTTGATTTAAAACATTTTGCATATCTGCATTACGCGGGTCGGCCAGGATGCTTCGGGCACCCAGGGCACGCGGACCAAATTCCATACGCCCCCTAAAGTAGCCTACTACTTTTCCATCGGCCAGGCAGGCGGCTACTTTTTTATTGAGTTTTTCTGTAGACAGTTCTTCAAAGCAGATATCATATTCTATCAAACATTTCCTGATTTCATGGTTAGAAAAAGACGGTCCTAACAGCGAATTCTGCATTTTATCATTTCCCCCGGTATCCTTTCGCGCATCCTGCGAGTACCCGTAATACACCGCGTACGCCGCTCCCAATGCCCCACCGGCATCCCCCGCGGCAGGTTGGACCCAAATCCGTTTAAAGCCCGACTGTTTCAATATTTTCCCGTTCGCCACGCAATTTAGCGCCACACCGCCGGCCATGCACAAATCGTCAATTTGGTATTCCCGGTGTAATGTCGATGTTAGGGTAAGCATGACCTTTTCGGTTACTGCCTGGATAGAGCATGCCATATCCATGTGGAACTGGCTGAGCTCTTCCCCGGCTGTCCTTGGCAAACGGCCAAATAGTTGGTGAAAGTTGGACGAGGTCATGGTGAGACCTGTGCAGTAGTTAAAGTAGCGCATATTAAGGCGAAAGGAACCGTCATCTTTCAAATCTATCAGATGTTTAAAGATTTGGTTGATATATACAGGTTCACCATAGGGTGCAAGGCCCATTACTTTGTATTCATCACAATTTACTTTGAAGCCCAGGTAATAGGTAAAGGCCGAATAAAGTAAACCTATGGAGTGGGGAAAACTGATTTCTTTTACCTGTTCTATCCGGTTATTGGTACCAATGGCTACCGAAGTGGTTGGCCACTCCCCTACGCCATCAGCTGTTAGTATTACGGCTTTGGTAAACGGCGATGGATAAAAGGCCGAGGCCGCGTGCGACTGGTGATGTGTAGTAAAAAGCAGTTTATTAGCTTTAGGGTTCCAGTTGCCATCAATGCTTTTTAACTGTTTAATGAGGTTTTTCTTTAAAAACAGCTTATCCTTTAGCCACAAGGGCATGGCTTGCATAAATGAAAGAAACCCTGCCGGGGCAAAAGCCAGGTAGGTTTCTATTAGCCTTTCGAATTTCAGGAATGGCTTTTCATAAAAAACAACATGATCTACCTGGCTGAGCGTGATTTTGGCTTCCCTAAGGCAGTAAAGGATAGAATTCAGCGGGAAGCTTTCATCATTCTTTTTGCGGCTAAAACGTTCCTCCTGTACCGCGGCTACAATGTGATCATCGTTTAACAGGCAGGCCGCGCTATCATGAAAATATGCCGAGATTCCAAGCGTGTACATACCCGGCTTAAAAAACACTATAGATAAAAGGCGCCAATACCGATCCCTGGGCCAGAAACAAAAACAGGCTTAGTACAAACAGAAAAATAAATAAAGGCCAAAGCCACAGTCGTTTCCGCGACCATAGAAACATCAAAAACTCACCTATAATTTCCATAACATCTATTTAAAATTGCTGCTCCAGGGTGCTGCTTGGTGCCGGTTTTGTGGGTTTCCAATACGAGCCACCTGGTTTTGTTTTCAGGTCAAGACCTTGCTTGCCCAGTAACCGCATGATAAGGCCAATCGGGCTTATCACTAAAAAGAACACCAGGAATAAAATAATGGCCGTATTGATCATCCCCAAAACATCGCCGATTTTTCCCCACAATATCCTTATGGGATTTAATATCAATGGTACTGTTAACGCGGTAAGCACGAGCGATGCCCCCACAACAGTAAGCGTCAAAGAAAAATGATGACGCACAAGCTGCTGATATATTGAGATAAAGAGGCAAGCAGCACCTATTATCAACCCAAATTTTCGATTTAGCACTTTTTGTTCCATCAGTTATATTTTAAAGCGGCTTCATCGGCACCAATGGCGTGATAATTTGCTGCTATCCTGTCATTGGCTATCTTATCCACGGATTGCAATGTTGTCTTCTTTAGCCTGATGATATCTAAAACCATGGCCCGCATACTACGCAACCCCGCGTATGCCGGGTTTTGCTGTAAAGCCATGTCAATATACGGGAGGGCATTGACCGGCAAATCGCTTTTTAAATATACCAGGTAAATATTTTGAATATTCGTAAACGATGGCTCCAATTCATAGGCTTTTTTAAAATAGTAAACCGAATTAGCAGTATTGCCCAATTCAAAACTTAAACGACCAGCATAAACCGGGTAAGTGGCATTTTGAGGTTTTTCAAGCATCACGGCTTCAACCGCCTTAAGCGCCGTTTTTTTATCGTTGGCCTGCATGCTGTACTTAAAAAGCTGGTTCATGGCATCAAGCCAGCTTATGCGATTTACTGATAATGCCCCCGCAAGCTGTTCCTCTATACTGCTGCCGCGTTTAAACCCCGCTGGAATAGGCTTATTGAATGGCCAGCCGACTTGCAGCATCATTATGGTATAAGCGCCATAAAGCGAGTCAACCTTGGTCACCGGCATTTTGTCAATAAGTTCAGCAAGGCTCATGTCCTTTGCTGCATGAGCTTTGATCAGGTTCGAATCTTTGATCGACTGATAAAAAGCTTCAGAAAGCAAGGCATAACCATATAAATTGGGGTGCACATGTTCCAGCAAAGTTTCGCTGCCTAAAATGCGGTGGGGCGAATGTTGTTCAAAAACCTCAAGCGTGTTAACCAAATGAACATTACTGTATTTTTTAGCAAGGCCGACAATGGCCTGGTTCATGGCCTCGGGTGCCCTGAAACGTAACTGATCGAGCTCTTTTGCTTTAATATACTGTTGTTTGGCGGCTACATAATTTCCGGCCTGATAAGATGCCCTTGCCAGCGCAAACTGATTATCGGCCGAGGCTTCTGTTTTACCCAATCTGCTAATAAATGGTTTCAGATCTTTTTGATTACTCACCAGCGTGCTCAAAAAAACGGGCACCTTTTGCTGCTGCATAAAATTGCACAACTCATCCATGTTGCTTCTAAACTGATCAATCCCGGCTTTGTACGCGTCAGACTGGTAGCCTATCTCCTGTTGCCGGGCCATACGCTCCATCAGGTTATTACGCTGATCAACATCCGCAGATGCCGGCTTAAAACTGTGCGTCGTGTTATTGATCAGCTGTACCAAACGCAGTTCTTTTAGCGCAAGCACTGTTTTTACCAGCAGGCGGTTATTGGCAATATGACTGGTTGACCCTATTCCCAAAGCCCCGTAATATTCATTATGGCCGGTGTATATCAGCACCGCGTCGGGCTGGTACTTTACTACCTGCTTGCCAAAATCAAGCACGGTGTAAGAGTTTACCGCCGTGAGCGAAACGTTAATAACCTCAAACTGTAAGCCCCGATAAGTATGCATAAGGCGATATTGCAGCCAGCGGTGAAACGACCCATTATGCAGGTAAGGATAACCGGCGGTAGTCGATTCGCCCAATACAAAAACCCTGAATGTATTTTTAGCTTTTACTACTTTGAAGGGTTCAATACTGCCTTTGGTAGCATTTGCCGTATCGGTAAAATATCGCTCAGATGCATATTGATTAATAACCCAATAATCGGGATTATCGGGGTAGCGGATAAACAGGTTGGTATTGTGCCCGTAATTGAACAGGCGCAAAAAAAGCTCGGCAAAAAATAGAATAACCAGGGGCAAGCAAAAAGCAACAGCCCTAAACCATCTTAATTTTTTGCCGGAGAGCTTCTCGTTCTTCATCAATATTATTTGCTGTTATTTGCCTCGGGAAACCAAACTGTCATCTCGCCTTTGCCGCGGTTGGCCCATGAGTAATAAGGGATGGCAGTAAGTTCCACCTTTTTTGCAGCCGCGCTGTTAATGCCTTTACTCAATACCTCTCCTTTTAAAACAGTTATACCRTTTAATAAGCCTGCTTCGGCTACTGGTGTAAAGGTTGCGTTTGCAGGAATAACAATGGTGCTTACATCGGCTTTATTATCGGGCCATTCGGCACAATACATAATAGGGCCACGCTGTAAAGCTGTTTTGCCATGATCCTCGGCAAGGGCTTTATTGGCAACAACCTTTTTTACCTGCATAGGCAAATCCAGTTGAATATTGTCGCCTTTTTTCCATTTTCTGTTTATTACAGCATAACCATTTTCAATTTTATAGCTCAATGGCTTGCCATTTAGTTTTATGCCGATGCGGGCGACGGCTTTATTCTGAAACGAATACAGATCGGATGGAATAGCCTCGGCCCTCGCCCAGCCTGGTAACCTTACACGCAAGGCAAAGGCAGCAGGTGCCTCTGGCGATACATCAAATGCAAGCGCACCATTCCACGGGTAATTGTTACGTTGTACTATGTTTACCTTTTTCCCCTCAACCTTAAGAGCGGCAGTGCCTGCTATAAACAGGTTAATAAACACATCTTTATCTTTTTGGGCATAAATGTAACCCGATAGCGATGGCAGGAAACGCGCCATATTGGTTGGGCAGCAGGAACATTCAAACCAACCAGACCGGCCAGCCTCTAAAGCCGGATGCGTGAAGCCATTGGTTACCTGCATGGCATTGGTATAAAAAAACGATTGCCCATCCAGGCCAACACCCGATATAAGACCATTGTATAACACCTTTTCCAGTACATCGATGTATTTAGCCTCGCCATGCAGCAGGAACATGCGTTGGTTCCAGTATACATCGCCAATGGCGGCACAGGTTTCGTTGTAAGCAGTGGCGTTGGGCAGTTCATAATCTGCCCCAAAACGCTCACCGCCCGGTACGGCCCCAATTCCTCCCTGAACATAAATTTTCTTGCTCACCATGTTATTCCATATCTTATCAATAGCGGTAAGGTATTCCTTATCGCCCGTTAAGGCAGCCACATCCGCCATGCCCGAGTACAGGTACATGGCCCGCACGGCATGGCCCTCGGCATCGTCCTGATCAATAACCGGTTGGTTATCCTGCCAGTACATCCCGTTTTTCCATTCATCAGCACTGGTTTTATCATAGGCGCGATGACCGCGTTCGTCAATAAAAAACTTAGCCAGGGTTAGGTATTCTTTTTTCCCCGTAATGCGGTACAGGCGCACCAGGCCCATTTCTACAATTTCGTGCCCCGGCGCTACATGTCTTTTACCCGGGCCGAAGGTTTTAACTAACAAATCGGCATTACGCAAAGCTATATCCAAAAAATTGCGTTTATTAGTGGCCAGGTAGTGTGCGGCGGCGGCCTCAAACATATGGCCCGAATTGTACAGCTCATGGCTCAATTCGTTCTCTTTAACCCAACGTTCCGGGCCCGACCATAGGTGCGGGTGCAATGGGTCGATAGTGCGGGCAGTATATAAATAACCATCGGGCTCCTGGGCTTTACCCACTATAGTGATCAGCGAATCGACATAAGCGTCCAGCCTGGGATCGGGATGAACGGCCATGGAATAAGATGCGCCTTCAATGGTTTTGTAAATGTCTGTATCATCAAAAGGGAACTTAGTACAAAACTTACCGGTCCTGGCAGCCGCCATTTCAAAGTTTTTTACCCGGCCGGTGTTTTCGCAACGGGCAAATGATGCCGGTATGGTAACCGTGCGGTTAGTTTCAATCCGTGGCGACCAAAAATGATCATCGAGCTTTACATTGGTAAATGATACCGGTTTTATAGGATAATCTTTGTTTTGCGCGTATGCAACCCCACAATAAAACGATAAAACAATTAGTATTCTCTTCATTTTGTTTGCGTTATAAAAGCTAAAAGCGGAATGCAAAAAGCTTAAAGCTATTTAATTAACTATCAGTATTTTTTGAATAAACTAATAAACTTCATATGAAAGGCACAGGATATAAGCTACATCCTGTGCCCTTGGTAATTTATTAATAACCGGTATTTTGTTTAAGGTTGGTATTTTTAACAACTTCCTGCCGTGGTAATGGCAGCAAAGCGCGGTAATCGCCGTTTGGCGAGTGCGACAGCCATGACTTTTTAGTATAAACCCCAAAACGAATCAAATCCTGCCTGCGGCGGCCTTCAGTATTAAACTCCCAGGCCAGCTCGTCTAAAAACCTGCCGTATTGAATATCGGTACCACCTTCGTGCGTGGTATTAATGTGATTTCTTAAACCGTAATCATACGTACTGCCTTTTTGCAAATCGGCACCGGTAACAGTAGCTTTTGCAGGGTTGGCTGTAAAATTACGCTGCCTAACCTGGGTAACTAACAGGGCTGCGCCGTTGGCATCGCCAGATCTGAGCATGCTTTCTGCTTTCATCATTAACACATCAGCATAACGGAACAACGGAAAATCATTGCTTAAGCCCAGCAAAGCACCTTGCTTGTACTCAAACTTACCAAGCCTGAAACCGTGCACCTCCTCGGTTGAGTCGACACCGGGCACCACGTTAATGTAATTAAGCGGTTTACCGGTATAAGCCCCCAGTGAGCCGTTGATAGGCACGCCGGCCAAAGTGTATTGCTGCCCTTGAATCCAGTTGCTTTTTAACCTGCTATCATCAGGATCAAACGTGTTGATAAATTGCGGTATAGCACAAATGCCGCCCCATGGCGAGTATTGGAAGTTATAGGTAGCCTGGTTTTCGGGCTCGAGGCTTTCCATATGTAAAGCAAAAGCGTTAGCACCATCGGCAGTAAACTTTTCATCAAAAGGGATTGCGAAAATGATCTCTTTTGAGTTTTGATTTTCGGTGGCAAAAACCGAGCTCTGGCTTGCTTCCAAACCAAAACCAACGCCTGAGTTGATAATGGCATTGCACTCGGTGATACATTTATCCCACGCAGCAGTACCCGTATATACACCCGCATTAAGGTACACTTTAGCCAACAATGCATGTGCGGCCCATTGGTTAAACTTACCATAGGTTGTTTGATCGTTTGCCTTGCTTAACAAGGGTAAATTGGTGGTAATTTCTGATACGATAAAATTATAAACTTCCTGCCTGCTGCTCTGCGTTGGTAAAAACCCTGCCGGTAAATCAAATTTGGTGATGATGGGCACGCTGCCAAAAAAATCGCAAAGCGGATAGTAGAATGATGCACGCAAAACCTTCAGTTCGGCCAGGGCAGCGTCTTTACCCGTTGTAATAGGGATAAGGCCATTTTCAATCTGGTAAATAACCCGGTTACAGGTAGTGATACCGGCGTAGGCATTGTTCCATATCTGGTAGCAGTTATCCTCATCAGATGTCCATTTATGTTCATGTACCCGCCGATAAATGCCACCATCTACCCAGCCGTTAGGGCGTTCGGGAATTACCAGCTCATCGGCCGAGATTTCGTTTGTTCTGAAAACGGAGTTGGCACTACGTCCAAGTTCCAACGGGCGCCAATAGGTATACCCTGCGCCAAGTAATGAGGCCAGATCTTCGGTACCCGGCGTAAAGTTGCTCGCTACAATCGTGGAGTAATCCTTATCTTTTAATTTGGTGCAGGAAAATGTAATAGCAACAGCAGTTAAAACTACCGCGCTGCTTAATATATAATGTATCTTTTTCATGATGTTAATGATTAAAAGTTTGCGCTTAAGCCCAATGTAAATGTCCTGGTGGTTGGATACTTGTCACGGTTATCATTACCGGGGTCTAATCCGCTGCGGCTCACCTCAGGATCAATCCCTTTGTAGCCGGTTATTACAAATGTGTTAAGCGTAGATACATAAATGCGTGGCGCGTGGATATATTTTGATTTTAAACTATTGAAGGTATAACCCAGGTTGATGTTATCAATTTTCCAGAAATCGCCATTTTCAATATAATAACTGTTAAACTCCAGCGGCATGGTTTTATTAAGCACCGCGGTACCAAACACTTTATCATTGGCCGATTTTAACCGGTTATAATATTGAATAGAAGTATTTTCATAATACATGCGCTGAAAGTTGAGGATCTGATAGCCGAAAGCGCCGCGCATAGTTATGCTAAAATCCCAATTTTTATAACGGATGTTATTATTCCACCCTGCATAGTATTTCGGCAGACCATTACCCAGTACCCTCTTATCTTCAAACGAGTGGGTAAAATCTTTATAGGCTACTGATTTACCATTTTGGTCTTCATATATCCACTGCCCGTCTGGCGATACACCGGTAACTTTAAAGCCATAAAAATCGCCTATGTTTTTACCAACAGTAACAATATTGGTAAAGGTTTGAATGGGCTCGCCGGTGCCACCTGTTGTAAAGTAGTTACTGGTTGTCTTATAGGTTTCGTTTGATAAGCTGATGAGTTTATTGGTATTGGTTGAAAAGTTAAAACTGGTTGTCCATTGAAAATCTGCCTTACGTATTGGGGTGATGTTTAATAAAACCTCGATCCCTTTATTTTGCATGGTGCCTACGTTTGCCCTGGTAGATGGATATAAATTTGGCGGACTCGGTACCGCATAATCATATAATAAACCTTTTATCTTACGGTTGTACAGATCAACAGAGCCGGTGATCATCCCTTTAAGCAAACTATAATCCAGCCCCAAATCGGCTTCATGTTTTTCTTCCCAACGCAGGTTTGGGTTTGGATTTTGCGACGGACCAAGCGTTTGTACCCATTGCCCGTTTGATAACACATAGTTGCCATAGCCTAACAAACCTACACCTAAAAAGCCTTGTGCCGGCTGGTTACCGGTAACACCGTAACCTGCACGTAACTTCAAATCATCAAAAATTTGCTGCCCCTGCATAAACGACTCTTTGGTGATCCGCCATCCTACCTGTACAGCCGGAAAGGTACCCCAAGGTTCTTTTGCACCATAAAGCTGGCTGGCGGCCTCGCGGCGTACACTGGCCAACAACAGGTACCTATCTTTATAATTATAGGTAGCACGGCCAAAAAAGCTGATAAGGTTAGTTTCTGATCTTGTGCTGCTTTCAACACCCAAGCCGTTTGCGGCGGCGCGGCCTAAACCAATGTTGTTATAGCTGAATATATCGGTTGGAAAATCATGGTTTTGCTCAAAAAACGAAAACGTATCATTGTCCTGGTAGCTATAGCCGCCTAAAACCGAAAAGTTATGATCGCCAATTGTTTTTTTATACTCGGCAGTTAACTCTAACAGCCGATCTATCGACTGTAAAGAACCCACCGCGGCATAACCATTCAGATGGTCACGAATGTTGGAGATGTTTTCCTTATTTTCTGAATAGCCCGCGGTTTGGTTAAAGCGTGTGTATGAACCTAATGCCGATAACTTAAGGCCATCAAACGGCGTAAGGGTGATGGTTGAGTTATATTTTGATGTTGTGTTTGAGGTTTTACCATCGCTATTATAAATCATCGATACCGGGTTCTGATAATTAAAAATGCTTGGCTGCTCAAAGTAAGTACCATCGGCATTTTTAACAGGTGCTGTTGGGTTTTGCAAAATAGCCTGGCGATAGGTATAACCATTAAATGTACCGCCATCCTGGGTTTGGGTAAAGGCGTTGTCCTGTTGCAATAAACCAAAATTGATCTTCAATTTATCATTAAACATGTAATGATTGATATCAACCCGGCCAGAGAAAGTACGGTTATTTGATTTCAGGAAAATACCGTTCAATGACCGGTAATTAACCGAAGCCAAATAATTGGTTTTACTATTGCCGCCTCTTAAAGTGAGCGTATGTACGGTAGTTACCGGCAGGCTGTTGGATATCGCTTTGAGCCAATCTGTCGAGCTGCCCAAATCATATGATTTATCCCTGGTACCGGCCGCAATCTGAGCACGGTAATCGGCCGCGGTGAATAATTTGGGTTCGCGGGCAAGGGTTTGAGTACTCACGTAGCCGCTATAATCAACCGCATTGGTAAAATTGCTGCTTGCGCGTTTGGTAGTGATGATGATAACCCCATTGGTACCGCGTACACCGTAAATGGCCGCTGCTGAACCATCCTTCAACACATCAATGGTTTCAATATCTTCGGGTACAACGGTTTTTAAACTGCCGGGCACACCATCAACCAATACCAAAGGATCGGAGTTGGCACCCAATAAAGTGGTATTACCCCTTAACAGGATCACCGAGCCGGATGTAGGATCTCCGCTTGGTGCTGATACCGAAAGACCGGCCACTTTGCCCTGTAATAGCTGACCGGCATCCAAAACCGGGCCTTTTACAAAGTTTTCGGCTTTAACTGTAGCTACCGAGCTGGTAACATCACCTTTACGCTGGCTACCGTAACCAATAACAATAACCTCATTAAGCGAATTTGGCGATGCCACCATGCGTACATTGATCACGGTACGGCCGCCGGCAGGTATCTCCTGCGAACTAAAGCCGATAAAAGAAAAAGTAAGGATGGCTTTTTCGGTTTCGGCATCGGGAATGTTCAGGGTGTATTTCCCGGTTACATCGGTTTGGGTGCCCATACTGGTTCCTTTTATAGTTACGGTAACGCCGGGTAAAGGCTGGTCATGATCATCGGTTACTTTACCCGTTATGGTTTTGGCAACTGCCAGTGGCGTATTTTCGGCCTCATCGGTATTTACCACATCAGGTTGTTTTGCAACGGCTGTGGCCTTTGCCAAAACTATCTGATCGCCAATGATATCAAATGTAATCCCCCTGGGCGTTAACAGCTTGCTAAGTATAGCACCCAGCTTTTCTTGTTTGGCATCTATTGAAAGGCCAAGCTCGTTTTCTACAAGGTTTTTACGGTATACAAACTTCAGGCTGGTTACTTTTTCCAGTTGTTGTATAGCGTTGGTAAGGCTTGTATTTTGAATATTATAATCAACCCGCTTATCAAGCAGGCCCTGTCCTTTGCTGGCGTTTGCAAATGAAATACCAGTAAACACAAGGATGATTATAATTTGACTAAAAGTGATCCTCATAATTTTACACCAGTCAAAGTGGTTTTGTAAATAAATCTTCATACATTTAAGTGTTTCTTTTTGAAAAAATTGAGACATAGGATTCCCGGTTCACCTTTTTAGGCGTTGTACACCGGGGGTTTAAAAATTATAGGGGTGTCTCCAGCACTCCTATTCTTTTTTCAGGAAATTGCGGTTGGTTTTAAGTAATAATTCTTTTTTCCATATGGGCTGCTTTAGGTTTTATTGGTTATTGAACTGTATAATTGGTTATTGTTTATTGCTTTCCATTATAAAACTGTTACCATTTACGCTGTAGGTTGCATTCAGGGTTTTTTTAAGGATTTCCATAATGGCAGGCAGGTTTTCGTTGGTAAAATCGGCTTTCAAAAAATCGGTCTTAATGCTCTCGTCCCGGGAGCTGATGTTTACATTAAAGCTTTTATTTAGCGCTTTAAATACTTCACTTATTGGCGTGTTGTTAAACGAAAGGCTTGCTTTTTTCCACATGCCCAATGAGGCATCCTTGATCTCCATATTCTTTTTAAGATCGTCAGCCACTTTATCATAAACAGCTTCCTGGTTGGGCAACAGCATAACGCCATCGCCGGCAGCAAGCGTATTATTTACACCCGGCTTAGTTAGCTGCCCGGCTACAGTTACAGAAACCTTACCGGTAACCACATCCACCCGGGTGGTTTTATCGGCCGCGTAAGCGCGGATCCTAAAACTTGTACCCCATACTTTGGTAATTACATTACCAGTTGAAATAGAAAACGGGCGTGAATGATCTTTAGTTACTTCAAAAAACGCTTCGCCGGTTAATGAAACCCTGCGGCTGTGTTTTTCAAATGTTTTGGTATAAGTTAAGGCCGAACCTGGGCTTACCCAAACCCGGCTGCCATCTGATAAAATAATGTCTTTGATAGCCTTAGTAGTATTGCTAAAAACCTGCTGCGTATTTGTAACCTGCAAAGTATTATTCACTTGCTGTGGTTTTAGTTTGATAAAAAACACCGCGATCAAAACAGCGGCAACGCCCGATAGCCAGTATAAAATGGTCTTTACCCGGTTTGTTCTGTTTCTATTAATTGAAACTATCCCGTCGCCTTCTACCTCGTTGATGCTATTGTTGATGTTTTGCCACATCAGCATTTTAAAAAGTTCCTGTTCACGGGCCGAAAGCTCGGTAACATCGTCCCGGTCAAGTTCAAACGACTCATACCAGGCAAGGATCATATCCTTTTCGTGCTCATCACAGTTGCCTGCAAAAAATTTTTCCAATAGCTCGGCAGGTAATTTCTTTTTCATTAGGGACTTGTTTTGGACAAGAGTTAATATTGGTTATATAATAAGATGTAACCTGACTAAGGCGCATCCCCTACTCCTGTTTAAAATATTTTCAAAAAAATTATTGATACAAGTACGCATGTACTCTTTATCAGGAGAGAAAAATGGTTACCGCAATAAAAAAAACAACACCAGGATATTAAGATGTACCTTTAAAAACCGCAGGGCTTTGGTCAGGTGGTTCTCTACCGTTTTTTCAGAAATACCCAGAAGCAGCGCTATTTCTTTATTAGTTTTATACTGATTGCGGCTTAATTCAAATACATTGCGGCATTTGGGTGGTAAATGGGTAACCTCGACCTCAACACGTTCAAGCAGTTCTTTGTAGTAGTAATTTTCTTCAGTGGAATTATCGAAGCTGTTGTTAACCATCAGCAAAATTTCACTGTATGAATTGCGCACAGCCTCGGCCCTTTTATAGTTAAGTACCAGGTACCTGATAGAAGTAAATAAATACCCCTGAAGCGATGTAACTATTTTAACCTGCTTCCGGTTGATCCAAAGGCCGGTAAAAAAATCCTGCACAATCTCTTTGGCTGTTTCCCTTTCTTTGAGGCGTTTATAAGCAGCAGCATAAAGTTTAAGCCAATAACGGTTGTAGATCTCTTCAAACGCGCTGATACTATCCTTTTCGAAAAGTTCGATCAATTCTACATCCGTAAGGTCACAAAACTTTTTCATCTTTACGATAATTACCAACACACTCCGATACAGCTAAACTGCCATACGTAAAATATAACCGTTAAGTTTACAATTAATAAAGGGCAACAATATCCAGTAAAGCTATTATGGTACTCCTACTTAGGTTATAACAGGGGCAATATAAGCATATTTTTAAATCGCAAGCCGAAAACTAAAAAATAATTGTGCTTTACACACTAATAAAACACCTGAGTCTTAAGGTTAACCGGAAATTCAGAAACTATCGCAGGTGCTAACGTTGGTGTTTGCCGGCCGGGCTGCGCAGCAGCGCGGGCAGACTACCGTATTAAGTGTTGATCCGTTTTTTGTATCTTCCCATTTTTAGGAGTTTCCTTAGTGCTATCGGCTGTCTTTTTAAAAGAATTACTCATAAAGTTTCCCTGACTGATGCCTTTTGATAACACTGCCGGCAAATAAACATTGCCAAAAATTCGAGAAAGTGCAGTATTTGGACATCCCGGAGCCCTTGACCAGCTCGTTCCGGAATAGCAAACCAATCGTTCTTAAATACTTTGACCATGCTAATAATTTTACATTCACTGGCGTTTATTGAATCTTCATACGCAAACGAATGAACCCGGAACACGGAATGGGATGGTCAAAGATCCCGGATTATGCACGTATGCCCTGCCGTTCCGGGAAAAGGCATAGCGGCCACCACTATAGCAATCATGAGCACGCCCGAGGGCCCATATACAGTTAGCGCTGCTTTTTTTCCGATATCTGAATAGCGTCTGCCAGGTGCTTGTAATTTTTATTTTTTTGCACTTTCGTCTAAAAATGGCAGGAGGACCGCCGCTTTTTATTAATTTTAATTACCTTCTTTGACTGCGCACAGCGCTAATATCACTATGTAAATGTAACTTAGGTTAAGAAAGTGACCAACAACCGATGCAGTATTCAGAATTTCGTCCTCAAGGCATTTTAAAGAATTACATACAGTGTTATTTTGTGTGCGGATCTGATACCACTATATTCACACAGGACAAAGTGTTTGCAAGCGGGCATGTGGAAATCATGTTCAATTTGGGAACGTCTGGCTTTCAGCAAATCAGGGCCGGCGGGCTGCTCAAACAACCCGGGATCCAGTTGTGGGGGCAAACCATTCAGCCTTTTACTTTTGCTACCGGCGGCAGGCATGAGATGTTAGGCATCAGGTTTTTTCCCCATACCGCTGCATTCTTTTTTGAGGAGAGCATAGCAGAATTTAATAACCAGCTCATTGATTTTGCGGAAATTGGCGGCAAGGCCGCGCTTCTCCTGCATTCAAAATTGATGGAAACCGCCCGACTGGACCGGCGTATTGAATTGGTAGAAGAGTTTTTACTGTTCAGGCTTTCGCTTTCGGAAAGAAAACTCGACAAGGCAGCGCTGGTAAATAGTATAATGCGCGAATTAACAAAGGATGATTTTTTTGAAAACATCAGTGCTATCGCCTCGCGGTATGGCGTTTCATCACGTTATCTTCAACAGGTATTTTTGAAGTATTCCGGGCTTAGTCCTCATCTTTTCAGTAAGATAGCCCGGTTTCAAAAAAGCCTTCATATGGTGGTTGAAAAAAACATCCCGCTGACTACAATTGCACACGAATGCGGGTATTTCGATCAATCTCATTTTATAAAAGACTTTAAGTTTTTCACCGGCTCGGTACCTTCGAGGTTTTCTCCTGGAAGTTCTACCGATCTGTCCGCCGCCCTTCCAAATTAAAGTGTTCCGATTTTTACAATTTACCCTCCTTCTATCAGGATAGCTTTGGGTAATTATTCAATTAATTAACCAAGATCCATGAAAACAAAACACATGTTAGCGGCAGTAATAGGGTTAACTTATACTATTGGCTGTAATTATTGCGCCGCCCAGGCATCCGACAACCCCGCCACTGTTTCGGCCCGGAAATCTATTGAAAAAAACAACAAGCTTTATTTTGAGCTTTTTGCCAGGGCCGACAAATCTATTGTCGATTTATATACGGAAGATGCAGCTTTGTTCGCCCCGAACATGTCATCGATAGCCGGTAAAAAAGCACTGGTAAAAGATTTTGATGATACCTTCAAGGCAGGTAAGGTAAAAGGTGTCAAGTTCCAAACCATAAAGGTATATGGAAACAGCGCTGAGTTCCTGACTGAAGAAGGAAACTGGCAGGTATTTGGCACGGGCGGCAAACCTATTGATAACGGCAAGTATTTAAAATTGTGGAAACTGACAAAAAGCGGATGGAAAATTTTCAGGGATTGTTTCAATAGCAATCATAAATAGCGGCAGCTATGATCAAGGCAGCAAAATGGATCAATCTACTTCGGGATGCTTTGCGCGGAGTAAGCGGCGCGGCAGGCAACAATTAATTTAATTCCTTGCCAACACGCCGTATCACGATGCCAGGAACCTGTGTTATGCCAAAGGAATTTGATTTTACGGCCCTCAGTTGTGCAACTGAGGGCATTTTTTAAGTTCTTCCCTGTCCTGTTTAAAACAAATCTGGACCAGTTGAAAATTGCGTTTTTGTAGCTTGCGCCTATCGGAACCTCCTTCACTTCATTTTTCAATGAATAATACCTGGCTGTCGTTTTTTAGCTGGAAACAGCCATTTGTTGTTGAAAGGTTAACACTATAAACTCCTGAGGTGGTCAATTTTAGCAGATTCTCCACGCCAGGCCAGTAAACAAGCCAAGCTGCGGAATGTGCTTTTCGATGATGTTAGCATCCTCTAATTTGCAGGATTTTTAATGCTTTTTTCAAATATCTTGCAGATTACTACCGCTCTTTTTATCTTAAATATACCTCTAAATCACCTTAAACTCCGTTTTTACATTTTTTGAGGATCGACTAAATACCTTTTAAGAACCAAAAACTTACCTTTATAATATGCCTGTAATCCGGCTGCCGCCAAAACCGATACCAAATTGCGCGCCATAGGGTTGCTTGCCGTCAATAACGTCACGTATCACCGCAGCTTGCTGCGCGCTGGCTAAACCACCGTTGTTTGCAAAGCCAATGTCGGGGTTCGCATAGAGTGCAAAGCGGTTATCCAGGTAACCCTTGACCGCGATCTGGCTGGGGCATCTTTTTGTCTATTCCTTAACTATCCGCAATCGGCGAACAGTTTTAGTTTTAATATAATGAATTCTCAATGAAGCCTTGTACCCATGGCACTCATCAAACAAACCGTCTCCGGAGGTTTGAACCGTTCTGGCATTTAAAATAGTGGTCAGGTTAAAGCTCGTACTAGGGACGATGGTTTTTCCTCCCGTCGAAGTTATGGTCAAAGTACCATCAGTAAGTGTGGTGGTATTTGTTCCTCCTCCCTGCATAAGATTCGCATCATTGGCTTTTACCCTTACTTTAAGATCTCCTATCTGATAAGGATCACTTAAACTGGCAATAAAATCATTTACCGTGAGGCCATTTCGGGTCATCATTCCAATATTTAAAGGATTTTCGTTAAGAATACGGGAACTTTTTCCGCCATCAGGTACAACTCTGCCATGAGTAATATTATCAACCGAGAATCTTTTAGACCTTTCAACCTCTCTGTGCATTTTCTCCCATTCAAGTTTCCATTTTCCGCCATCGCCTTCCTGATCTTCGTCCTCCTTAGGATGTCTTTCCTTGGGGTCTAAAGAAAATTTGATCCCGATCCTGTGCCTGTCGGTTCTTTTGGATAACCAACCAATTTTACCAACCCTAACAGTGATATTCAATCGCCCTATCTTATACGTTCCCCCCTGATAGCCGGGAGCAAGCCCGGTTTGGTCGTTATATAAAACAGGGTCGTTTTCAAAAGCCCCATAGGGAGTGCTGCCCGGAAAAACACTGTTTAGCGGATCATTTGACAGCCATCTACCAAGCCTTGGATCGTATTGTCTGAATTCCGTGGTATAGCTATTTCCGGCACCTTTTATTTCTTCATCCATTTCCATTCCATTAAACCCAAATCTGTACCCTCCTCCAGTCAATTTCCTACCAGGCATTTGCATACCAAAGGCATAATAATCCTGCCCGCCTGCTATATCTGCCGTATAGGTAACAGCTGCACCGGCAATCAGTATCTTCCTGTCGGTAATGGTGGCTAATACGTTACCGAGGTGGTTCACAAGTTCATATTGTTTATCCCCACGGGTAGCAGTATAATAGGGACCTCTAGTTGTGGCTCCCGTTCCATTAGCGATCGGTATCAAAGCCTCAGGCTGATAAGCGCCAACCCGGCTGCTGCCATAAATATCTGCCTCGCTCCAAAAAAGCTCCGCAGAGGTAGTGTGCCTTTTGTAAGTATAAGTGGCCATGATATTACCCTGCCCATCCCTTACATAAAATATCGTGGTTCCATCGCTTAACCCTTTCATTACGCGGTTGCCCAGCGCATCGTATTTAAATGCGATGTTGAACCCTGTATTTTTTGTTATCCTGCTTATTTTACCTTTAAGGTTCCACTCTATCTGGGTGATTTGCCCAGCCGCATCACTCACCAGGTTGCCAATGGCATCATATTTATAATTATTGGGCGATTGGTTATCGATATCTTCCGAATAATTACCATCCGGTACCTGATCGCCCACATAGGCTAATTTATTGGTCGCCCCTGCAGGGATGGAAACCGCCGGGTTGTAAATATTATTTCCGGCATCGTAATAAAAATAATTCAGGTTATCCATAGCCGGTGTTGCTGCCGTGCCGTTTCGCATTTGGTTGATGATATTGCCATCCCGGTCGTAACTAAATTTGCCAAACCAGGCATTGTTCGGCAGTAATGCCATGCTGTTTCCATTTAGGTTCCAGGCCTCCTGCGAGCGGATGCGGTTGAGCTGATCGTAGGTATAGTTATAGCCATTATTCCCCAGCGACTGTATCTGGGTGTACATCCGGCTGATATTACCATTAAATAACGCCTTCACCGTGCCTGCCTGCTGGCTCAACCCGTCAAGGTTGCCATTGCCCTGTATGGCGGTATAATCGCCCTGGTAATAATCAAGCACATAACCGAAAGCATCTTTTGCTATAGGATTATTTAAAGCGCCATAGCCAGGCCCGTTAAAGCTATTGCCAAACAACTGAATGCCAGGGTAAAGATAATGAGCTATGCCGCCGAGCGTGTACACCAGTATAGGTATTTGCTGTGGTACCTGAGGGGCCGGGGTGGTGGTCCCATCCTGCCCCATATCCGTTTCCGGCGAAGACGTGGTCCCGTTAACGCCTTTTATCCATCCCTGTAGCGTGTACATATAGTCCAGGCCCTGCACTTTGTCGGTGCCCAGCTCCTCACGGGCCAGTGGCCCGTGCCGGTAATATTTGTATATAGCATCAGTTTCCCATATAAGGCCATTGGTGCTTGTTTTAACCTGCGTGAGCCGGTTGGCAGCATCGTACGTATATTTATGGATGAACTGATCGGCAGCGCCGCGCTGATAGGTCACCTGGTTAACCTTCCCGCTTTGCAGGTCGAAGTCATAATCAATAGCCTTATCACCGATGATGTTATTGGGGTAGTCCTGTATCAACTTATTAACATTGCCCTCAATATCATAACTGAAATGCGTGGCGTGGGCATATTGCCCGTTGTCAAGATGCGGCTTGTTATCAAATGTAAAAACGGATGCCA
Organism: Mucilaginibacter sp. P4_C11; assembly: GCF_056402115.1. NCBI lineage: Bacteria > Pseudomonadati > Bacteroidota > Sphingobacteriia > Sphingobacteriales > Sphingobacteriaceae > Mucilaginibacter > Mucilaginibacter sp. P4_C11. Next base: position 14,380 of record NZ_JBFUIA010000025.1, on the reverse strand, counting down.
CCCGTTTGCGCAGGTTTTGCTGTCCGGCGATGCCGAACTTTTGTGAAATCGCTCCCGAATACGCATCATCATACCGTGTAAGCGTAATTTCAGTCCGGTCAGTTTGGGCATTGATAAAGTTTGTCCAGGTGCCGAAGTCGCGGGTAAGCAGGTTGTTGACCACAACGAGGGGTTTCATCTCGCCTGATTCAACTGGTCGGCCAAGCAGGTCATAACGGGTATAGCTGTAATAATTACCGTTCTGGTGTTGTTTAGCATTCTGCGATGCTGCTATCCGCCCCAGGCCATCATAAAAGAAATTACTTTCGCCGGCATCCGGTGTTTGCTGCCATATTGTTTGGTTAAGGGTATTGTAGCGATAAGTTGTCGTTTTAATGTGCGCCACCGGGATAGCCACATTGTAGGCAGCAGCGCGTGAGGTAGCTACTTGCTGTACCTGTACATGATCCAATAAGTTAACCCCTGTAGGCGGCACGGTTTTCACCAGGTTACCGGCCTGATCGTAATAGTATAGGGTGTATTGATACTGGCGATCCTCATAATGCATATTGAGCGTCTCTGCAGCGCTGAGGCATTTGGCATAGTAGCGCTGCAACAGGTTATTTTTCATGCTGTCCACCCAGGCGTTGTAGCGAATACTGGTATTGGTGTTTGCTATCGCGAGTTGGTTCTTTACGCAATCATTCACTACAGGGTATGGCGGCAATACCGGCGGGGTGGTGCATAAAGTTACAGCGGGTGGGCACTGATTTATATCCCAGCAAGTACTGCTTCCTTTAATTTCGGCCGCCATTAAATTATTGATACTGGTTCCGGCGAGCACTTTTAGTACAAAACTTTTTGTAAGACCGTTTTGAGCAGTTGAAAGGTCGGGGCTGATGCTAATAACGTCCTTCACATTCGCCCAGTTGCCTATTGCCGTTGTAATTTGCAAGGTAATAGTGCAGCCTTTTTCTTGTCCCGGCAGGCGGATTATCAGGTTGCCGTTGGTATTTAGTGTTATGCCGCTTCCCGGTTGAAGTACAGCAGGAAGCATATTGGCAAGTTGTGTTTGGTTAGGATAAGCGGAATAAGTTGTCCGGTAGGTAAAAATATCGCCAAGATAGTCTTTTATAGCGCTGGCATAAGGTGTTGGCTGGTCGCAAACAGGCTTTGCCACGTCTTTACAGCCAGCTAAAAAGTTACATTTGGTGACGATGTGCATGGTGTTACTCACGTTGCCGGGGTACAATACATTGGTATCGAAACTGCAATTGGTATTGCCGGGGCACATTACGTTACTTAAGCAACATACCGATGCAGGTGCCACATATCCGGCCGCTGTTCGCCGGAAAGGTATCACAAAGCTGGTGCACTGATCTAAACTGATATTCAGCACGGGGCCGTTTGCGCCCTCAGTAATTTTTGCACCCGCCACCCGCGATACGCCGGCGCCACTAATCTGCTGAGGTAATTGCGCGCTGGCTATTGTAACTGTAGTGCTGGTTGCCAGTGCGGTGATAACATTATTCAATAATGCTGTTAAGGTGCCTGATAACTCCGCTGTACAGCCTGAAGCACCATCACCGCAATAATTGGCTGCTGCCTGCTGGTTAATGCCGGTGGCCTGGCTTGTTATAGCCTGTACAAATTGGCAGGGGTCGTTATAGTTACCTATACCGCTTGTGCTGATATTGATCCCCGCATCGGACATTACAGTCAAAATATTATCGATCCCAGTTCCAAAACGGCTTTGCTTATCCTTGTAAAGCATCCACACAAAAGGCTGCGAAGTAGATTGGCAGGGCTGCACATTCACGTAATGCGGGAAGGGGGTCGAAAACTGCCCCCAGTCATAATAATCCTTCGCACCAATGCAGCGCGAGTTACAATTATTGGCATCAGCATAAGTATCCATACTGGCTTGCACCACTTCGTTTTTGGCCGAGAGGTATAGCGATCGCAGGAATGTCCACTCCAGATCGGTCAATGCCGGATCGGCGCCAAAAGCATGCGTGCTAAGGTAATTTGCCGGCAAAGCACACTGCGGTCCGTTGGCGTTGATAGCGGGCGTGCCCTGTTGATTTTGGGGATTATTATGGGCGCAGTAAGCCATTTGCATGGCCAATTCATCGGCAGGCAAGGGCGACGCCGAGCAGCCATAGTGCTGAAGCTTTGTCAACAGCGATGCTTTGATGGCCGTGTTCTGGTTATTAGCAAACCAGGGGTCATTGTTCACCAACTGTTCATATGGCTTAGTGTTACTATTGGGAAGTACGCTGCCTGTAGTTATATACCCTTTGGTTACCGCGTCGGCAAAATGCTGTGTAGAGAGTATATTCATATCAAAATCCAGCGTTGCATCAATATTGGGCGAACTGCACCAGCCCAGCATGCAATGCTCAGGGTGCATGGGCAGCAGCTTTTCGGCATATTCGGGCAGCCAGTGGTTCACCAGGTCGTTGATATTGGTAATACCCGGAAATAAAGAAAAGTTGATACTCTGTACCGGTAGCAAATTCGCCGGGTTAAATACTGATAACGGGTAAGTGCTGGCATCAATAGTGCCGTCTGCTCTTCTCACAAATTGCCCATATTGGCCACCGGGCGAAATATCGGCCAGCATCATGGAGTGGATATTATCGCAGCGATTAGGACTGGGTTTGCAGTAAGCGGTGTCGCAAGTGGCGGTTTGCCCGGGCGGCGAAGCGCAATTTGCGCAGGTCTTATAACAGTTCAGGGTGTCGATGCGCGACATTTCATCATGCATAATATCATCCCACTTTGCCTTGCAGGTGTCTTTAAATACCTGGGCCACATATGCCAGCGCTGCCTGTTGGTTCACGGTGATCTTTTTGGTAAGCACATAGGTGCCGATGGCAAGCGTTTTTACAAATTGCCGTGGATACGTACCGGTGCTGCTGTTATTATCACAATTCAGGTCCACCTGCCCGCTGCTGTTCATCAAACTCCCGATGGTGCCTGTATAAACCGGCAATTGTGTGGTAGTGCAGCTTTCAATATGGTTCAGGGTGATGTTGATATCATAGATACAATCCAGGCAAACGTGTACGCCGCTGCAAGTGAGCGTATCGATGGTTTTAGGGTTGATGCTGTAATCGAAAGTGTAACTGGTATTGTCGGCGCTTACCAAAAACTGGTGCTCGGTAATCAGCGTTCTATCGCTCGCGTTCACTACGTTTTTACTAATCAGGGAAACGTCAATGGTATTGTTGCCCAGGTTGTCCAACTGGTCAAGGTTTGGCGGGTTTATCCCTGCCAGCGCTGTGGCGATGGTTTTACCTTCGGGGTTCATATAGGTGACCGATACCTGGCCGTTGGCATCCATTACAGCATTTTTTTGGTATCTTTTTGCATCTCCGGCTTCTGTCCCGAACATGCGGTCGAGCTCTTCCTGGTTGGGCGCAGCATAATAAAACCGTGTTTCGTGGTTATTTCCGAATTTAAAAGTTGGACCTACGCCGCTTTGCGCGGCAACACGCCCGGTATTGTCCTGCAAATAACTCAGCTGCGTGAACGGAAAGCCACCGGCATCTGGTATAAAGGCGTTAAAACCCAGCTTCTTGGGATTATTGGGTGAATAATAGGCAGCGGCACCCATGATACCCGTAATCGGGTTTGGCAGGTTAGATAAAGGGCCGGTAGCCGGGCAGGTGAAATTGGGTTTATCAAAATCCTGCCAGTTATAGGGTTTCTGCGTGGCATTGCTGATGTTCAGTAAAGGCAAATACTCCAGCTTCAAGGAATTTGTTGGCACGGGCAAAATGTTAACAGCAGGCCGGCCCTGGTAGTCATATATCGTCTCGCCTGCAACCACCTCGCGCTCCTTATCGTTTCCGGGCTGCACACAATCCAGCGTGCCCAAATGCGCATCTGCCCATATTAACGGCGCATCATGCGGCAATTGCCGCTCCAGGTTCATCCCGGTAACGGTCTGCCTCGAACGGAATGTTCCATCAAAATAATTAACAGCATCACTTCGCTTGCCCTCTTCGGCAAACGTGGCCGAGGCTTGCCAGTTGATGGCATCGCCAACGTGGGCAACATGATGGTACCAGGTATTGGTAAACGTGTTCACCCTTCCCCGTTCGGCACCGCTCCATTTGCAATACACGGGCTGGTTGAGGGTTGTGCCACCCCAGCCCACCGCCCGCACCCGGTATAAAATATAACCCCGCTCAAAAACCAGCGGAAGACGGTAATAACTGTCTTTTAAAGATACCCTTGTGCTGTTGTCCTTAAAATTAAAGGCGATAGCGGCGCTGCTTAACGACGTATTATAGGTATCCCCGTAATCATCTGCAAAAGTGTACTCCAGTTCGTAATATTCAACATCGCGCAGCGCGTCCCAACTGATCACCAGTTCATCTGTCACCCGGTCCTCGCAGGCGTTCACGGTTGTTGGGAAAGTATTATAGTCTATCCGCGTGATCCTGTCCTGAACAAAGCCAACGTTCAACTCTATAAAGTCCTTTAGTTTGGTCTTTAATAAATTTATGTCGGTGCCTGTATCACCCGTCACTGCAACGTTGGTAACTGTCAGTTCAACTTTATAGGCATTTTTAAACGCATAGATGTTACTGATACCTGTCTTGGTAAGCGCACCCGACTTGTAATCAATTTCCAGCGTTACAGGGTTTGTAACCGGTGTTGAATTATCAATGGGATAGTATTTTACACTTGCCGTTACCGTAACTTTTGCGTTTGCACCGAAAGCATAATTATTTTTTAAGACCAGTTCCACAGTGTTCTGGATAGCGGTAGTCCTGTTGGCTGTGTTCAACTGGTTTAAATTGCCCGCATTCATTCCCGGATAGCTGGCAGAAAAACTAATGGCGCTACCATTATAACCCATCAAGGCCGTTCCTGAAAGGGGAAAATTGACCTTGGGATAAGTTTTTGCCACCGCATTTAGCCCCAAAAGCAGCAGCAGGCACAACAGGATATATTTTTGCTTTGCCATAGTTATTGGTGCAGTTTTGCCAGGGAAGAGCCGCCTTCCTTAGTGGTTATTATTCCTTTTTCCGTTTCCCTTTTTGTACGGATCAGTTCGCCCTGGTTATTATATTCGTTTTTGGTGAAATAATTGTTTTCGTCGAGCGTGTAAGTATGCCGCAGATTCACGTCGTCATACACGTAGGATACCATATTTGCATCAGCCGGAAATATCCGCAGGTCATCAAAAAAAGTATCGGCATTGCCTTTGTTTAGTTGCACCCGAAGTGTACTGGTATTTGCAGCTGTTGTAAAAGCGCCCATAACCCTTTGCCAGCCTTCAATAACCGGCCCTTCGGAACGGAGTGTAACCGGGGAGCCGATATTGGAGATGGTCACGTAAGCATCGCTGCATGACAAAACAGGCTGCTGGCTGTTCACTTTCACCCAACAGGAGAAGATATATTTTTTATTGCCTGCCGGATAAAAACCACCAGCGCATTCCTTGCAGCTTGTTTTTCCCGAGCCGGCCGGTTGCTTCGTATTGCGCGACGGAATGCCTTTGCAGATGACCGGAGGTACCACCGTAAAAGTTAAGGACGAAGGTACCAGCAGCGAATATTTACCCGTGTGCGCCTCTGCGGCCGAAATAAGAACATCCCCGCTCATTACTTTAACCCGTTTCATGAGGCCCCGCCCTGTAAGCGAAGCATTTTGCGTTGGTCTGCTGGTCTTTATCGGGCAATAAGCACAATATTGGTCCTCGAAACCATCAAAATAAGCTTCGCTATACCCCGAGTTGTTTGCCTGCGCCGTTATCAGCGTGTTTTTATAACCTAATAAATTCGCTGCTTTCCGGCCTATCCTGTCTTCGGTCTCCATGGTTTGGCCCTCTACATCGGTCAGGTTAACTTTTTCTTTCCACTCCCAGTTGGTATAGTTGGCTGCCCAGCCGCTTGCTGTGTTTGATGACAATTGCCAAAAGTCGCTGTAGCTTTTGAAAAGACCTTGTTCCTTAATGTTGGTTACTCCACCCGCCAAACTCCCGGGCGTCCGCTCTATTAAGTAAAACCAGGTCTGTTTTGCTTTGAAATTACCTTTCCTTCCTGAAAGGATGTCATTTTTACCCAGCCTGCTTACAGTGACGGCACAGGAATCGCAATAGGCAACGGCATCGTCATCATATTGAATTGCCGAACTATTCAGGATATTGAACTGCCCGAAACTGACCCTTGTTCCCACACTAAGCGGATTATATTTCCAGGAGATCACCTGCCCGGCGCCATCCGATAGCATGTTTGTTGAAGCGGCGTTGTATACCTGGTAGTCGGTACCCGCAATAACGGTTTGCGGTACGCTGATGTCGTTCTCAAATGTTCCGGCGAAGGCGCTTTTCACCCACAACCGGTTTCCGTTATTCGCAGCACGCAGTTCATCTCCCACCTTTAAAAACTGTTTTATCGCAGGAAGGTTAGTTGTGTTAACCACCATTTTTGCATTGGTGTAAGCCGGCCCCATGCCATCGTGCATCCACCATGCAGGGTATTTGAAGGAATATAAGGTATCGTTAAATTCATTTGGCATTTTGGTCAGCAAAGCTTCACCGGTGATCTCGTCAAATGCCAGGTTTTCGGTTGTAACGGCCGCTGTCTGGCTGTAAATGGTTTTACTTTTTAACAAGCCATTCCGGTGAATCACTTTGTTAAACACCATTGACTGGAACTGCTTTTCCTCGGTCATTTGCGAATAAAGCGGCATTACGATAGGAATGGGGATTATCCCGAATATTGCCATGTTCAAATTCACATTGAAGCTGGTTGAAACAGAATGGTCGTAGCTTTTTTTCCCGGCAACAGTGTATTCAACCGAGAGGCCAAGCTTTTTATTTTTGTTGATATTGCCTAAATGGTCTATCAGCGTAAAATGATCATTGTCGGGGAAGTATTCTGATACCTCGCCGGAAACCCTGTCGCCGTTTTGGTTGTACACCCACATGGCCTTATCCACGCCGCTCATATTGTTCAGCTCTATGGCATATCCCTGGGATACGGTTGCAAAGTCGTGCTGCTGGTCTATCGCCACAAAAGGGAGCTGAAACTGATTAAAATTGGTTTTATCCCGTTTTTCATCTATCGCCGTGCTACTAACTTTAACCGGATAGTCCTTAGCTGTATAGTATTCGTTGATGACCTTGCCGGTTTTTGCAACGTCAAGCGTGGTTGCATTGGTTATCTGGGTTACCTTGCCATAGGTAATGTGCGGCCCCGGGAACAATGATTCATTCACAGGTTCCTCCACATAATAATCATTATCGGGCGCCAGCTTCTTAACGTCAGCATAAAATATGGGTTGCTTTAATGATATTTCGTCGCCGCCCACCAGCGGCTCATAATCGGCTACGCCGGAGCTTATGGTCGTTTTGGCGTTTGTGACAGTATCGGTTTCCTGCGTAGTATAATCATACATCGTAGTGTACGATTTTCCTTCATGTGTATTACCGGTCATCGCGTCCCAGTTATCATCAATACTCACCTGCTTTACCCTGCTGCCGCCGGCTATTTTCATTTTTGTTGGGTTGTACAGGCGTATGAAACTTTTACTCAGGTCCACATCCTGGCAATAGCCCTGCGACTGGCAAAACAGGTTAACCCCCATGGCCGAGGCTCCGATCTGGCTCCCCAACTGGCTGATAACACTTGGCAAAGAATTGATGAACGATCCAAATGTTGCCGGGGCACCCATGGTTGTATTACTAAATAACAATGCATTCCGGTTGATGCGCATGTACTGGAATGCAGTTTTTAATATCGGGTTACATTTGATGATAATGTTTTCATCATCAATAGCTACCGGGCTAAGCTGTATGTAGGCGTAATTGGGATCGGCCGCCACACCATAGTCTTTTATTTTGGTATAACCGGTCACATATTCGTAATTGCCCGAGCCGGACAGTTTAACATAAAATTTGAAGTATAAAAAGCCATCTTTAATATCTTTGATATATGCTGCAGCCAGTTCCTGCTTTGCTGCGGCCGGATCGGTATTGTTTATAGGATGCGAAAGCTTAAAATATATCCTGTCCTTTATGCCGGTGTTCAAGGGGTTTATCGGATCTGATGGGTAATAAAATTTATTGCCGGTAATGCTTGTTGTATTAGCATCACCAAGGCCAGTCACCATGAACATCTGCCCGGCGGTTTTATCCTGTATATAGCCGTAGTCGTTGGCTTCATAATCCACTTTTAGTTTGCCGTTGCCCGGTATGGTAATATTGGTCAGGTTCCAGGCGTAGGCATTATCGTCCATTACCGCCCTGTCTTGCAAGGCATAAGGGTAATCGATATTCGACAGCGGCGAACTATCCGATACGTCGCTGTAATTATTACTGTTGGATTGGTAGTAGCCCCAGCGGTTCACACTCCTCACGTCATAAGGCGGGTTTATCTTAACATTTGCCAACTTGTTGCCATATCCAAAAACATAAGGCGTTAGTTTGCCTTTTCTCGAATGTTCGTAAGTGTAGTCGACCTTATTTAAGGTGAGCTTACCGGGCGTGTCGCCGTTTACCGGGATACCGTTATCAATACCCTTACAAAGCGTATAGTTGTAGTCGAAATGAATGGTCTTTATCGGTGTAGCGTTATTGCCGTTCCTTTGGCGATCGGGCAGCGAATACACGACAATAGAATCGAGCTTTCTTAAAAATTTGCTTTGATCCATACCGCCGTTCTCGCCAGCAACACCAAAACCATCGGCCCGTTTGCTGTAATGAAACTCCGCCACCTCTGTTTTTGATTCGGCCGAACGGACATACCAAAGTTCTTTTTCGCCATAAACGTAAGTGCCTTTATCGTCTTCATTATCACTCCGCAAGCCTTTGTTAAAGGTTGCCATATTCTCTGCAAAAGGCGTCCGCCAGTTATAAAGCTGGTCTTCTTTATAATAACTGAATTTCACATAATTGCCCAGGTCATCATCCGTGATGCCATTATTGGTAAGATCGCGATAATCGGGACTTAAAACAGCGGTGATAAGCAACTGGGTAACATAGGCCGGGGTTGTTGTTGCCTCAAAAAGATGGTCGATACCTTTGCTGTTGGCTGCCGAATTATCCTGGCCTGGTGTGTATTTCACCGTATTTTTAGCCTGATCTATGATGGGATTTACGCCGACGGCAAAGCTTACCTCTTTTTGTGTTTTATTGTAAACAGGCATACCGAAAACATATTTCATTCCATCGGGCTGTATCACCGAAACCTCCGAAAGGTGGTGTCCTTTACGGTAGTCCGACACCCTGCCTAAGGGCACCGGCGTGTTACTGTTAAAACTGTAATAGGTTAGTTGCTTATCAAACCCTATCACAGCCGCCTCATTTGCAGTTAAATATTTGATGGTGGACTGCCGCACCTGCTGGTTAGTGTTGATCACATTAGCGGTCAAATGGCTTCCATTGCTCAAAAACTGTGTCAGGGACGATTCATTCAGCAGGTCGAACCGAACGGGGCTATAATCGCCAAGCTGTGAAAAGTCCGAATAGTTGAATTTGTTTATTTCGCCATGGTTTTTAAAAGCGAACTGCTGGTAAAGCTGGTTACCGATAATATCCTGGCCTGATTTGAAGACCAGGTTAGTTGGATTCCACTTCCCGCTCTTTTGAAAAGAAGTTGTAGTACCGAAATTAGCTCCGGCTTTAAACAGCTGACCCAAATTAACTTCTGCGCCGCCCTGGGTGCCGTTCGAATTAATGATGGCCTCTGCATCGCCAACCAGCCCGATGTCATTTTTGCTGGCCGAGAACGACATCGATAAACCTTGTGCGTTCAGGTTAAAAATATCCGGTGTTTTAAAAGAAATAGGAAGTATTTTAGACTCCCCTATAAAATATGGCAGTTTTTTTTCGGTGTTAAAATCCATCAGCGCATTGCTGCTTACCTGTGTACTTTCGTACATCGCCCCAAAAGCCGGAAACTCCTGCGATGTGGTTGCCAGTGCCTGTTTCGAAAAATAACCGGTAACGCGTATATCGGGATCTACATAAAAGCCATCAAAACCAAAAGCGCCCGAGTACGTACCCGAGGTATTCTCGAAAGGATAGTCAATATCCGGCTGAAATGAATTATTAAGGTATGAAGTGGTGGCGAGGCCCAGCAGTGACATGGATGATTGGTCGGTAGTCCGCTCGCTTACTTTCCAGCCGTCTTTTGCGCCGTTTCGGGTAACATCACTGGTTCGCACATAACTCAGGCCAACGTTCATACTTGTTTTTAAGCCCTCGTTGGAGTTTACCGACCATGTTTTGCCAAGCGATATGCCCAGCTTGTCATTCCCCTTTCCCAGTTTAAGGCCGATGCTGGGATTCAGGTATTTATCCACGCCCGATTGCGAGTTGACTGAAATGCCCATACCTAATGACGCGGTGCCACCAACACCGGAGTTTGACTTTGCGCTAAGGCCTACCGAACCGTTCAATGACGGCTCGAGCCCCCAACCTTTATAATTGTTGTAAAAAACGCCCAGGCTTGCCCCCACATTAACGCCCAAAGGCTGCGGCAGCCCGGCTATCTCCAGGTCGACACCCACTTTGCCCCCGTAGGTCTCGTTTGGCTTAACGGAATATTGTTTGATGATCTTATCCGCATTAAAGTCATCGGGTATCCCTCTCAGGGTTCTTACAATGCTGCCTACATTCAGGTTCCAGCCAAGGCCAACCATCGAAGAAACATCTTCCATTTGTATCCCCGCCTGGTAAGTTAAATTGACCGGGTAGCCGCCAACGCTGAACAATGGGACCTGGTATGAGAACGTACCCGACGACAAGTTGACCAAATTGGCCGTGCCCGCCTGCTGGAATTGCATAAACTCCGGCTGCCCAGGCCCGCCTGTTTGCGCTTTCAGCCCAACCGAAATCAGTATCAAAGCCACTAAAACAATTACTTTATTTCTCATGATCGGCCATAACTTTAAAGTTCAAATGATAATTGGTGCTGAAAACAGAGACGGTAAAAAGGTACATTTTGCCAGGCTCAAGTTTGTAGTTGTTCAGGTTGACCGACATCCGGTTGAAACCACTGGTGCTTATCAGTTTAGCATCTTTTGCTGCAGATGGCTTAACTAACGCCCCCGATGCGGTATCGTAAATGTTGACCCTTATATTTTCAATCGATGCGTAGCTATTGGTGAACTGAATGTTCAACAGCTTATCATACAGTTCGGTAATGCTATAAGTTGGTTCCGTATCCAGGTCATAATAGTATTTGCCTTCAGTTTTGTTAGCGTTTGTTGTATCGGCACTTTGTACTACCTTTATCACCGGTATTTCCGTTATTACCACCTTCACTTCGGGCGTAATGACGGGCGGAGAAACTATTGTTTTGCAATCCTCTACTACAATAGTGTACATACATGGCGGGCATTTTACTCCGTTGCAGGATGCACCGAGCGTTAAAATATAGATGCCATTACCAGATGGTGTAAAACTATCCATAACATCATTACTGCCGCTGCCTGTCTTTATGCTAACTCCATCTTTTTGAATCTCCCAGGCCGTTAAGGCATCACATTTAACGGCCATTGCAGCACATTGATAGGTGCTTGTAAAACTGAATGGCTGGCCGCATTTCCAGGGTATCTGCGTTTTTGCACCGCATTCATATCGTAATTCGGAGGCAGAATTTCCCACACCCAGGCCGGTCCAGCCCCCGCAGCCACAGGTTATACAGGGTTGCAGTTTTATAGCAGGCCTCATCTCAACTGTCAAACCTGCATCGCCATTCCAGTTACCCAACACACTAAATTTCGCATCTACCGAACTTAAAGACGGTGGGGTATACATAAAAGCATAAGCAACGCTGTCGTTAGACGGAATCTTCATCGGGAGTCCAGGTCCCCGCGGTAAAACCGCACCCTTGCTCAACGAAGCAACGGTGTTTAAAATAAAGGTACAAGCCTTGTCTTTGTCCACCGGTTTATTGACCAGTTTCACCGTGATGTTATAGTGCGGCAAGCCGGTTTGTGTATCGATGCCTGTGCAAACTACTTTTGTAAAACTGGTTATCGTGCCGCAAGTGGCAGTTTGTTTTCTACCGCCTCCGATCGCTATCCCGATGCCACCGAGGTTAATGTTAAACACGCTTTTGCCATTGCCCGGCTCATCGGCGTTAATTGAAAATGGTTTTGTTTTTTCTTCACTTAAAGGGAGGGTCTTTCCGTTGCTGTACCCAAAGAACTGTACGCTCAGTTCATAATTTCCGGGGGGCAGTGTACAATCCACCCCTAACATTTCCGCTGCGCTTCTGCTATCCCAGGTCTTTACGGGGGTATCAAAACGTATTTTAGGAGCAGATAAACTGCTGTAAGCTCCGCAGGCTATGGCACCATCTCTTTTAATAACGGCCAGTAGCTTAACTTGCACATCAGGAGCTATTTCGCCCGCTGTTGCAGTGACAGCAAAGAAATTTCCGGTTCGCCAGTTGGCAGTATTGGCATCGGGGTTGGACGGCAAAGAGATGTTGATATATTTAACCAGGTAGTTTTGCGAAAAAGCCTGCAACGAAAATGCAATAAACACTAAGGCAAGCAATTGTTTCATGGAAAAAATGAGATGAGAGATCAGGTGGTTTATTTTGGAAAATTACCGATAAGGTATCACAAATCAAAATATAACTCATTGTTTTTCAGTGGTTAATAAACACATCGCCAAAAATACATCGTTTTAATTCAGGGTTAAATATCAATGAAAAACAAAGACGAAATGGAATTCTAACAGCTTTTCAATTCTTATTTAGGCGAATTTGCCGTTTGGATTTTACCCGGTGCACGTATGAGCTTGGGGGCGAACCAAAAATGTGCCTCCATTTGATTGAAACGAAGATTGAATTTTTGATTAAAATAAAAAAGACTTTAACGGGCATGCTAAGGCCCATGGCTCCCGAGGGTGTACTCGAACCACAAAAAATCGATAATCTACATTTGAAAATTTCAGGTACTTGAAATCTTGTTTTTATCTTTAAAAATTGGCTCTACAGCCTCTAAAAACTCCATTAAGTGTTCAAAGAATTTCCACTTAGGGCTAAGCAGTAGGTTAAGCGAGAAAAATTTAAGTTATGCAACCTTAAACCCTTAAATCATCTCGTTTTGGCAATTCGACTTAGCATGCAGAAATTGATCATTTTGCGCCCATCCCTGCCTGCCAGCATATCCCGCAGGATTAAAGCAGGAAGAAGTTTACATCCCGGGCATCTTCATTAACGCCGCTGGCCTGGCCTTTATCCTGGTCCCAGCGGTTTTCCCACCATTGCTTTTATGTAGATAGCTCAACTGGGTGTCCGTCCACGGTGATGCTAAATAGATGATTTTTTTAGGCTCATTTCCCGAATTTTTCAGAAAATACAGCAAACCAAAGCTTTTTTCCAACATAATTGCCACGATTAAATGTGAATAAATGTCGAAATACAGCTACAGGAAGTCAAGATGTTCACCTTATGTAAAAACTGATAATCAATGAGTTATGAGACCATTCGTCGCAGTTTTCTAAAAATAATTTTTGCCACGATTTTGCCACAAACTTTTGGGCTTTTTTGGTAATTTTTTGGGCAATTAACGAAAAACAAAAAGCCCGTAAACTATTGATTTACAGGCTTTGTTCATTTTTAAATGACATTGGTTGCGGTGAGGGAGGGATTCGAACCCAACCCGATATATCGTTGATTTATAGCTATTTAACAACCATGAGATAATCAGTCGCCACAGATGTCGCTCTCTTTATTACCTCTGTAAATCTTAAGATAAAGATACACAATTTTGTAAATATCAGCAAGTTGAGAGATAATGGACATAAAACGTTTGTGAAGCACGAAACTAATTCTGATTCAAGACTTCCATACCTTTCACGCATGGCTTTCAAGGTTAAGTTTTTATAACAAGACTTTTTCAAATATCAATCGCTAAAAAGCGAAATACGGTAACAAATTCAATGATATCTTTTTGTTTATGCCTAATAATCAATCAGTTAAAAGATGGCATTTATTTAGCATTTGTGTTTACGAAGAAATAAAAAAAACCGTTAAAACTCAAAAGCCATGGAAACTGTATTTATACTTACCCACAGCGTAATGATTACTTGTCTGACAGTTATTCTCTATGTTGCGGCATCAGCTAATAAAAAAAGTAATATCCATCTAAAAAGAAGCCCTATAACATCCACCTTTTTTAAGCTGAAATCCCTCCAGTTAACACCGTTAGGGCTGTATCGTGCTGCATTAGGCTTCTTGACTTTATTTATCCGGTAGCGGTTCAATATAATCATTCATTACATCCCAAAAGCGTAAGATTGCAATTTGCATTCCATCCTAATCAAATCTGGTTTACCATATTTGATATTGTCAATGGTAAATTCACCAAATATGGTAAATCTAAACTGATAAAAACAGGAACACACCACTGATAA
>NZ_JBFUIA010000024.1:0-134857 GCF_056402115.1 Mucilaginibacter sp. P4_C11 | reverse complement strand
AAAGAAATTCAGGTGCCTATATCGGCGGTGTCTACCTCTTCCCATTCCGAACAGAGAAGTCAAGCCCGCCAGAGCCGATGGTACTGCGGTAAAACGTGGGAGAGTAGGTCGGTGCCAAATCTTATCCGCCTTAAAGGCTGAATCGTGAAACCCTTCATCATACTGATGAGGGGTTTTTGCGTTTTGAAAAGTTCAATCATTCATTAGTTCATTGGTGTTCGGTTGGATACCTTGCTTTGCTGAATTTAGCTTACAAAAGGTACACGTTTGTGGTAAAAAGATGTACTTCCTGCGCAGGTTATTGGTACTAATAGGCAATAAATATGCAATAAGTTACAACATGTTTATTACCGCTATTTGGAAGCTTTGAAAACGGCTCACCTGGGGCGTTTTTTTACCCAACCGCAACACCTTTTTTCAGACATAAGACTTCAAGTCCGCAAGCCTTACCCGCCTCTGAAACTCCCCGTCCCGCCGTTTCGCCCCCTTGTTTTTCAGGCTCACCGTTTTAATGGCACGCAGCTGGGTGTTTTCATGACAACTTTACCGCAACAAATTAAAAGCACCATGAAAAAGATTATTTTATTTATAGCCATCAGTGTTGGGGTGGAGTTGCAAACTGAAGCGCAAACAAGGATAGTAGTAGTACGCGCACCTGCCCGCAGGGTGGTAGTTGCCGCCAGGCCAAGGGTTGTAGTAGTGCCAGCCAGGCCGAGGGTTGTGGTGGTGCGGCCGGTTGTGCCACGCAGCAGGGTTATTGTACGCAGGCGGGTGTTGTAAACCGCCTGCACCCAGCCTTTAAAATGTTTTAGCGTAAGGCAACATCTGCCATACCGGGCTATTTTTATTTCTTCAATAGCTCAACCGAATTTAAAAACACATCGTTATTTTGGGTTACCAGATTAGGGGGCACCCGGCACACGAATGAGTAAATTTTGCTGCCAATTAATATCATATGTATTATTGCCTTATTTTTATTAGTGTTTTCAACTCCCGAAAAACTATAGCTGGTATACGTTTTCCATTTGCCTATGGTGATATCTCCAAAAGTATAGGTCGGCTTTTTCGAAGCAAAACCCGTCCTCATTTGATTGGCAAATTCCTGTGTATCCTTCATTGGTGCCAGGCCTGCCGAATCCACATGGGCTACAACCTCAAAATCTATCACGCCGGCGCTATATATAACACTGTCTTTCGCTTTTACGGTATAACTTTCAACTCCGTTTTTAATTACCTTTTCAGGTTCGGACGGGAATTTTACCGATAGTTTTGCACCCAGGTTTTGTGTTACCCAATTGGTTTGGGCCTTAGCTGCTGCCGATAGCGTCAGCATAAATAATAACAGGTAATAGGTTTTTTTCATTTCCGATAAAAGTATCATATTATTTTCAAATAATTCTAATGTAAAGTCAATAGTACTAAGTTTTAAGTCAAAAGTCCAATTTATTTTTTGACTTAGAACTTAAAACTTTCGGCTAAGGACTACAGGGCAGATGCATATAAATTGGGTTAACATAACTTAACACATTTCGAATATGTTTTTTATAAAAATCTGATAGTCAGTTATTTGTAATTTATCATGGTTAACACTAAACCGACCGTGCAACTTAGAAACATCCAAATATTTGTGCCTGTTGCTGACCAATACAAGCCCTTTTGGTTCCTGGATCATTTAACCACGATCAGCCAATAAACAAGGTATTGTTTGATGCTTATATCTTGCCGACACTATAAGCTTATTCCGTTAGCAATTAAATAAAAGCTTATCGCCGTTAACTATTTAGATGCGTTTGCCCTGCTAAACACTATGCGTTATTGCCTGATTAACATAACACTAATACGATTCTAAAAATTCGTCTATTGTACCTTCGTCATCCAGGTTTTGTATGGCGTTTGCCAGTTTAATTTCGCCTTTGGCCAATGCAATAGCTGTTAACGCAGCCGATGCCAGGCTTAAGTCCCAGGGTTGGCTTATGGCCTCAGCGGCCAGTTGGCCTAAATTGGCTATGGCTTCATTGTAAGCAGGGTATAGCGCCCTGGGCAGCGGCGGGTTATCCTTATGCCGTTGTATTTCGATGACCGAAACAAGCCCCAGTACATTATAATCAACAAATTGCTTTTCGCGGGCTATCCTCACCAAATGAGGAACGGCATAATACGATGCCAGTCCCACATCGCCCTGGTGATGCAGGTCGTTCCATAACTCCTGGTAAATATGGTTAATGGCTTGCTTGTCGTTTGCCTGTTCCAGCTTTTTTAAGGCTACCGAAGCATTGTATGGCGTGCCTTTGTAGCCGCCTTCTAAAGTATCCCATTTGGGGTCGTCAAGTTGTAAAGCCGGTTCATTTACCGGTTTTTTAGGGAAAAAATCACCCAATCTGATGGCCATGCGGTTTTCGTTTTTCAAATATAAGCAAACTGAAATGCCAAAAGCAATCACCATGCATTAAGCCGCCCCCCCTCAAATAACATTAAGCTAAACGCATTTAGCATTTAGGATTTTAGTTTAGCACATAATTCATCATTCCCCAAATCCTTCGTCTAAAATCCTCTCACCCATCCATCTTGCTACTTGATACTTACTACTTGATACTTCTTCCATGGCGTTTCCCCGTTGGTAGAAACGGGGCCGGGCTTTACATTCATACGCCTGCAGGCATTACGCTCGCGGGCCGGTACCCATTTCAATCCCTAACGCGAACGCGGGGGGGGCCTTGCGGTAGCTGGAGTAATACGGATTGCCGGCGCACGCGTGTCGCGTGTATCCTATTCGTTAACCCAGTTCTTAACTATAAACAATGGAAAAATGTTGTAGACATATCAGCGGGGCACACGCGACACGCGTGCGCCAGCAGAGGGTTTCCCCGTTGGTAGAAACAGGGCCGGGCTTTACATTCATACGCCTGCAGGCATTACGCTCGCGGGCCGGTACCCATTTCAATCCCTAACGCGAACGCGGGGACCCTGCGGTAGCTGGAGTAATACGGATTGCTGGCGCACGCGTGTCGCGTGTGTCCTATTCGTTAACCCAGTTCTTAACCATAAACGATGGAAAAATGTTGCAGACCTATCAGCGGGGCACACGCGACACGCGTGCGCCAGCGGAGGGGTAGCCACACAAGACTTGCGCCAAGGCGGGCTCGTGGTAGCTGTGGAAGAATTTTTAATTTCTTACTTTAATGCGGTTCTAAATATTTAGGGGAAGCAAATTTTTATTAGTTTAGACTATTTAACCCTGTTAATTTTTTACCAATGCTAGATTGGAGTAAGCTTAAACCCTATAAAACCGCAAAGACAAAAAGTTTTGAGCAGTTATGCTACCAGATTGCAATCAGGTTATATGGACAAATGGGAAATTTTACACCGGTAGACGATAGCGGCGGCGGAGATGGTGTTGAATTTTTTTTAACATTACTTAATGGAGAAGAGTGGGGATGGCAAGCAAAATATTACGAGAATAGCCCAAGGTTAAGAGATAGTAATCGGAAGGAGGCTATCATAGACTCATTGAGACGTGCGCTCGAAGTTCACCCCAATCTTACCAAATGGTACCTATGTATTCCAATGGACTTTAATAAAGCCGAAGATAATTGGTTCAAAAAGGAACTCCCTAAAAACATCCCAACCGGCCGCAATGTGGAAATAATTCCTTGGTCACACTCTTTTTTTCATGAAAAGGTCTATCAACCCCAATTCAACGGAATT
This sequence comes from Mucilaginibacter sp. P4_C11, assembly GCF_056402115.1. Taxonomy (NCBI): domain Bacteria; kingdom Pseudomonadati; phylum Bacteroidota; class Sphingobacteriia; order Sphingobacteriales; family Sphingobacteriaceae; genus Mucilaginibacter; species Mucilaginibacter sp. P4_C11. Next base: position 131,152 of record NZ_JBFUIA010000024.1, on the reverse strand, counting down.
TGGCAGTCATTTTTTAACCTTCTTGAGTTAGATAACGACTGGTTTCAAAAAACTTTTAATAATTCCTACAGCCTCGTCAAAAACAAGTTCGAAGAGAACCTTTATATTCCAAACGGTGAATTTGAATACTGGTACCTAAATCCTTTACTGTGTAACAGTGGATTTAAAGATAGGATAAAAGAATACCTTGACGTTTTAACTCATACCTACGAGCAAAGCATTATTGAGTTAGACGAAATGAAAATTACAAACAAAGCGTTTCAAACGGCATTTTCGACTTACCGCGGAAGAATTGCAAGATTCAATGAAATTTTCACAAAGAATCAAGCGGCCATTTACAACCGGCTGGAACGCCTAAATGCAAATGATATAACGAAATTTCATCGATCTGATTTTAGCGAGATCATTAATGAGATGTCGCACATTTTAGGAATGGCAGATCAAGAAGCGCAAAAATTGATCAGAAACCAGATAACAGAAGAAGAGGATATGGAGGGAGACAACCAGATACAATATAATTCCCTCGTCGCCCACGAAAGTTCTTGCAAGAAGATTATCGAAAATCTAAACAATTATATTCGAGATACCTGTATTCCACTCAAAACTCAGATTGCACATTATTATGGAGGAGGCGGTGCAGGAAAAACCAACCTGTGTATAGGTATTGCTAAAGACTATTTATCCAAAAAGCACCCTGTCCTATTTTTCTCTGCTATAAAACTCAATACTGACCAACCTTTGTCTGAGCAGTTACTTGGACAATTGGATATTCGTGCAGGCCATAATTTTGGCGATTTATTAGACACATTGAATGAAATCGGGAAAATATGCAATGTAAGGGTGCCATTTATAATAGACGGCTTAAATGAAGCAATTATCCAGAACGGCCAACTTAACCCTATTCTCAAACGAGATATGCCCGTGTTGGAAAATGAGATTTCCCTTCGTGATCATCTTGTATTAATTACGACCTGCAGGCCATCTTATCAGTCTATAATTTGGCCGGATTTTAAAATAAATGGTGATTCTCGTTTTCACCCACTTTACGGTTTCATAAATGAAAAGGATAAAAAAAAGCTTGTTCAAAAGTATTTCGATGTTTACAAAATAGAAGCTGATTATTCATTCGTTTCGTTCCAGCAATTTGGAAGGCCATTATATCTAAAGATCTATTGCGAAACCATAAACCCGGAACGCAAAGAGATTAAACAGGTTACGTTGGGATACGATTCCATATATACAATATTTGAAAAATTTATTGATCGCTGTGACCGCCAGATCTTTGAAAGGTTAACAGAATATGGCTGGGCTCCGATAGGAAAAAACAGGAAATTGGCCAGTAATATCCTGAATAAGATCGCTCAAATGTTGTGGGACACTCCATCACGTCATTTTGAGCTGGAAAACCTTATAGAAGTTGCAGACCCAACCGGATTTAGCAACTATTATCAATCCGCAACAAAAGCGCTACTTGATGAGGAATTGTTGTTTACGCGCGATAGCTACCAAGAATCCGATCACATTTATATCACTTACGATGCTATGACAGGTTACGTGATCGCAAAACATCTAATTGAAACTGTCGTGGATATCAAAGAATTTCTAAACGGCCCAGATATGGATAAGCTATCCAACAACAAATACATAATAGAACACCCTCAGAACGAAGACATACTAACAGCGCTTTGTACATTACTGCCTATAAAAAAGCAATTATTTGTTCATGACTTAATTTGGGAGGAACAAAGTACAAGTAAGAACAACGAAAAACTCTTACAAGAGTCTATTGCAGCAACACTCACACTTTCTCCACAATATATTCCCGAAGATCAGATAAATTATATCCGGATGCTTTTAACCGAAGAAGCCAATTTAATACCAATTTTGACAAAATGTGAACCAGTTTTGTTCGCGGTAAATCACCCTTTCAATTTTAGTTTGTTTGATCATTTATTGTGGAAAATGCCGATGAACAGGCGGGATGTGGTTTGGACAGAACACATCAGAGCGTCAGAGGATGGCTTTGTAGGTGGTCTCATCGCCGAGTTTAAGCGCTTACAAAATCTTAACGTACACACAACTGAGCAAAAAGCTAAAATTGAATTGGTAGGAACATACCTTATCTGGAATTTAACGACGACGAATAAAACCCTGAAACAACAAGTAAGCGATGCGCTGTATACATATGGATTTAAAAATCCCACTGGTTTTTTGAACTTCTATTTTCGTTTTGCAAGTGTCAATGACCCAACGATATTCGAATGGTTAAGTATGATATGTTATAATCTGCAACTGGCGCTAACGCAATCCAGTATCGATATTTTGGACGATGGGTTCAATAAATTGGCTGCTTTTATAAGAGATAGCTTGTTTAATAAGGATAGTAATATTACCACTAATCATATCATTATAAGAGATTATGCATATCGGACTTTGGAACTTCTTTCTTTTAAAATTCCGGCTATTGCTAAAACTACCGAACTCAAAATCATTAAAAAAACATTCTTGGAACTGGGTGTTACACAATGGGAAACGGAGACAGACAAAAACGAAAAAGAGTATCGCAGTGGCAATTCGTTAATACATCACCGATTTGGCAAAGAAAAAATGTTCGCAATTAGTTCGACTGGTGACGAGTACCGTCCAACGGATATTTATTTAGAACGCCTTGGTAATTTAAGATGGCGGGCTTACGGTCTCGGCTACGATTTTGCTTTATTTGGAGAATTGGACAAAGAGATTGCTGGATTATCTGCATACGGCGATTTATTTCCGGATATTAAGCGCTATGCGGATAAATATATTGACATTGCTTACCAAGAATTATGCGGCTATCTCGATGACCGTATGTTATTGCGAAACTTCAGAGAAACCGGAAATTTACGTATGGAGAAACCGCAATTTGAGCCCAGCCAGGTAGTTGACACGATGACGAAAACAACACCCTCAAGGTTCATAACTTCTGACTATATTGATGTCAATTCAGATATCATCAGTTGGTGCAATAATAGATCCGTTATTGATCCAACAGAACATCTACAAATATCTGATTTTCTTGGCAGAAAAGGTGATTGGAGTTTGCTACATGGCTTTTTTCACCAATGCAAGCCTTCATATACTCGGCAGTTTTTCAAATATATGGAAGCGATAATGATACCCGAAAAAGATTATTCCCTAACATTTCGAATACTGTCGGAAGCGACAAATATTGGAGTTTCTTCTGACCCCCCGTTTTCAGATGGCGTTCAGGGAGGCGAAATTCCTGATGGGAGAGCAATTCCCTTTAATAAAATGGAAACTTGGCATTGCACTTTAGTGGAACGCAAAGTGAAGGTCAAGTATGAAAAACATGAACTTTTTATAAACGATATTATTTTAACAGGTTCAAAACGAGAATCAGCGTTTCTTGAATTGCAAAGAAAAACAGGGAAGCAGGGATTTGATGCTGAAATGCCTAAGGGAATTCCGCCACCTCTTAGCCCGCTGTTTTTTCAAAATGGCCGGCCAGTAATGACAGTAATAAAAGCACTCGAATCGATGAAAGCTGAGCTGAAGCCAGTTACTTATGAACGTCAGGAAATCAGGCAAAGATCGAAGGATATCCGTATCATGCATCCAGTACGTGTTCTTAAACATAAATTTTACGCCAGCAAGAATATTATTGATCATTTTAAGCTGACGCGGACTGCACAGTCAACCGATTTGTATGACTCAAGTGGATCACTGGCAAGCTTTAGCCATAAGTTAAAAAACTCATATGTGGATCAAGAAATCTTCTGTTATATCAAGAAAGATCTTTTGAAACAGTTTCTTACTGACAACTCTCTGAAGATGGTTTATGTAATTTGGGGAGTACGTGATTATTATCCGGAAGACGGCGATTGGCAAAAAGCTATTAGAAGTGGAAAAGCGCTTGACAAAGCCAAATTTAAAACGGTGCTCCCTTTTGTGGAATAATTTAGCCCCCAGCTACCGCAAGCACTTTTCGCTGCCGCAGGCCTCCAGGCCTGTGTGCCCGCATGCAAATCACGGTGTTCTTGTATAACGTTAAGCCCACAATTCCCCGCAGCCCGCGTTAGTGATGGAAGTGGATACCGGCCCGGCGCTTAATGCCTGTGCGCGTATGAACGGACAGCCCGGCCCGCAGGGAACGCCATTATTTTAATTCAAAAGTTAAAATTCAAAAAAGGAATCGGTCATTAGTCATTGGTGGGATGGTTGGTTAGTAGGGGGCATTAGTTTCCTGGTTCATTAGCTCATGGGTCGTTGGCGGCTAAATGCTTAGCTGCTGGTAAATAGTGTGCTTGCAAATCAATGGTCATCATTAGTTTGTTTTTTATAAATTTATTTGATTAAATTTGGTTTATGAGTGTATTGGTAAACACAAAAAACGAACAGGAAGAGAAGGTACTATTGGCTTTTTTGGATAGCCTGCGCTATAGCTACCAGGCCGATGTAGATAAAAACACCGATGAGCTTAACAGCGCGTTTATTGACCAGTACAATGCCGAAATTGAACAGGCAGATGCTGCGATTGAAGCCGGGAGCTTTGTTAGCCACGATGATGTAGAACAGCTTTTTAAAAATAGGAGAAAAGCGCTTTAATGCAAATTAAATGGAATAAATTGGCTGTAAAACAGCTGATAGATGCTATTGAATACCTGGAAGATAACGACCAGTTTGCATATGCTGAAAAAATTGAACAACGGATATTATTAAAGATTAAATCGCTCCCCCTTAAATCAGAACTCTACCAACCCGATAGACTGAAGAAAAACAACGATGGCAGTTTCCACGCCTTTGAAGTTGACAGCTACCGAATTTCGTATAGGGTGTTACCGAAAGAAATACGGATATTGAGGGTGAGGCATTCGAGCCGAAGGCCATTTACCCGGTAAGATTCAGAAGCCCACAATTACCCGCAGGGAACGCCATTATGGTTCATTGGTTCATTGGTTCACTGGTTCATTAGTTCATTGGTGGATGGTTCATTAGGATGGTTCATTGGTTCAAGGTTCATTAGTTCATTGGTGGAGGGCTTGCTACAGGCTTGGCGTGGATTTGTCAGGCCCGCACTTTGTTGGAGTTGTTCTCCGACAAACCCGTTATCCGTTATGCTGTCGCAGAAAACAGATGCATTTTTTCGGCGATTGCCTCGTCGCCAGGGAAGCCACTTCGGATCCTTCCGCTTTTATATTTCGTGCTAACCCCGGTTTAAAAAAGACAGTACAGGATAGCGCGTCGAAATCAATAAGCTACTTTTAAAATAACCGTTTATTTTAACCATTACCTGCCTGGCGGCGGCGTAATATGATCGCATTTAATTTATTTACCTGGTGATGAACAAATTCAAACTGTTGTTTTGCTTAATGCTTGTGCTGGCATGCTTTGTTGTTTTTAGTGCAAATGGCCAAAGCCCTGCTAAACATTATGATGTGGCGGCATTTTACTGGCCTGCGTACCACCCCGATGCCAGGTTTAAGGATATTGGCGTTTTCCCGGATGGGAAAGGGGAGTGGGAGGCTATTTACAAGGCAAAGCCCAAGTTTGCAGGTCATGAAGTACCCAAGGTGCCGCTTTGGGGTTATGAAGACGAAAGCGACCCGGCGGTGATGGGTAAAAAAATAGCTACGGCTACAAAGTATGGCGTTAACGTGATGATATTTGATTGGTATTGGTACGATAAAAAACCTTTTTTGGAAGATGCCCTGAACAAGGGTTTCCTGAAGGCTAAAAATACCAACGATATGAAGTTTTACCTGATGTGGGCCAACCATGATCATAACTCGTATTTAGATCCATCGAACCCGGATAAAAGCAAGGTGTATTTTTATGGCGGGGTGGATAGGAAAACTTTTGAGGGGATGATAGCGCATATCATTAACGATTACTTTAAAAAGCCCAACTATTATAAAATAAACGGCCAGCCGGTGTTCAGCATTTACGAGCTATCAACCTTTATTAAAGGCATAGGCGGGTCTGAAAAGGCAAAGGAGGCTATAGATTATTTCCGTAAAAAAACGATAGAAGCCGGGTTCCCCGGTCTGCATTTGCAGGCTACGCTTTGGGGCAACATCCCGGCAACGTTAAACGATGTGCCCGGCGATAAGGTACAAACACAAAACTCGACCCTGGAGTATTTTGGATTTAACAGCATGACCAACTATCAATGGTGCCATTTTGTAGCGCCAAGCGGCGATTATATTCCCTGGGGCCAAAAAGCCATAGCCAAATGGGCCGAATGGGATACTACCTTTAAAATTCCGTACTGCCCGCATGTTTCTATTGGCTGGGACAGCAACCCGCGTTTCCCCGTACAAAAGCAAGACCTGGTTGTAAACAACAAACCCGAATATTTTGAGATATACCTGCAAAAAGCAAAAGACTACATAGACGCCCACCCTAACCAGCCGCCACTGATTACCATAAACGCCTGGAACGAATGGGCCGAGGGCAGCTACCTTGAACCGGATAAAAAACACGGCTACGGTTACCTGGAGGCAGTGAGAAATGTGTTTTTAAAATGAGTGGCTACGCATCTTTTGGATCTATCTCATCAATTAATAAAGCAAGTTGTCATTTCGAACGAATCAGCGGTGGATTTGAGCGTTGGGGTGAGGAGAAATCTTTAACGCCTTGCAATTCGACATGCTTTTGGGGTGCAAGGCGTTAAAGATTTCTCCTCGTACCTCGTTCGAAATGACATTTTCTTTTGTTTTAAAGATTTGTACATACGGTAGTTCCCGCTGGGAGGGAATTAAAAGAAAATCGATCTCCCGAACAAAAAATCTTGATACTTACTACTTGATACTCCTAACCCACCACCGTAACGGCTATCCCCTTTTCCTGCAATACTTTCAGCATGGCGGGGCTGATGCCGCTATCGGTAATAATGTGCTGAACCTGGTCGAGGGGGCAGATTTTGCCTAAGCCGCGTTTGCCAAATTTGGTGCTGTCGGCCAATACCACTACGGTTTGGGCGGCGGCTATCATTTTTTGGTTCAGGCGGGCTTCCATTAAATTGGTGGTGGTAAGGCCAATTTCGGGGTCGATGCCGTCGACACCTAAAAAAAGCATGCTGCATGCCATATCCTGCAGCATCACTTCGGCATATGATCCGGTTACCGATGATGACGAGCTGCGCAACTGGCCGCCTAACTGGATTACTTCTATATTGGGGTGATGCGATAGCTCGATAGCCACGTTGAGGGCCGATGTGATCACCGTTAAATGTTTCCCCGCATTAACCGATCGCGCCAGGGCCAGCATAGTAGTGCCCGATGCAATAATGATAGAATCGTTATGACCAATAAGCGCAGCAGCGGCTATGCCTATCTGCTGCTTTTCGGCAGCGTTCAGCTTTTCCTTTTCGGCAACGGGCCTGTCGTTGGTGTAGGGGTTGCTTTTGGTAGCCCCGCCGTGGGTACGGAATAGCAGCTTTTTGTCCTCCAAAAGTTTCAGATCCTTTCGGATGGTCACTTCCGAAACATTTAGCTGTTTGCCCAGTTCCTGTACGTTTACAAAGCCGCCGTCTTCCAGTTGCCGGAGTATGATTTTATGCCTGTCGGTATTTTTATTCATAACAAACAAAAATAAGTAAAAAACTGGGATGGGATAAATTGAAACAAAAAATAAGTTTCGATTTGTTATTTTATGTTTCGATATTGTATATTTGAATCGTAATCGAAATGCAACAGAATTAAAATGAGTATTTTCAAAAGAGATTCCATTTTGCAATCCATCCATAACCAGGATAAAATTTGGGATATCATTATTATTGGGGGCGGCGCTACCGGCCTGGGCGCCGCGGTTGATGCAGCCTCGAGGGGATTGTCAACCCTGCTATTGGAGCAGGCCGACTTTGCCAAAGGCACATCAAGCCGGGCCACCAAGCTGGTGCACGGCGGCGTGCGTTACCTGGCGCAGGGCGATATTGGCCTGGTGCGCGAGGCACTGCACGAGCGGGGTTTACTGTTAAAAAACGCCCCGCACCTGGTAAAAAATGAAAGTTTTATTATTCCTAATTACAGTTGGTTTGACGGTGTGTTTTATACCATCGGCTTAACCATATATGATTTGCTGGCCGGCAAGCTGGGCTTTGGCAGGGCAAAACACATCTCCAAAAAAGAAACCATCAGCAGGCTGCCCGGAATTGAGGAGAAAGGCCTGCATGGCGGCGTGGTATACCACGACGGGCAGTTTGATGATTCGCGGCTGGCCATAAACCTGGCGCAAACCGCTTTGGAGCAGGGCGCAACCGTGTTGAATTATTTTAAAGTTACCGGCCTGATTAAAAATGGCAACCAAAAAATAGCCGGCGTTAAAGCCTCCGATGCAGAAACCGGGCTTAGTTACCAGCTAAAGGCCAAAACCGTGATTAACGCTACCGGGGTTTTTGTAGATGATGTGCTTAAAATGGATGTGCCCGATAAAAAGCCACTGGTAAGGCCAAGCCAGGGCGTTCACCTGGTTTTCGACAGGCAGTTTATGCCCGGTGAAGACGCCATCATGATCCCCAAAACCGAGGATGGCCGGGTATTATTTGTAGTGCCCTGGCATAACAAGCTTTTGGTAGGCACCACGGATACACCTATTGATGAACATAGCCTGGAGCCTGTGGCCCTTGAGGCCGAAATTGATTTTATTTTGCGTACCGCCGCTAAATATCTGAAAAAGGTACCCGCGCGTGCGGATGTATTGAGCGTTTTTGCCGGACTAAGGCCATTGGCCGCCCCGCAGGATGATTCATCTAAAACAAAAGAGATTTCGCGCAGCCATAAATTGATTGTTTCTAAATCAAACCTGATCACCATAACCGGTGGCAAGTGGACCACCTATCGTAAAATGGGCGAGGATACCATTAATAAAGCGATAGAGGTGGGCAAATTACCAAACAAGGTTTGCCACACCGCAGGCCTATCCATCCACGGCAGCCGGCCGAACCCGGATAGAAGTAACCACCTATATGTTTACGGCGATGATATTGAAAAGGTATTGGCCTTAACTGATGAGGATGACGGCTGGAAAAACCGGGTACACCCGGATGATGAGTATACCAAAGGCGAGGTGATTTGGTCGGTACGGTACGAGATGGCGCGTACTGTTGAGGATATACTGGCCCGCCGTACCCGCGTATTGTTTTTAGATGCCCGCCTGGCGATGGCCATGGGGGCAGAAGTTGCCCGGCTGATGGCAGAGGAATTAAATAAAGATACCGAATGGCAAACAGAACAGGTAAAAGCCTTTAATAAGGTAGCCGGAAACTATATATTAGCAGGAGAAAGAATCAAGAGTTAAGAGTCAAGAATCAAGACAGGAAACAAGTCGGGTGGATAGGTATTAATTTAATTGATACCCGGAATATCCTTAATTGAACAGCTTTTTTCTTGGTTCTTGACTCCATTTTAACCAATTATTATAAACCAATAAACGAACAGTTTTTTCTCTTGATTCTTGACTCTTAATTCTTGACTCTAATTTAAAACCTAAGTAATGGAAGAATACATTTTGGCCCTTGACCAGGGGACAACCAGTTCGAGGGCGATCATATTTGATCATGCGGGGCAAATTATAGCGCTGTCGCAAAAAGAATTCAAACAATATTTTCCAAAACCAGGCTGGGTTGAGCACGACCCGAACGAGATCTGGTCGACCCAGGCGGGTGTGGCCGCCGAGGCCACCGTTAAGGCCGGGCTTAATGGCAAAAATATTAAAGCCATAGGTATTACCAATCAGCGTGAAACCACCATTGTATGGAACCGCGAAACCGGCGAAGCTGTTTACAACGCCATAGTTTGGCAGGACAGGCGCACCGCCGCCTATTGCGATAAACTAAAACAGGATGGCCACAGCAATATGATCCGCTCTAAAACCGGGCTGGTGATAGATGCCTATTTTTCGGGCTCCAAAATAAAATGGATCCTGGATAATGTGGATGGCGCCCGCGCACTGGCCGACGCAGGTAAACTGGCATTTGGCACGGTTGACAGCTGGCTGGTATGGAAATTTACACGCGGCCAGGTACATGTTACCGATGTAACCAATGCCAGCCGCACCATGTTATTCAATATCCGTACCCAGCAATGGGATGATGAGTTGCTGCAGCTGATGGATATCCCTAAAAGCATGTTGCCCGAGGTAAAACAATCAAGCGAGGTTTACGGCGAAACAGCTACAACGATATTTGCCAGCAAAATACCTATTGCAGGCATAGCCGGCGATCAGCATGCCGCCTTGTTTGGGCAAATGTGCATTGATAAGGCCATGGTTAAAAATACGTATGGTACAGGTTGTTTTATGCTGATGAACATTGGCAATCAGCTTATCGAATCAAAAAATAACCTGCTTACCACCATAGCCTGGAAAATTAACGGCCAGGTACAATACGCCTTTGAAGGCAGCATATTTATTGGCGGCGCCGTAGTGCAATGGCTGCGCGATGGCCTGGGTATCATCAAAACATCGGCCGATGTGGAGCAGTTGGCAACCAGTGTTAAAGATACCGGCGGCGTATATTTTGTACCCGCTTTTGCAGGCCTGGGCGCCCCTTACTGGGATCCCGAGGCGCGGGGTACTATTGTTGGCCTCACACGCGGAACCACCGCCGGCCACCTGGCACGAGCGGCCCTGGCATCCATAGCCTACCAAACTATGGATGTTTTAAAAGCAATGGAGGCCGATGCTGGTATGCCCATTAAAGAACTACGGGTAGATGGCGGCGCAACCGCTAACGATTTGCTGATGCAATACCAGGCCGATGTGTTGAATTGTAAAGTGATAAGGCCAAACGTGGTAGAAACTACCGCTTTAGGCGCGGCCTACCTTGCCGGCCTGGCAGTAGGCTTTTGGAAAGATGTGGCCGAAATACAACAGCTTTGGCAATCTGAAAAGGAATTTATCCCCGCCGGTAACCCAGAGGATATTAAAGCGGATATTGAAGGCTGGGAACGGGCCATTCATGCGGCCAAGTGCTGGGCCGATAAAGACTAAAAGCGAAAGGCAGAAAGCATAACGCCTGGAAGCAGAGGGAGTATTTATCAATACGGTAGGCTGATGCGTCTGGATTTATTATTATAACCTGTTACAATTATTCAAACCTATAAATTTTATTACCATGTCTCCATTTATTGCCGAATTCATTGGCACCATGTTACTCATACTTTTAGGCGATGGCGTTGTGGCCAACGTAGTATTAAAAGATACCAAGGGAAATAATAGCGGTTGGATAGTAATTACCACGGCCTGGGGCCTGGCGGTATTTGTGGGGGTTGTTGTTGCCGGGCCTTATAGCGGTGCTCACCTTAATCCTGCGGTTACCATAGCGCTGGCTATAGCGGGCAAATTTGCCTGGGCACAGGTGCCATTGTATATAGCAGCTCAATTTTTAGGTGCTATGGTTGGCTCGTTCCTGGTGTGGGTGATGTATTATGATCATTTTAAACGAACTAATGATCCGGCCTCGATATTGGCGGTGTTTTGTACCGGCCCGGCGGTGCGCAATTACATCTCAAACATTGCCAGCGAAATTATTGGTGCCTTTGTGCTGCTGTTCACCATATTTTACATTTCGGGCGGCCAGATTGTGCCCACCAAAGTACCTATAGGCCTTGGCTCGGTCGGCGCTATACCCGTGGCGTTATTGGTGTGGGTAATAGGTTTATCGCTGGGTGGTACAACCGGCTATGCCATTAACCCCTGCCGCGACCTGGGCCCCCGCATAATGCACATGATACTTCCCATCAAAAACAAAGGCACCAGCGACTGGCCCTACGCCTGGATCCCTGTTTTAGGGCCAATTGCGGGCGCGTCAATTGCCGCGGGGCTGTATTTATTGATTAAATAGATAGTTTTGAGCGTGTAAAATATATGTCACCCTTTCAGGGCTGTCTCGTCAATATATTTTTAACCGATGGGCGACGCCCATCGCAGACGGATGTCGCCCTTTCATGGCTAATGAGGCTGTCTTTGCATGATGGCCCTATGATATGATACTCATACGCCAATGAGCAACACAAAGTCGAAAGCTATCCAGCGAGCCACCAATGAACTAATGAACCAATGAACGACCTCTAAATTGTTAAATTTTGTTAATTCTACGAAAACTTCGTAGTTTAACTATTCTGTTAGTTATATTTGATCTGTTATAATAAAAACAGGTATAACCTTATAACCATCATGAAAAAAACGATACTCTTTTTAGCCTGCCTGCTTGGCCTTGCTGGTGGGGCACTGGCGCAAAAGCCCGATACTGCCAGGGCTGTTGTGCATTACAAGTTTTCGCACCTGCGCGATACTACGCACCGGGATAAGCCATATACCGAAAATATGGTGCTGTTTGTGGGCGCAACTTCCAGCGCTTATAAAAGTTACGACCGCAAGTTGCAGGAGGCCCTGATGAAAAAACAAGTAGCCGACCAGATGGCCGAGCAAAAGGGTAATGGCGGTCGAGTGAATATTAAAGTAACCGGCGGCGCGCCTACCACCCGGAACGAGTTTTACCAGTTTCCGCTGCAACATAAACTGGTACGTAAAGAGCGGCTGATAACCCCGTATATGATTGAAGAGCCCATGCCCGTGATTGACTGGAAGATAAGCGCCGATACGGCCAGCTTTTCGGGTTTGCATTGCCAAAAAGCTACGGGACATTTCAAGGGCAGGGATTATACGGCCTGGTTTTGTCCGGATTTGCCTTTTCATGCCGGGCCGTGGAAACTGAACGGTTTGCCGGGCTTAATTGTGGAAGCCTATGATACCAATAAAGAGGTAGTATTTAAGTTTGACGGGCTCGACGAGGTAACCAACTCGCCAAAGCCCGCCGCAGAAGCCCCGGTTCCGGGAGGCGCAACAATTAAGCTGATTGGCATGGACGATGCCAACGACGATCCTAATGTAATAGCCCTGCCAACCGACGCGGTTAAAACCACCGAAAAGGAATTTAAGAACCTGGAAGCCGCCATGCGGAAAGATCCGAATGCTTTTGCACAGTCGGCCATGGCAGGCTCTGGCGGCGGTATGCGGGCCGGCGGGCCGGGTGAAGGCCCGGGCGGTGGTGGCGGCCCGCAGATGCGGATTCAGATAAATGGTACAGGACCGGTAATTAATAACCCTTTAGAGCTTCCCGAGAAAAAATGAGCCGCCCGCATAAAAGCGCCGGGGTGTTCATATTTTGGATGCTCATGGGCATGGTATGCCTTGGCCAAAGCATCAAAGGCAAAGTTACCGATAGCCTGGGCAAGCCAATAAGCTACGCCGGCATCAACCTTAAAAACGGTGCAGGCCTTATTATTGCCTATACCACCAGTGATGCCGGGGGACTGTACAGCCTTGGGATTCCGGTAAATGCCGATAAAAATGGCCTTACTTTAGAGGCCAGTTGCATAGGCTTTAAAAAGGCGGGGCTGCCGGTAAGCAGCTTTACACCCCCCTACAACTTTAAACTGGCAGGCGCGGTGCATCAGCTGCAGGGGGTTACCATAAAAAATAACCGGCCGCGGCTGCGGGTTAGCGGCGATACTACCAGCTATAAGGTGTCGGATTTTAGCAGCCCGCAGGATAGGGTTATTGGTGATGTAATTAAAAAGCTGCCGGGCATTGATGTGGCCAAGGATGGCAAAATAAGCTACAACGGCAAGGCTATATCCAACCTGTACATAGGCGGCGATAACCTGCTTGATGATAAATATAATATTGCTACGGGCACCATACCCCATGGGGTGGTTGACCAGGTGCAGGTGATGGAAAACCATCAGCCCGTAAAAATGCTGCGCGATAAGGTGGTAAGCGAGGATGTGGCCCTTAACCTCACCATAAAAAAAGATGCCAAACTACAGCTGATAGGGCAGGAAACCATAGGTGCGGGCTTGCCCAAAAAGTACGATGAAGACCTTAATGCCATGATGTTTAAGGATAAATACAAGGCTATTAATTACCTGAGAGGTAACAATACGGGCTATGATGTGGCCGGCGATCTGGTGTCGCACAATTCGGCCGAGCACATGCAACGCCTGGATAATGATCAGCCCGGTACGGTATTGTCCTTAGGCACTGCCGGCGACCCGGATTTGCCGCGCAACAGGTATTTATTTAACCAATCGGGTATAGTTAACCTTAATAACCTGGTTCACCTGAAAAAAGATGTACAGCTTCGGGCCAATATATCATACCTGCGCGATAGTCAGCACCAGGATTACAGCCGCCTGAGCGAGGTTTACCTGCCCGGCGATACTATCCGTTATACCGAAAAGCAAAATAATAAATGGCGGCCCGATTTAATCCATACCCAGTTTACCCTCAACGTTAATCAAAACAAATATTACCTGAACGATAACCTGGTAACCGATTATAACCACAATACCTCGTACTCAAACCTGGTGAGTAATGGCGTACCCGTAAACCAAACGTTTAAAGATAATTTGTTCAATTTTTCTAACGAGCTTAATTGGATGAAAACCTTCCATTCCGATAAAATTATGGAGGTGTATAGTTACATTAACCGCACATCGGAGCCCGAGAGCCGGGTTATCGAACCTAATCTTAACCCGGATATTTTTAACAACGGTGTTAATTATTCGCTGCTTACCCAAACGGTAAATATCCCTACCTGGTTCAGCAACAATTACCTGGCTTACAAAATACCGGGTCAGCATATAACACAAAGCTATAAGGCAGGGTTCAGCAGCCAGTCGCAAACTTTAAATTCGGCGCTATCAACTACCCAACAAAACAACGCGGTTAACCCGGTTGGCGATAGCACCCGCAACAGCTTAAACTGGAGCCGTAACAAGGCATACGCCGAAGCAGATTTTGACATACCCGGCAAAATTCTGAAGATAGAGGCCAGCCTGCCCCTCAGCTGGCAGCAAACCCATTACAGCGATGACTACTACCAGTTAAGTAATAGTCTTAACCGCTTGTACTTTAACCCGCGGCTTTATGTAAAATACCAAAGCGGCATCGAAAACTATTTTACCCTGAACTACGGTTTGCGCAACAACATTGGCAGTATCCAGGATGTGTACCGTGGCTATATCCTCACCAATTACCGCACGCTGTATGCCAACAGCGCCGACCTTACCGAGCGCCAGAGCCAAAACGCGGGCCTGGGCTTTAACTACCGCAAAGCCATTACACTGTTCTTTTTTAGCCTGAATGTTAATTACAGCCATATTTATGCTAACAATATCGCATCCAGCACATTAACCAATAACCTGCAGCAACGGGTTATACTGCCCTATGATAACAAAACAGACGCCTGGGCGGTTAGCGGCTACATCAGCAAGTATAATTTTGATTTGCAAACCACTTTCAGCGCCGGGGCTTCCTGGCAAACCGCCCGGCTAAACCAGCTGCAAAACGGGCTTATCCTGCCCTTCAATACAGTAGCCGAAACGCTGAACGTGGGTGCCGAAAGCAAACTGAGCAGTACAGTTAATTTAAGCTATAAGGCCAATTACAGCCAAACCACCAGCAAATCAACAGCGGTTGCAGGCAGCAGCAAATTTCAGCGGCTTATCCAAACCGCCGCCATTGAATATAACCCGCTTAATACCCTGCAATTCAACCTTGCTGCCGATCATTATTACACCCACCAGCAGCAAGCCAATGATCTTAAATACTTTTTTGCCGATGCAACTATGCGCTACAAATTCAGCAAACCCAAAATAGATGTACAGCTAACGGCCCAAAACCTGTTCAACGTAAAAAACTATACTTCGCTATACTTGTCGGCCAACGTGTTTACGTCAAGCACGTACAGCATTCCGGGCAGAATGTTGCTGGCTAAGGTGATGTTTAATTTGTGATGGGGGCATGCCCGTTTAAGAATAAGGTTACAATAATATTGAACACCGAATGTCCAATATCGAATAATGAACGAGAAAGTTCGGTGTTCGATATTCAAAATTCATTGTTCGAAATTACTGATACCGCCGTTTAATTGAGATGTTCGTATTATGGCGTGTCCCTCCCGCTGGTAGAAGCGGGGGGCCCGGGCTTTCCATTTATACGCCTGCAAGGCATTAGGCGCGGCCTGGCTGCTGCCCACTGCCGGGCCGGTATTCATTGCAATCCTTCACGCTATGYGGGTACATTACCAAAAAACTGTATTAATCTACTTTATTGGGATTAGTGTATTTTAACGTATTAACTTTTAGGAAGTCACGATTATTCACCGGCAATGATCCATTGAGATACTTGATTATTGCAGAGGTATCAATCAGATAGGTCTTTGCCATTCATCCCGGATATTATGGAGTTGCTCGTCAATTTCTTCATTACTCATTTTAGTTTGAATTTTTTTTGTAATGAGGAAAGTGTTGAAGGCCTTTTTATTACTTTAATGATATTAAGCTTCTCAAGGTCTTCCAAAATTTTATAAGCCTTTTGATTAGTCAGTTCTATAATAACTGTTTCCATATCGCATCTTTTTATGAATACATTATTGTTGGCTTGTCGAGAATGCCAATAATAATCTCATTCAAACAAATTAATGATTTTATCTGATCTAATGCATTTTTATAAAATGTAACGAACTGTTTCCGCTCTTTTTCTTCTGCCGGCGTTTAAGTACATTTAAGCCAGATAACCTGCACTATCATGATACCCGAACAAGAGTTACTCTGGCAAAATATTCAACACTATAGTATAGATAAACCCGGGGTCGGTTTCAAATTTTCGGACAGGCTGGCCCGCGAAAATGGCTGGCCGCGCAACTATGCCTTGCGCGTGATTGAAGAATATAAAAAGTTTATTTTCCTGTGTTGTATCACTCCTGGTGGGGTAACCCCGTCTGATCCGGTAGACCAGGCCTGGCACCTGCATTTAACCTTCACCCAATCATACTGGAACGATTTATGCCGCGATACCCTGGGCCAGCAAATACATCATAACCCAACCAAAGGCGGCCAGGCCGAGGCCATTAAATTCGATGGTTATTACACCCATACACACCAGCTGTATACCCAAACCTTCGCCACTATGCCTCCGGCAGATATCTGGCACAACAACAAAACGCGTTTTACAGATATCAATTTCAGGCGCGTAAATGTGGGTAGGTACTGGCTGCTGCCCAAGCCCCGCAATATCAGCCAGGTTGTTATTTTGCTGATGCTGATTGTTGCCGCAGGCTTGTTTATACAGGCCTCGGAAACCAGCATTGCGTTGGCTATTATGATAGGGGTTATTGGGCTGGTGGTTGTGGCGGTTTACAAGGGCGGCCACGATTATAGCGATGAAGATCGTAAAAACAACAATGATGGAAACAGTGGTTGCGGCGGCGACACGGATAGCGGCCACCATGGCGACCATTCCGGTCACGGCGGTTCACATGATCACGGCGGTTCACATGATCACGGTGGTTCACATGGCTGCGGTGGGCACAGCGGTTGCGGCAGTGGCTGCTCAGGCTGCTCATCCTCGGGTTGTAGCGGCTGCGGCGGTGGCGGCGACTAATAAAGCGCGCTTTGCATATTATCACCCCACAACATCTATATTAGCCGCACCAATAAATCACCAATGGAAAACACCACAAAAACTGCTGTTGAACAAGTAGTAAAAAAACAACTGGATGCCTATAATGCAAAGGATATTGATTTGTTTATGACCTGTTGGGCCGATGACGCCCTGTATTATGAATTCCCGGATACACTGCTGGCCAGCGGAGCCGCTGCCATTCGCGAAAGGCACCTGGTTAGGTTCCTGGAGCCCGATTTGTTTGGTAAGCTGCTCACCCGCACGGTGCTCAACAATAAAGTTGTCGACTTTGAGTTGGTATCCCGTACTTTTCCTGATGGGCCGGGCCATATCGACGCTCTTTGTATTTACGAGGTGGCCGGCGATAAAATTAGTAAAGCCTGGTTTGTAATGGGCACGCCAATGCTGGATACTGTGGTGTAATGTTGATTATTACCTTTAAACATAAAAGACCTGCTTTTTGTGGAGCAGGTCTTGGTTAATATAAGTCAGTCAATAGTTAATAGTTCAATTTTATCGGATGGAGATGATTTTGTACAGTACCCAGTTGTCCGTTTCGTGAACGCGGCGGTAGTTAATGCCGCTGTTTGCAATACGAATGGCCGGGATATACTTATTGTTAAGCTGTGTGTAGCCGGTAAACGGATTTTTGGCCGTTGCAATCAGGATGTAATCATCATACCGGTAGGGCGTTTCAATGGCGCTTAAAAACAGGTCCTGGTAGGGAAGGGTTAACCTCCTGATATCATTTGTTAAGGCTGCAACCGGGTATGCTATGGCATCGTCCATAAGCACATGTGAGTTTTTGGGCAAGGTATTAATATAACCTGCCATGTCCATAATTTCCACCTGGTCCATATTATGTTCGCCGCTCATAAGTGTGGTTATAAATGCTTTTTCATCATGGATGAAAGACCCCTTTAAAAACGAGTAACCGGTGTAAAACGAGACAAGCGCCGCAACCAAAACAATTATTTTAAAAGCCTTTTGATTTTGAACCACCAGGGCCTTAAATATAAGGCAAAGCAACGATAGTATGAGGAAAATGAGGTAGTACTCATAAGTAATATATAGCTTGTCGTATTTGATGTGCAAAAACTCGATAAACGCGAAAGGAGTTAAAATAGTTAAAGCCTGGTAAGTACTTTCGCGGAAGAGGTATATAGCTATCAAAATAAGCGGGCAAAAATAGATAACCCTTACAGATACCAGTACCGAAAGTTCGGGCAACTGGTAGTTGGTTGCGGCTGTTGTAATATCGTAGTTTAATTTATCAACCAACACATTCCAGGTGGCATAGGGGCTTTCGATAAAGTAGTTAAGATCGTTGGAATGGGTGAGGTTGAGCAGCTTGTAAGAAATGATAGAGGCAATGGGCAAAATAAACAGGATGATATAAATTGCGAATGTTTTGCTTATGAGCTTACGGCGCAGTGATGGGCTGTTAAAACTTAAAAACAGCCGGAAAATGGATTCCTTTTCGCCAAGGTTTAAGCTTTGTAAAGTAATGGCCAATACCAGCGGTATAAAGAAGAGGCAGAGCCATACAAACTTATAATCGCAAAAAATAAGTATCACCAGCGAAATACTGGCTAATGATACGTGGAAAGTTGTATTTGAGCGATAAAACTTTAGCAGGTTAAAAAAGAACAGGAAAAAGCTGATAAGCACCAGGTAAATAGCCTTGCCCGATGCTGCCACATAAATGATACCCGGGTGTAAAAAAAACAGGGCAACAAATATGTAAAAGTAAAAATCGTCGTGCTGGATACGTGTTTTTAATGTAGAGGCAAGGATGTAAAATAAAACGGCTGTACCCAGAGCCGACGCTATTACGGGTGCCAGGAAAGTACTTACAGAACTAAAAATTATGGAACAATAAAAGGGTAATAATGGCGATGTAAGCCCCATTACTTTAATACGGTTGCCAAGGCCCTCAAAAATGATCTTGGTTTTTTCGATATAAAATATGCTCTCCTGGTTATAATAGCCCAAATGGTTCATGTAAATGCCCACTGCCAGGTAATAAACAGCAAGTATTGCGGTTATTATAAACAGGTATTGACTTTTAGAGATCCTCATTTTTTATTTAACAACATTTGTAGGATTTTTAACTTTGCTTAAACCATGGTTGGTTTTTTCCCAATAAAACGGATTGGTTATCAGCTGGTATAAGCCCATATATGCTGCTGCCGAGTGCATTAACCAATAAACCGGGTTGGCAAGGGCAAACAATATCAGTTCAAAATAACGGCGTTTAAATACGGCCATCATGTTTACATATATCATCAGGATGTTGCCTACCATCAAATTAAATATAGCCATAAATAAAACCCAATCAGGAAACAGGGTGCGGATTGTTGAAAAATCGAAAACCAGGTAACAGATAAATATGGCTAACAACAGCGGGTAAACCAAAAACGTGGCCGATGTAGCGCCGATAAAAAAATTGAAGCCTAAAAAACCTTTAAAGCCAATCTTCCTGATTAATTCAACAGGGTTACGCATGTGTACCAGGTAGGTTTGCATATAGCCCTTTATCCATCTTGAGCGCTGCCTGATCCAGTTAATGGGTTCGTTGTTAGCTTCTTCGTAGGTGGTTGAATTGATGATGGCTATTTTATAACCTTTGGCATAAGCACGCACACCAAGGTCGGCATCTTCGGTTACGTTAAAGGGATCCCAGGCGCCAAGCTCAATAAGGGCATCCATTTTAAAGTGGTTGCTGGTGCCGCCCAAGGGGATTGGAATGTCGAGGGTATCTAAGCCGGGCAACATATAATCAAACCAGTATGAGTACTCCAGGGTAAACATACGGGTAAGGAAGTTTTCATTGCGGTTAAAATAGTTAAGTGCGCTTTGAATACAAATGTAATGATCGGGCAGTTTGGCAAATAAGGTAACTACTTTTTTAAGCTGATCGGTATCGGGGATATCCTCGGCATCGTAAATGGTTAGGAATTTACCCCTTGAAAAATGGAGGCCATAATTACAAGCTTTGGGCTTGGTTTTAGGCATGTGAAAGGGCACCACAATTACCTCGAAAACAGCAGGGAAATCAAGGTTTTGAACGGCTTTTAATGTTTTATCATCATCTTCTTCAATCAGTAACTTTATATCCAGCATCTCGCGCGGATAGTCAAGGCTTTGCAGGTTCCAGATCAGTTTTTTAATGAGTTTGTCTTCTTTATATACCGGCAGCAGCACGGTGTACATGGGCAGTTCGGCATCAACTACATCGCGCACTTCATCCTTGGTTACGGCCTGGTGCAACTCAAACCGCGACCCCACCAGGGCCAGGAACAGTTTAAAGGTAATAGCCACCAGGAAAAACATGCTGATAACTACGTTGATGGCAATTGATGTGTTCTTAAAATTTAAAACCATCCCTGCAGCTATAAGGCCCAGCAGTATAAATATGAATGCCAGTTGAGGGGTGGTGAAAGTAGTAGAAGCCGAACTTTTAGGGTCTCGCCTCATTAATTCATAAACGGATGCTTTAACATACTTTTCGCCCAGCAACTTGTGGCTAAACCACGTTATATCCAAATCATAGGCAACAATGATGTCGGGCTCCATATCATAAGTAAACCTGATGAAATCGACAAAAAGCTGATCGGATGGATCGGCCATAAGCGTAACCACCCGGTTGTTTTCTATACGCAGAGGGAGCGCGAGGTGGTCATTAGCAAATTTGAGTTCAACTTTTTTCAATACTTCGGTATCAAAAACTTCCTCTCGAATTTGTGCAAAATGATAACCGGCGTTACTTAATGAGCGTTCATAGTTTTTGCGGGAAATGTAACCAAAGTTAAGCGCTATTTTAACGTAGGCCATACCCGATCTTTCTGCAAAACTTTTGATTTTTACCTGATCGCCTGGTGTTATAAACCCGTCATTAACCAAAAGTTCAGGAATTGAAATACTCATTATATATATGTAAGTTACTTTATTAGTATCAAGTAGTAAGTATCAAGTATCAAGTATCAAGTATCAAGTATCAAGTAGGTGGTACCGGTTTAAAATCTTGATAGTTTAAGATCGGTTAAACCTGGTAGTTAGTACTTAGTATCAAGTAGCTGGTACTGAAAGCCGCATTTGCAGCTATCTTGCTACTTGATACTTACTACTTGATACTAAATCAAAAGGTTAATCATTAAACAAATCCTGTGATCTTTGAACTCTTGAACGAACGTACAGGAACGATAGCAATATTAATATAAGTATCCCCAGCAAAATGTACAGGTTATAGCTGTCCCAGAAACGGGTTAACCCGCTTTTGGTATCAATATACTCCAGGTTTTCGCTCGATTTATTGATGTTGAACAAGTATTTGTTGGAGTTTACATCTGATATACATACGTTGCTTGATAGGGTAGAGAGCTGCTCCGTGATTGATTTTGACGCAGCCAGGAACGCATCGCCAATGTGGGTTCCAGTTGCGGTGAGTACCAGGGTGGCGTTGTTGCTGCGGCCGTAAAATATTTGCGCAAGCCCGTTTGATACAGTATCATTTAAGGAGTATACCGTTGTGTTATCATCGGTTTTATATAGCCTGAAATCCCTGTCGAACTTAATTGGGGCATCAGGAAACTCGCCCATTAATTTGTCGTTTTTTGATAACAGGGCGATGATATTATATTTTTTCAGATCGCCGGTTGGAATTTCGTCTGAATAAACAAACTCCGGGAAATTATTGGCGTTAATATTGTTGTTTAATTCATAAATAATCTCGCCTAAAGCCCCTGCTGCATATTTTGCATAATCTTTGGTTACCACTATACGTGTTGTGCCAGTGTTAAAGGCCTCGGGATATTGGTAAAAACTCAGGTCGCTGGTTACAAACGGGTTTTTTGATTCCAGGTATGATTTGTCAACATCAACCTCGGCAAAAAAGTTGGTAAAGCTATCCTTGCAATGGCCGCTGGTTGGGTAAAACCTGAATTCGGCCTCCAGGGTATTGTATTTATGATGCTGATAACGGTTAATGGTAATAGCTGTATTTAATTTACCGGTACCGTCAAGTTTTTCGCTGTTGATAAGCAAGCCATTAAGGTATATGTTAAAAAACCCACGGTCGCCTACGCTTAAAGCACTATAGTTGGCCACAAAACGAATCTCCACTTCTTTTGGAGTAAAACTAAAATCGCTGTTTTTAAACGAGTATGCGCTTTTTAACGATCCGATACCTGATAAAAAATCGGCTACACCGCCAATTTGTTTTAATGAAAGTTTTGAACGGTTTTCGTCGATAGTTTTAGAAAATGTATTTTGTGCTTTTTCAATCAACAGGTAGTCACCATAGGTCGAATTTAAAATATTCATGTTACCCAATGCGGTAATGGCTTTCTCGTAACCCTTATCATCACCGCCGGTAACAAATAATATCTCTTTTGGCTGCAATTCCTGTGTTGCTGTTTTTACCGCGGTAAGTACACCTTTAATATCAACCAAACGGGTATTGGTATCAGTAACCATACTCATTGATTTATGCAGGTAAAATAAACCCTGGCCGTTTTGCGGGGTTACTTTTAACAACCCGCGCGAATCGGCGTTTAACGAGCCAACGGTACCAACTTTAATATAATTTCTGAGGGTATCAGGCACATGGGCTTCGTCATAAACCATGATATCCCTGGTTTGTGTCTTTTTTAACCTGGAGTAAGCCCATGCCACCGCTTTAAGATCGGGAAGGGTAGGGTTTGTAGGGTAAACGATAGCCTTTTTTGAATCGAAGCAATTGCTAATGTTTACGTTATCAAAAAAACCTTTGGTGTTACGTAGCAGGGATAAGTACGAGTAATTTTTAACTTTTAACCACATGCCGGGGTTGTCCAGGTCGCGGCACTCATCATCAGTGATGGTTAGCAGGGTTTTAACTTGTATTTTAAGGAATTTATCGTTGGATAAATCGGCCCTGGTTAAGGTAAGCGTTACTTTTTGGATAGAATCTTTAGTCATGCGGCCACTATAGGCCGGCTTGTTATTTATAACGACGTTTATATAGGAGTGTTCTTTGAGCAAGGCTTGTGATGGCTCAAAAAACAACACCACTTTACTGCCATTCATTTCGGTTAGTGGCGTTATTTTAAAATAAAATGAATTGGCACCACTCATGCCATATATCATATCGTCATCATGGCCCAGTGTTTTAAAAGTTACAAGGTGTTGTGCTTTTGACGCTGTACTAATAAGAAATACAAAGGCTAAGAGGGAAAGAAATTTATTCATCGGGTTGTAAATAATTAATTTATAACGTAAAACTCTACTCGGAAATAATTACCATTTTCATTACTACGGTATGTTAGGTCGCCGCCCATTTCCTGGGTCATTAACTTGGCTATTGAAAGGCCAAGTCCAAGGCGGCTTTCGGTAACTCCCGATGTATCATTTAATGTTTTTAGTTTATTGAACATCATATCCAGTTCGCTTTGCCCTATAGCAATACCTTCGTCAATAATTTCAAACACAAAGCGCTGGCGCTGCAAACTGGTTACAATTTTTATGGTATTATTGGTTTGCGAAAATTTGATGGCATTTGATAACAGGTTTTGAAAAACCTGCCCGGCAAATACCTTATCAAGTTTTACGTTAAGCGGTAGTTTTAATATGTTATCAACCAAATGGATATTTTTCAGCTGGGCGGTTTCATACAAACCTTTAAAAATATGCATTACTTCAACGTTGATATCAAAAATCTCCAGGTTGAATTTAATCTCGGGCGATTCGATCTCTTTAACATCCATCAGCTTATTAAGCATATACTGCATTTTATCGGCCGATTCGGCTATATAGCCTACAAACTCTTTCTGATCGTTGCTTAAGCGGTAATCTTCCTCTTTGATCATGTTGTTGCTCATGGTGATAGAGCCAATGAGGTTTTTTAAATCGTGCCCGGCTATATTGATAAAGCTGTTTTTTTGTTCATCAAGTCTACGCAACTGCTCATACTGTAAATCAATAAGGTTGTTTTTCTCGTTGATAGATGTATTTTGCTCCTTTAGCTGTTCGTTTGATTTCTCGATCAGTATCTGCGAACGCACATCACGTTGCATTATCTTGAAGCGGGTGTTGGGCACTATACATGATATGGCCGATATGATAAAAAACAGCTGTCCGCCGCCGTTTATCACGATATCAAGGTTGTACTCATGCTGCATGTTAAAAAATACGGCAAGAAACAAAATGGCCAGCATAAACTGGATAATTGAATTGATGGGTTCCCAAAAAACCTGCAGGTTAAAAAACAGTACCAGGGTAGCAAAAAGCGAATAATATATATTTAAATTAGATACGCTTACAATATTACAAAGCAACGCCGATGTTACCGATAGCAGCAACATGCTAACATGTAACAATATCCGGTAATTGTATTTTTTGTATTGCACGTAACTGTGTAAGGCATAAATTATAAGGCAGGTAATTATCCTTACAATAAAAAATTGTATCCAAACATCGGGCGCATATATAAAATCGACTATACTAAAAAGCGGGTAAAGGAATATAATCATCCAAACAATGTTGTTAGTTTGGAACCACGCTTTTTTTGAGGTCTCTTTGATTAACTCTTCTTTTGTAATTTGAACAAACATTATTCGCTATCTTGAAAATATAAATTAAAATGAAGGCTTGAACTAATTAATTGGTGATGAATATAATATGCTTGCGAAACAAAAATATATGTTTTAAGCTGCTTTTAAACTTTTTGTTAATATTATTATGCATGACAACAAGCTGCCCAGTTGCAAAAAGCAGTCCAAAATATATGCAGGTGCGGGCACTCGCCTTCAGGCGGGCTGCAAGCCTTAACAATGGTATCAGTTTTTCATGGCTCGAGCAAACATGGAACAAAAATCCGCTAAGCCAGGGCGCTATAAAAGATGCTGATTTTGCGTTGCTGAAAAGGCTTGGTTTTAGGAGCATACGGCTCCCAATAGCTTTTACATACTTTGAAACGGCACACATACCAACCGGAGAAATATTGGGATACATTGATAAAGTGGTTAAGCAATGCCATAGGTACGGATTTAAATTGGTATTGGATTACCATTATGGCAATTTAAATGATACAAACAGCACTGCCGAAACCCTGAAAATTATCAATTTATGGGCGAAACTTGCTAAAAGGTATGCGAATGTGAATGCTGATGAATTGTTTTTTGAATTATATAACGAGCCACCCCACATGAACCCCAATGTGTGGAAAGATGTAGCCTATAATGTTGTAACAGCATTGCGTAAAGTTGATAAAAAACGCACGTTTGTTATTGGCGCCAGCAATTATAACAGCATATATGAATTAAGCCGTTTTGTAAGGCTTGCCGATGAAAATATTATATACACATTTCACTTTTACGAACCTTTCTTTTTTACCCACCAGGGGGCCAGCTGGGTAGGCAACCAGGTTGCCACAACCGGGGTATCATTTCCTTATAGTGCGGAAAATTTTCCAGTACTTGATCCCAGGGCCAAAGGTACCCCCGGCGAAAGTAACCACGAAATGTACCGGCGCGATGGTAACGAACAGTCGGTAAATTATAAGCTGCAAATTGTGAAAGCCTGGGGCGATAAATATGACGTGCCAATAATATGCGGCGAATATGGCGTGTATAATAAATACGCAGATTTAGGCAGCCGGTGCAGGTATATTAAAGCCGTGAGGTCGGCACTAAAAAAACTGGGTATTCCAGGGATGCTTTGGGACTATAATGGTTCCTTTTCGATATTCACGGGCAAACCTTCGACGGATAATTTGCCTGCGTGTATGAAAGACGCAATAGCTTATTAAGCCTTAAAATGATATAACTTTATTGTGGTTTAAATGTTACCTTTGAACACTAATAATTTGTTATGGAATTTTTTGTAGAAAAACGCAGGGAAGTAATGAGCCACATTGAAAAATTCATGCTCGAAAAGATGTATGATTTTTTAAAACCTGTTGATACGATATGGCAGCCCTCTGATTTTTTACCCGATTCTTCAAGAGATACCTTCTTTAACGAAATTAAAGAACTACAGGAAAGCGCACAGGGGCTGAGTTACGATCTTATTGCTGTATTAGTAGGCGATACCATTACCGAAGAAGCGTTGCCAACCTACGAATCATGGCTTACTATGGTTGATGGTGTTTCGAAAAACGAAGATGGCGGCTGGATGAAATGGACACGCCACTGGACTGCCGAAGAAAACCGCCACGGCGATTTGCTTAACAAGTACCTTTATTTATCGGGCCGGGTTAATATGCGCATGATGGAGGTATCTACCCAATACCTTATTGCCGATGGTTTTGATATAGGCACAGGTACCGATCCGTACCGCAACTTTATATATACCTCTTTCCAGGAGCTGGCAACCAACGTATCGCACAGGCGCGTGGCATCGCAGGCTAAAAAAGACGGCGATACTTTATTGTCAAAAATGTGTGGTGTAATTGCAGGCGACGAGGCCCGCCACGCCAAAGCCTACAAATACTTTATCGAAAAAATATTTGAGGTTGACCCTAACGAAGCCATGATAGCCTTTGAGGATATGATGCGTAAAAAAATTGTAATGCCGGCCCACTTCCTGCGCGAAGTAGGTTTAAAAATAGGCCAGACTTTTGGTCACTTTACCGATGCCGCCCAGCGTTTAGGTATTTATACCGCTATTGATTATGTTGACATATTAAAAGAGCTGATTGAAGACTGGCACATTGAAAGTGTTACCGACCTTAACGAAAGCGGCGAAAAAGCCCGTGATTATATCATGAACCTGCCAACCCGTTTACTACGCGTTGCCGACAGGATGAAAAACCCCATGCTGGAGTACAAGTTTAGCTGGATAAACGGATAAGGTTTTAAACCCATAAGATTTTTGTAGAGACGCATTACATGCGTCTTTTTTTTGTTTAGGGATATATGGTCTTCCCAATAGTATCCGGACGTCCCGATAGGGCAAAAGGGCGGAAGACCCGCGGTGAAACGAAAGCGAAATGAAACTTGTTTTGCATTAAATGTGTCTACTCCACCTTAAACCCCGGTTTAACATACCCTTCGGCCACATAGCCATCCGGAATCTGGATATGGTTGCCATCCCTTAACGATGTATAATGCGGCGACATGATCTCCACACCGGCTTCGTTAAACTTATCCTGTATGTTTTGATGCAACCGCGAATAAACGCCGGCCATTTGGTTTGATAAAGCGGTATAAGCGTTAAGCTGGTAACTCACATTAAAATCGTTGAGTGCGGTTTGCAGTACAAAAGATTTTTTATCGGCCAGGATACCATCCGTAGCTTCGGCAGCAGCTATTAAAAGGCTGTGCACTGTTTGCCAGGGAACATCGTAACCAATGGTAACCGTAGTGTTCAATATCAGGCCCATAGTATTGGCTACGGTAGTATAGTTGGTGGTATGCCCGCTTAATATGGTGGCGTTTGGTATTGTAATGTCTTCGTTTTTGATGGTGCGCAGGCGGGTAACCAACAGGTTTTTTTCTACCACATCGCCCATAACCTCACCCACTTTTATGCGGTCGCCAATTTTGTAGGGGCGCATATAGGTAAGCACAATGCCCGCTACCATGTTGGATATGGCCGACGATGACCCTAACGAAAACAATATCCCCAGGAAGACAGTAACCCCTTGAAAAATCTTTGAATCGGAGCCTGGCAAATAAGGGAAAATCACCACAAACATAAACGCGAAAAGCAACACCCTGATAATGTTATAAGTTGGCATGGCCCATTCGGCATAAAAACCTTTAATAGTAAAATTGCCCAGGGCTATTTCGTTGGCTATAAATTTTACCAGCTTAACAATATAACGGGTTACCAGGTAAATAACCGCAATGGTAAGCAGGTTGGGGATATAATGTACAATAGCCAGCAATATGCTTTTAAATGGCGTAACCACATAGCCCAGCAACTGTACCGAAATGGGTTTTGAGGATGGAAAAATATAAAACAATACAGGTAGTGCAAGGTACACCAGCAAAATAATAACAACGATACGTGCTATGCGCAGCAAGCCGGTAACAACGGGCAGCAGCCGGTGCGCGTAAACCACT
Organism: Mucilaginibacter sp. P4_C11; assembly: GCF_056402115.1. Lineage (NCBI taxonomy): Bacteria > Pseudomonadati > Bacteroidota > Sphingobacteriia > Sphingobacteriales > Sphingobacteriaceae > Mucilaginibacter > Mucilaginibacter sp. P4_C11. The sequence goes on along the minus strand of NZ_JBFUIA010000024.1, from coordinate 102,635 downwards.
GGCGCTCCCTGTGATGCCAGTTTATCCATCCGGGTTTCCCAGGCCTTTAATAGTTTTAGCTTTAACCAGCGCGAGGCTTTAAACAGTGCCCATATAAGCGCTATTAACAGCACAATAACGGCTGTGGCTTCTAAAATATTAACTACCACCTGTTTGGTGCCATTATTGGTAAAGTAGTTGCCCAGTTTTTGTTTAAGGATGAGTAAATAGCTGGCGGCAAGTTGCGGGCGGTTAAGTTCGGTAAAAGTAGCATCCTGGTTATTTATGGCCATCACAATTTGCGAGCTGTAATAAATAACCGATAATGTACTGTCGTTTTTTAACGTAAGCGAATCGGGGTTAAAATCCATCCGCGCTACGAGGGCCTCAATCCGTTTGGTAACTACGGCGGCGCGTTCCTGCACGTTAAACAGGCCCTGCCCGGTATACAATTTAAGCAGGGTATCGCGGTTAATGACAACCGGCTCGCCCCGCAAAGGGTCCGGCGCTTTGGCTTTAACAGGCGCTTGCGCGTTCAGGTTGACCGATGCTAATAAAAAACAGATCAACAGGTACCATATATTACGCATAGGTAGTTTTTCTGTTAAAGCTAAAAATTATATTTCAAATTTTCGCTTAGCCTTCCTGCACAAGGTCGGTGCCGTACTTACCCGCCACATCGGCAAACAGGTCGTTCAGGATAGATTCTACCGTCAGGGAGTTTACATCGTCAACATAGTGTTCATTACGGGTAATATGTAGTTCCTGCCCAACTATCTCAAGTTTGAACAAAACACCATCGTACAAATCATGCTGGCTTATCTCAATAACATCGTTATGCCCGCTGATGGCAAAGTTAACATCAACCTGCCTGCGTTCGTGAAAAAGCGCGTTAAGCTTATGCTGCAATATGTTAAATAACTCGTGGATATGTATCGGGGTATGGAGTGTTATAATTTTCATGGTAATACATTTGTATTGTTTAATATTACAAAGCACCTTTGTTATTGTTTGAGCCCCACCCAAACCCTCCCCCAAAAGGGAAGGCTTTAAATTTTCTTACTTAGGTGTATGGGGGCTAACTGATAAAATCGATAAACTAAAAAATAAAAGTCTCCCCCTTCAGGGGGAGATTTAGAGGGGGCTCCTATGAACTACAAATTACTCGGCCGATCGGGCCTTAAAGTTTCTGAACTGTGCCTGGGCACTATGGGTTTTGGCACCGAAGGCGGCTGGGGTGCCGATGCGGCAACTAGTTTTGCCATTATGGATGCCTACGCCAACGCAGGCGGTAATTTTTTTGATACCGCCAATGTTTACAAGCTGGGGACCAGCGAAAAGATCATAGGCGATTATATGAGCAATCACGACCGTGATTATTTTGTGCTGGCAACAAAGTACACGCTAAAAGATAACGTAACCAACCCCAATGCATCCGGCAACAGCCGTAAAAACATGATGCGCAGTGTAGAAGAAAGCCTGAAGCGCCTGAAAACTGATTTTATTGATGTTTTGTACCTGCACATATGGGACAATATTACCCCCATTGATGAGGTACTGCGCGCTATAGACGACCTGATAAAACAAGGTAAAATTACCTATGCCGCTATAAGCGATACGCCCGCCTGGGTGGTAGCCAAAGGCAATACCCTTGCCGAACTGATGGGCTGGAGCCAGTTTATAGCCTTACAGGTTGAGTACAGCCTGCTGGCCCGCACTGCCGAGCGCGAGCTGATACCCATGGCCAAACACTTTGGGATGACGGTTACACCCTGGGCACCGCTTGCCGGAGGCGCACTTACCGGTAAATATTTAAAAGGCGATAAAGGCCGCATAAAACCCGAAAGTAACCGGCTGAATGCCCGCGCCGAAAAGATTACAAAAGTAGTGATGGAAGTTGCCGCCGAATTGGGTGTATCAGAAAGCCACGTTGCCCTAAACTGGACCCGCCAGCAATATTTTTCGTGCATCCCCATTGTGGGTGCTACCAAGGTAGACCAGCTGCTTGATAATTTAAAAACAGTTGATGTTACCTTGAGCGCCAACCAGATGAAACGGCTGAGCGATGCCAGCGCAATTGAATTAGGTTTCCCCGGCGATTTTTTTAACGAAGAGGCAGTTAAAAATAACAGCTTTGGTGGGTTTTATGACAGGGTGGAGAAAAGGTAAATAAATTTTAATAATAGTTTTTTGAGCTATATATTTAGGCAAAGCTTTATCACATACGCTTTGCCTTTTTTATGAAAAAACCTATCCTTTTATTACTGCTGCTATTTGCTGTTTTTAAAAATGTTAAAGCCCAGGAACCGGTATCTTCAGAACAAATTCAGAAGCTGATAGGTTATTTAAATGATGAAAACTGGAAAGATGCCGCCGATTTATCTGAAACCTATTTGAAAGCTATTCCTGATGATAAAATTGATTGGGATGCTGCGGCCATCGTTAGATATATGTACCTCACTTCCGAGTCGGGATTGATGAATTCAGGGGGAATTACCCAACAAGAGGCCCTGAAGAAAGTAAGCCGTTTTGCCGGGCATACGATTATTTTTCCCTGGCGGTCAGTAACTGTTGCTTTCGGTATGAATAAAATAATGCCTCATAATGATAAAGCTGACACCTTAATGGTTACCGCCACCAATAGGAAGGCCACGTCGATATTTGCCTTTGAATATATAGTACCGGTGCCGGGAATATCGTTGGATGATTTAAAAAGCTTTGCAGGTAAATCCTGTAGGGTTAACGGTACATTAAAGTCGGTAAGTGTTGAAGGACATATATTGCCGAGATATAGGTTATTGATTGATAAAGCAAGTTTGAAATTTGGCGAATAAACCCTTTATTGAAGGGGTTGGCCATCATTGGTATGCGTCTCGTGATGTGCGTGGTGGTCATGGCGCGTATCCTTGTGATTATCCTGCTGAAGATTTTGTTGCTTTGTACGTTTGCGGTTAAGATAACGTCTTAAGCGACTGAAAGCCAGTTGTGCTTTTCTAATAAACCGCGAATCCCAGTGATCGAATTTTCCCATTAAGGCCATAGTGCCAAATATGATGAAGCCACCTATAACCACGATAACAAAAATGTGCAGGCCGTTAATAAAAAACTCTCTCATGATCATTATTGGTTAACTATACATTCAATAGCAATACCCATGCCCCTTTTTGTAAATGCAATTTACCTGAACGGTGCATGCAAATGTATAAGGAGAATGTAGGCTAATAAATGACGGCGATCACTCAAAGCGTTTTAAATATGCAGGGCTCACCAGTTCGCCATAAAGGATGTAGGCTGGTTCATCAAGGCTAAACCAGGGATTTTCCTGGTATTGGAGCAGTTGGATGCTTTGGGCAGGCATATAGCTTTGCGCCAGCAGGAATTTTTTATGATAGGCCGCATCTTCTACCACGTTCATCACTATAAAACAATGCCCCGGCGAACCGCCTTTAATAAACACATCGCCGGTTTTTAAGGTTGATGGATTGCTTACGGTTTTCAATTCTTTTTGTAGCGATAAGGTGCCGGCATAGCTAAATACCAGGGTCATGTACCGCATAAAGTTATCGTAACCATAATCTTTTTTGGCTTTTAGTATCCAATGATCATTATTGTAACGGTAACCATTGGCATAATGCACAAAATCGCAGCGGAAACCACTGGTAAAGTTGAAGGATATGTCATCGTACTTCTTCTGGCTGTACAGGTACTCGCCGCGCAGGCGCATTACAGCATCGGCACATTGCTGCAGGTCGTATTTACCAACACTCAAATCAACTATGCCCGCGGTATAACCCTCCGTACGGGCCACCTTACCCTGGTAGGTAAGGCATTGCGATCCATTAGGTTTCAGCGGTACATTCTGTAGCCAGGCACTGAAGCTACCGGGCGCTACGGCACTTTGTTTATAACCTGTGGGTGGCTTAAAACGGGTGATAACATTATCGGTTTTAACCGGGCTGCTCATCAACCCTATTATTATGAGCATTAAAATCGCTTTCATAATGTTTTAGCTTTTTTTAATTGCTGATAAGGGTTAAAGGGCACAGGGATATCATCAACCAGCCGGAAGGCCGAAAAATGCAAATGTGTTGGCGAGCGTTTTTTATAGGCATTGTAGCCGGTGCGCCCAACCTCGGCTATTTTTTGGCCGGGCCTAACTTCGTTGCCAGGCTTTACAAAAATGGCGCTGTTGTGGGCGTAGTAAGTGATTACTCCATCGGTTGAATTGTCATTCTTTCCCTTGCTTCCGGGGTTATGATAGCCATAAACAAAATGATAAATCCAGATATATTTCCCACCCCGTAGATCGCTATTGGTTTCCCAGGTATCACTGCAAGCAATCACAATACCATGATCTATAGCAAGTACATCTACCGGTTTATGAGAGTGGTCGTCAATACAATCCTGGTTTTTATCATTTATAAATATATCATGTGCCGGATGAGCACCGTGTTTGTTGCCATCAAGGTAATGGTAGCCTTTATCTGAATAACCATCGCCATTGCCGCCAATCGCATGGTAATTGTATCCCTTCAGCGGAAATATCCATGTGTCATTTAACTCATCTATTTGGCTGCGTACAAAAAGCCATTGGTTAATCTGTTTAACTACTGCCTTAAATTGTTTTTGGGCCTCTTCTTTTTTTACACCACCATTTAGAACCAGGCTGTTAAATTCATTGAATTTAACGCAGGCCCCAATACGGTCTATCGTTTGGCCATAGTTGATTTTGGCTAAAAATACTAATCCAACAAATAGTACAATTTTTCGCATAAGGTTTATCCTGAAGAATACATATAACTAAATATCCGCCAGAATATTATCCCTCAATTTTAATATCGTATTTGGCCAGCAGGCCGGGCAGGCCGTGGAGCGAGAACATGGCTTTTTTAATCATATTATCATCCGGGTCAATGGTGTAATTGTAGGAGCTGCGCAGGTCGGCGCCCTTCAATATGGTGCGGCTGAAGAAAGCCCGGTTAAGGTTGCAGTTGATAAATTTAGCCTCGGTTAAATCTGCCTCAGTGAGGTCAGTCTCTGTCATGGAGCAATCGGTAAACCGGCCTTTTTTGTTTTTCTTTTTGTAAAAGATGGCGTTATCTAAAATGCAGTTCTCAAAGTAAACCTCGAACAGAAAGTCGCGGGCTTTGCCAAAGTTTAGTCCGCTCAGTTTGCAATCTTTAAACCGGATGTTCTGGAACCCGGTATCGGTGGCATCGGCCAGCGCCAGGTTGCAGCCATCAAATACACAGTCGATAAAAACTAAACCGTACAGGTTGGCATGAGACAGATCGCAGCTGATGAATTTACAGTTTTCGTAGATATGGTTGCGCCCGGTAAGTTGTGTGGCAGGGGCTTTGGTAAATGTTTCGTCCTCGTAATGCATGGTAGAATAGTATCAAGTCGCAAGTATCAAGTATCTTGAGAAGTATCAAGTAGCGAGTATCAAGTATCAAGATTTTTTTTGGATAGTTGAGCGCGAAATAATAAATAAAAGGCAAGGTACTTGATGGAAAAAGTAGCAAGTATTTAGTATCAAGTATCAAGATTTTTTTGGATAGTTGAGCGCGAAATCTTAAATAAAATGCAAGGTGCTTGATGGGAAAATTTGAATTAAATGACAATACTTTTTAAAAGTCTTGATACTTGATACTCGCTACTTGATACTAATTTATTTGTAACTTTTCGCACCAAAAGTATTCTTAACAGAAAATCTCCTGCACATGCATCCAAACTACATTTTAGTGATCAATGGCAAGCCCGAAGGGCCTTTCAGTATTGATGAGCTAAAAGCCCGGAAAATAAAACCTGCCGACTTTGTAAAAACGCCCGAAATGCCCGATTACAAGGAAGCCCAGGAAATTGCCGAACTGCGGGAACTTTTTGGCTTTGCCAAACCCGCCCTTCTTATGCAGTATTTCGGCAGTTTTGACCAGCGATTGCTGGCCTCATTTTTAGATTGGTTTATAATTTTTGGCGCATTTGTGGTGGTTATTTTTGTGGTGGTATTGTTGATATTGCAGGATAAGGAAACGCGCATGACAGCCAGCTTTGGCTTATTGGCCTGCATACCATTTGCTAAAATTATTTACCACATGGTGATGGAAAGCTCGGCCAAACAGGCCACCTATGGCAAACAGATGCTTAAAATAAAAGTAGTTGACATGAATGGCGACCGCATTACGTTTGGCAAAGCCGTAGCCCGTAACCTGTGCAAAATATTCTCTGTACTTACTTTTTTTATCGGCTACCTGCTGGCGTTTTTTAACAAGAAGCAGCAATGTTTACATGATATGATGGCGGGCACGCTGGTGATTAAGGAGAGGTTGTTTTAGGTGGGCTATTTAATCAGGCTTTCAGAAATTTGGCTTTGATGGTTTCGAAGGAAACGTATTTGGTTGTATCATCTTCCTCCTCATCCAACATTTTATCTATCATACTTTTGTACCCTTCGGTTACTTCGAGTGTTAAATGTCGCTTATGTAATAAATCCTCAAAGTCGGTTATCGGAATAATTGCAGCGGTTTTTTCGCCTTTATAATTAGTTATAAATTGGAGCTTCATTCATTAAATTTAATCAATTAAATGCTTAAATTTGAATATGGAAACGCTAATTGTACATCCGCAAAATAAAGAGCAACTGGATGCTTTAAAAGCTTTTATGAAAGCACTTAAAATTTCATTTGAGGCCGAAAAACCTTATGATCCTGAATTTGTGGCGATGATTTTGCAAGGAGAGGAAGATATCAAAGCCGGAAAAGGAATTAAGGTTGATATAGATAATCTATGGAAGTAGTTTTTACTCCTAAAGCTTTAACTCACCTTGATGAATGGCGACAAAGTGGCGACGTTGGTATTCAAAATAAAATTCACGAACTTCTAGTCTCTATAAAAGAGTCGCCTTTTAAGGGAATTGGTAAGCCGGAGCCATTGAAACACAAACTTTCGGGTAAATGGTCAAGGAGGATTAATGGCGAACACAGGATTGTTTATAGTTTGGACGGTAATACTATAAACATATACTCATTAAAAGGACACTATTAAAAGTCTATCTACCTTATCCTTACCAACCGATACTTCAATTTACCCAAAACCAATTCTGTTGAGTCGTTATTTTGGGTACATCTAAAATGCAAATTTATCCTAACCGTCCCATTAATTTATCATTTACATCCAAACAACTTATTCCCCAACATAATCGTTAAATTTGCAGCTTATTAATTATCCGCTGCATGAATACTGATGCTGTTAAATTGCTGCAAGGCCGTTATTGTAATTCGTTAACCCAATATTCGCGTTTTGTTACCCGCGAGGTAAACATTGGCGATGTGCCCATGGGCGGTAATAACCCCATCCGCATACAAAGCATGACTACTACCGATACCATGGATACTATGGGTACGGTTGAGCAATCTATCCGTATGGTTGATGCCGGCTGCGAGTATGTACGTATTACTGCACCCAGCATTAAAGAGGCCAAAAACCTGGCCGAGATAAAAAAACAGCTTCGCGCCCGTGGGTACAATGTACCCCTGGTGGCCGATATCCACTTTACGCCAAATGCTGCCGAGGTAGCTGCCCGTATTGTCGAAAAAGTACGCGTTAACCCCGGCAACTACGCTGATAAAAAGAAATTCGACCAGATAGATTATACCGACCTGGAATACCAGGGCGAACTTGAACGCATTTACCAAAAGTTTGCGCCACTGGTAAACATTTGCAAAGAGTATGGCACCGCTATGCGCATTGGCACCAATCACGGTAGCTTAAGCGACAGGATCATGAGCCGTTATGGCGATACCCCGCAGGGCATGGTTGAATCGGCCATGGAATTTATGCGTATGTGCGAAACGCTGAATTATTATAATTTGGTAATCAGCATGAAATCCAGCAATCCGCAGGTAATGGTGCAAGCCTATCGCCTGCTGGTAGAAACCATGGTTGCCGAAGGCATGAACTACCCCCTGCACCTTGGCGTAACCGAGGCCGGCGACGGCGAGGATGGCCGCATAAAATCAGCCGTAGGCATAGGCACCCTATTGGAAGACGGCCTTGGTGACACCGTCCGCGTATCATTAACCGAAGAACCAGAAGCAGAAGCACCGGTGGCTATTGAGTTGGTGAAACGCTACTCTTTGAGGGAAAAGGTTAAAGGCGAAAGGTTAAAGGCAAAAGGCAATGAGATTATTACAGATCAGAACCTTTCACCTTTAACCTTTTCCCTTTCACCTCAACAACACAGCCCCTACGAATACAAAAAACGCCACACCTATGAGGCCAATGCTTTCATTGGCGGGCACATGGTGCCAAGGGTGGTGCTTGATCTGAGTAAAAAGAACCTGAAAGATCCTGGTATTATGGCGGATGCCGGTTATATCTACTCGCCCTTGCTGGATAAATATAATATGGCCGAGCAATCGGTTGATTTTGTTTACCTGGCAGATGAGCTGCCGTCGTTTAACCTACCGGGCAATTTAAAACAGCTTTATAACTACCAAACATGGTTAAAACTGGCCGATAAAAAACTTTGTCATCCATTATTTACACTGAAAGAATATATCGGGGCCACCAACAAAACATCTTCATTAAACCTGGTGAAACTGTTTCCGGAAGATATTGATTCGGAAGAGTTTGGCTCGTTACCGTTTGATAATTCGCTGGTGTTTGTTTTAGAAACCAACGCACTGCACGGCATGGCCGACCAACGCAGCTTCTTCTTCAAAATGGAAGAACTGGGATTGGATGTGCCGGTTATAGTAAAAAGGAGTTATGAGTTTGGAGTTATGAGTACTGAGTCGGAACATGAAAACTCAGCACTCAAAACTCAAAACCTACAACTATTTGCCGCCACCGACCTTGGTGCTTTATTGGTTGATGGCTTTGGCGATGGCATTTGGATTGAGGCACCTGAGGTTGATACCAAAGTGATCACTTCTACCGCCTTTGGTATTTTGCAGGCTACACGCTCGCGCATTTCCAAAACAGAATATATCAGTTGCCCAAGTTGCGGGCGTACCTTGTTTGATTTGATGATTACTACGCAGATGATCCGCAGCCGCACAAGCCATCTTAAAGGCTTGAAGATTGGTATAATGGGCTGCATTGTAAATGGTCCCGGCGAAATGGCGGATGCTGATTATGGCTATGTTGGTTCGGGTACTGATAAAATCACCCTTTACCGCGGTAAAGAAGCCGTAAAGAAAAACATCAGCGCGGCAAACGCTTTAGATGAACTTATTGGCATCATTAAGGACGACGGAAACTGGGTTGAGCAGGAATAAACCTAATGTATGAGCGATAAGATCACCGTTTTAGATATTCCATCAACGCTAAAAAAACACCTGGCATCGGTAGGTGATAACGCGCCAGATTTTGGAATTATTAACGACGGTTGGAACCAGGACGATTTTGCAGTGCTCAATAACCAGCCGGGCCTTACGCATGGCCTGCCTGTTAAAACAGATTATTATTCGGTTATTTTATGTTTAAGGGGCAGCTGTAAAAAAACAATCGGCCACTTCGTGTTCGAGGTGTATACCAATTCTATCCACCTGGTATCGCCCCAGTTTATAACTTCCTATGAAGATGCCTCGCCCGATTTGTTATTGTACGAGGTGTTGTTTAAAAAAGAATTCCTGACCAATAACCTGCTTAAGGAAAACATACTGGATAACCTGCTGGAGGTAAACCCCGATTATCCGCCAATTTATGGTCTGTCGCAAAAAAACTGCGCCTCGTTAAAAGCCCTTTACGAAAAAATAAGCGACGAAAGCCGGGAGAAAGGCGCTTTTCATTTACCTATATTACGGTTGCTGTTAACAGATTTACTTTACGAAATGAACCGGGCTTGCGAAAACTGCCTGCTGCATTCAACCCGCCACCTCAGCAAACAATATCAGCTGGTTTATAAATTTAAAAAGCTGGTTGAGGATCAGTTCCTGACCCTTAAAACGGTGCAGGAATATGCCGATGCTTTGTTTATATCGGCAAAATATTTAACCGAAATTGTAAAGGCCGAGACAGGCCAAAACGCCCTGCATGTTATCCATAACCGGATGTACCTGGAAGCGCAATACCTGCTCTCGTCGTCTGGCCTCAGCATAAAAGAAATTGCCGAGCGACTGAACTTTGATAACAGTTCGCATTTTAGTCGTTTTTTCAAACGTTTTGCCGGTAATAATCCCTCGGAGTTTAAGCAGCTTCAATAAAATTCTCCATTTAGCTCACCCCAATCGCCGTTATGACTATCGGCTGACGGTAATAACCGGCCTCAGGAAAAATTGGTTGTTAAAACCGATTTATTGAGATTGATGCGCCCTGCTATGCGCAGTACCTTTGATATGTCAATCAAACAACACGATCATGAAAAAGGAAAACATAGAACTCATAAAAAGCAGGTTACTGCAATTGTACTTTGGTACCTACCAGATATTAACTATCATTTACAGGTAATAATAAAGCTTAAAGCAGAATGCTTAAGGCTCAAAGCCGATGCACGGTTGTAACAGCCGGCTATATATACATAAATAATTAAGAACTATAGGTAACAAACACTACAAAAACAAGCAGCCGTTAAAAGGCTTCACTATATATTGGTACATAAAAAAGGGGCAGACTTATAACAAGTTTGCCTTTTTTGTTTTTAATTAATAGCATTGGTAAAAGGAAACAATGGCGCTTCGCGTTTTACTAACAGTCAGGCCTTTGTTCCGGGTATCGGGTTGTGGCACAGCTCCCACAAATTATCTTCCGGGTCGGTAAAAAAGCCGCTGTATCCACCCCAAAATGTTTGCGCGGGCCTCTTTACAATCGTGGCTTTTAACCTGGCCAATACCATAAAATTATCGTCGACTTCCTTTGCTGAATCAAGGTTGATGGTGAAATAACAACTGTTATTCTTTTCTCCGTGCGATGGTATCCCGGTATAATCAGCAAACAACGCCTCGGTGCACAATGTAAGTACAGATGTTTTCAACTTCAGCATTAAAACACTTTCGTTTTCGGCGAGTATTTCCCAGCCTAAAACACCGGTATAAAATAGCTTTAATTGCTGCAAATTTTTAGCAGCGATAGTAACAGCGCTAAGTACTTGCTTCATAAATAGAGTCGGGCTTCAACTGAAAGTAACTGGCGTGGTGTAGGCTACTCTGCGCGCAACGCCATTTTGCGAACCCGGCTTCCATTTTGGCGAAAGTTTGATAACACGCACTGCCTCTTTATTAGCCTCGGCACTAAGCCCTTTAATTACTTTAATATGGTTTAGCTTTCCAGTCTTTTCCACAACAAAATACACCAAAACTTTGCCTGATACCCCTTTTAATGGCCGCAATTTTGATTTTATAAACGCCGTAAGCTTATCCTGCCCGCCCGGAAACTGAGGCAGCACTTCGCCAGGCTCCGCGGTAACGGTGTTGGTTTTAACTGTATCCTTTTGTACATTGGCAAATGAATGTTGTCCTATAAAACAAAAGGTAAAAATTGCGATGATTGGTGCAAGGTTAAATTTCATATTCCCTGGTATTAAAGTAAATTCTGTATTTATATTTTATCTGCAAACCCTACCATAACAATAAAATACACACTTTGTTGGCATATGGATAATTTGTTTAATTGGATTGGCATGTTACTAGCTTGTTAATCAATAGTGTTAAACTCTGCAAACATGTTTCCGGCCTCGGCAAGGCTGTTTAGGTTTACATAGTCGCATACCTCTGCATACTCGGCCCACAACTGGTGTACAACAGGGTTGGCATGTGCCTGCCTGATGGCATCGGCCGATAGCCACTCAAAAACTTCTATTACGGTGCCATCAGCGGCTTCCATAATTATGGCTTCGCGGTTAGTAACAAGCCCTTCGGCCCTTAAACGCCGTACATGGGTTTTGGTGAGTTCTTTCAACTCCAGGGCTTTGCCGGGCTTGGGTTTGTAAGCTACAATAACTATGCGTGCCATAAGGGTTTTATTAAATATAATAATATGAACCGGATCTTGATGCGCTTGTTCATATACGCCTAAGTGTCAATTTTTTAATAAATATATAAAATGTTACTTAATGCCAACTTTACTTAAAAGCAATCGTATAAAAACAGCATAAAGCTAAATTAATTTTTTTTATATAGTGATGATTAAACCGCACAGATGGTTTACATTTTTGGTTGGGGGACTTGTATTGTTTGCAGGCCTTTTATCCCCCAAAGATGGTAAAACACAAGCGCCCGAAATAAAATTTAAGCAAATCAGTATCGAGCAAGGCTTGTCGAACAGTTATGTTTTTGCAACGCGGCAGGATAGCCGTGGCTTTATGTGGTTTGGCACACAAGATGGCTTAAACCGTTACGATGGGCAACAAATGGTTGTTTACCGCAACATCCCGGGCGATAAACATAGTTTGAGTGACAACCTGATCAAGTATATTTACGAAGACAGCAACAAGGTTTTATGGATTGGCACATTAAACGGACTAAATAGCTTTAACCCGTATAGCAATACATTTACGCGTTACAATCACGAGGCAAAAAATAAAAATAGCATTAGCGGAAGCATGATAGCTTGCATTTTGGAAGACACACAGCATATTTTATGGGTGGTTTCTGAAGATGGCGGCCTTGATATATTTAACCGGCAAACAAAGCTGTTTACTCATTTTACCCACAACAAAAAAGTTGGCAATAGCATTAGTGCGGGAGCTGTCCATTACATTTTAGAAGACAGGCAGAACAGGCTTTGGATAGCAACTGATTCTGGTTTAAATGTGTACAACCGCCGCACAAAAAAATTCAGCCTGATAAAAAACAAATTTGGCCCCACAGCTAATGATATACAATCTATGCAGCTGGCCCGGGATGGTAAACTTTGGCTGGCCACTAAAACTGCCGGGGCGATTGTTTTCGATCCGCAAAATAGTTCCTTTAAGCAGTATCAACATATTCCGGGATCGGCTGGTAGCCTATCGGGCAACGAAATAACACTTGCGGGTTTGCTTATTGACCACGACGGCCATGTTTGGATAGGTACCATCAACGAAGGACTTAATCTTTATAATCCGGCAGATGACAGCTTTTACCACTATACCCATAAGTTTTATGATCCGACAAGCCTTGCACAAACCTCGGCATCGGGTTTGTTTGAAGATAACCAGGGCAACTTATGGGTTGGTACGGGCCGCGGAGGTATCAGCCTGTACACACCGGCTGCCAACAGGTTTAACACTTACCGGCAGGAAAAAGCCCCCAATAGTTTAAGCTTCAGCGATGTTAAGTCGTTTTGCGAAGACAGCGAGGGTAATATCTGGATTGGTACCGATGGGGGCGGGCTAAATCTTTTTAACCGGGAGAAAGCATCGTTTAAACATTTCAGATACAACGAGGCCGACCCGGCCAGCATTGGGTCGGATGCTGTGCTTGATATTACCGAAGACCGCGATAAAAACCTATGGATAAGTACCTGGGCCGGCGGGCTAAACCGGCTCCGCCCGGGGAGCACCAGGTTCACTCGTTTTAAAAATAATCCGAATGACACAACAACCATTAGCTCGGATATGGTATTTAAAACCTTCCAGGATAGCGAGGGTAACCTGTGGGTAGGCACTTTTGGCGGGGGGCTTAACCTGCTGGATGCTAAAACCCACCAATTCAGGCGTGTTACCAAAGACCCTGATGGCGTTACCAGTTTTTTAGGCAATAACGTTTTTGTGATTAACCAGGATAAAGCCGGCAATGTTTGGTTTGGCGGCGACGACGGCGGGTTAAACTGCTATAATTTAAAAACCAGGCGGTTCTCGCATTATTTTAATGGATCGGCCAAGAAGCCCGATATCAGGGTAATATTTACCGATCATAAAGGACGCTTGTGGATCGGTCAAACGGGCTTGTATCTTTTTGATGTGAAAAAAAACGCATTTGCTCCTTACAGCCAACAGCCAGAGCTGCTTGATGATGTGATTAAGGGTATAACCGAAGATGAATTTGGCAACCTATGGGTGTCGGCTAATGACGGCTTGTCTATGTTTAACCCGGATAAGCACACCTATAAAAAATTTAATATTCATGATGGGCTGCAGGGGATTGAATTTGAATCCAATTCGTTTTTAAGGGCAAAAGATGGCGAAATGTTTTTTGGCGGTACAAAAGGGCTTACTACTTTTTATCCTAAAAACATCAAAATCAACACCTTTCTTCCGCCTGTTTTTATTACAGGGCTTCAAATTTTTAATAAAACCATCGTTCCGGGTGAAAAGGATTCGATATTGAAAACCGATATTTCTTTAACCAGGCAACTGCAATTAAACTACAAACAAACATCGCTTACGTTTGAATTTAACGGGCTGAATTATGTAATACCCGAAAATAACAGCTATGCCTACAAGTTGGAAGGGTTTGATACAAGCTGGACAACTGCCGATGCCACAAAAAGAGCTACCTATACCAATCTTGATCCGGGTACTTATACATTCAGGGTAAAAGCGTCAAACAACGATGGCTTTTGGAACCCCAAAACTGCTTCGGTTCAAATTATTATTACCCCTCCGTACTGGCAAACGCTTTGGTTCCGTATTTTGGCTGTGCTAACCTTTATCGTTGGCATTTATTCCTATTACCGCCACCGTATCGATGGTATCAGCAAGCAAAAAATAGCGCTTGAAAAGCAGGTTAAAGAACGGACTGCCGATATTGCCAATAAAGCCGAAGAACTGCAAACGCAATCAGAAGCACTACAGGCGCAGGCCGAAGAACTACAGGCGCAATCAGAAGAATTACATTCGTTAAATACCGAATTGACTATAAAATCAGATAAACTGCTTGAGCAGGCCGATGACCTGACAGTGCTTAACCAGCTGCTTACCGAACAAAAACACCAGGAACATTTGGCCCGCGAAGAAGCCGAAAAAGCTAACCTGGCAAAAAGTACTTTTTTGGCCACCATGAGCCATGAGATACGCACGCCAATGAATGGTGTTATAGGAATGGGATCATTACTGGCCGAAACCAACCTTGACAGCGAGCAGCGCGAGTATACCGATACGATTATCAATTGCGGCGAGAGCTTGCTGAATGTGATTAATGACATCCTTGATTTTTCTAAAATAGAATCAGGGAAAATTGAAATTGAACATGAGGATTTTGTGCTTCGTAAAAGCATAGAAAATGTGGTGGATGTGTTCTCGACCAAAATTGCCGAAAAACATATTGATTTAATTTACGAAATAGATACGGATGTACCGGCATGTATTGTGGGCGACGAGCTTAGGCTTAAACAGGTTTTGATAAACCTTGTAAGTAACGCCATAAAGTTTACCGAGAAGGGAGAAATATTCATAAGGGTGTTTGCTGCATCAAAACCTCATGACGGTAATATACTGATAGGCTTTAGTGTTAAGGACACCGGTATTGGCGTTCCTGAAAACAAGTTATCAAATTTATTTAAGCCTTTTAGCCAGGTAGATTCTTCAACCACCCGAAAATATGGCGGTACCGGGCTTGGTTTGGTAATTAGTAAAAAGCTTGTTGAGTTTATGGGCGGCGAGATATGGGTTCAAAGCCTGCCTTCAGAAGGCTCGGTTTTTAACTTTACTATTAACGCCGGGGTAAGTAATGCCAAAGCGCCCCGCGACGATATGTATACTACCGTGGGTTTTACGGGGGTGCATGTATTGATTGTAGATGATAATAAAACCAACCTCAAAATTTTAAAAAACCAGCTTGAAAACTGGGAGATGAAAGTTACTGCAACTACTTCGGGTAAAGAAGCCCTTAACCAATTGATAACAGATAGCAGTATACAACTGGTTATTACCGATATGGAAATGCCCGGGATGGACGGCGTTGGCTTAACCAAATCAATAAAGAGCATTAGTGAATTAATACCGGTTATTATGCTTAGTTCAATAGGCGACGAGAGCAGGAAAAAGTTTCCGGGATTGTTTACTGCTATTTTAATAAAGCCCGCTAAGCAGCAGTACTTATTTAACAGCCTGCAAATAGCGTTAAACTTAAATAATAACACCCCGTTGCCTGAAGATAAAAGCAAACAGATGCTTTCGGTTGATTTTGCGGTGCAAAACCCGCTTAAGATACTTGTTGCAGAAGATAACCCTATAAATCAGAAATTGATACAGCGCATTTTAAATAAGCTGGGTTACGTACCAGAAATGGTTCAAAATGGTTTTGAAGTTTTGACTGAAATGGAAAAAAATGATTTTGATGTAGTATTGATGGACATACAAATGCCGGGGATGGATGGATTGGAAGCAACCGCCAACATCAGAAAAAACAACAGGCCGCAACCCTATATTATTGCTATGACGGCAAATGCTATGGCCGAGGATAAAGAAATATGCCTGCAAGCCGGCATGGATAACTACATTGCCAAGCCGATGAAGCTGAACGAGATCATTGATATGTTGAAAAACGTTTCGGCCACTTATAAGCAAAAAGCCTGATGGCCGTGTAAAATATTTTATCAGCAATAACGGATAAATTGCAAACCCTTGCCCTGTAATTTGGTTAAGCTATACGGAGATAATCAAAATTACCATGGCAAAAAAAGTTGCAGACCAATTGGTGCAGATGTTGGTAGATGCCGGCATCAAAAGAATTTACGCGGTAACAGGCGATAGCCTTAACGAAGTAAATGATGCCGTAAGGCGCGAAGGCAGTATTCAGTGGGTTCACGTTAGGCACGAGGAAGCCGGTGCCTATGCCGCAGGTGCCGAAGCACAACTAAACGGACTTGCCTGCTGCGCCGGCAGCAGCGGACCGGGTCATGTGCATTTAATCAATGGGTTGTATGATGCCCACCGCTCTGGTGCGCCGGTTATAGCCATTGCATCAACAATTGCAAGCTTTGAGTTTGGTACAAACTATTTCCAGGAAACCAATACCACTAAGCTATTTGATGATTGCAGTTATTATAACCAGATAGCCACCACACCAAAACAATTGCCGCGCATGCTGCAGGCCGGCATCCAAAGCGCCTTGCATCAAAAGGGGGTTGCCGTAATTGGTCTGCCGGGAGATTTATCCGGAATGGATGCCGTTGAAATAGAAACATCAACTCAAAACTTTAACACTATCCCGCTTATCCGACCCACAGATGCCGACTTACAAGAGTTCGCCGCATTGGCTAACCGTTATAATAAGATCACCATATTTTGCGGTATCGGTGCCGCCGATGCGCATGACGAAGTAGTGGAGTTATCGCAAAAACTGAATGCTACGGTAGCCTATTCGTTTCGTGCTAAAATGGATATCCAGTATGATAATCCTAACGAAGTGGGCATGACGGGCCTGCTTGGCCTGCCATCGGCTTACCACAGTATGCATGAGTGCGACCTGCTGATCCTGCTGGGTACCGATTTTCCGTATACACCTTTTATGCCTGCAGATTGTAAAATAGTGCAGGTAGATATTAAGCCCGAACGGCTTGGCCGCCGCGCCAAAGTTGATATTGGTTTATGCGGAACTGTGAAAGATACATTGACAGCGTTGATGCCACTCATCACCCAAAAACAAGATGACAGCTTTTTGCAGGCCCAGCTAAAAGTGTATGCCGATGTAAAAGACAAAATGCAAACCTATGTTGACGATAGCGGCGAAACCGATAAAATTCACCCAGAATTTGTGGCTCATGTACTGGATAAACTTGCCGCCGAGGATGCGATTTTTACAGTAGATACGGGCATGTCATGCGTGTGGGGTTCGCGTTATATTAATGCTACCGGCAGGCGTAAAATGATAGGCTCCTTTAACCACGGCTCGATGGCCAATGCCATGCCCCAGGCTATAGGCGCGGCGCTTGCGCGGCCAGGGCAGCAGGTGATAGCCCTTTGCGGCGACGGCGGCCTTTCGATGCTTTTAGGCGATCTGGCAACCATTGTTCAATACAAATTGCCTGTTAAAATCATTGTTTTCAATAACCGCTCATTGGGCATGGTAAAGCTGGAGATGGAAGTTGCCGGCCTGCCCGATTGGCAAACCGATATGTACAACCCCGATTTTGCACTGGTTGCCCAGGCTATGGGCATTAAGGGCTTTACCGTTACCGAGCCCGGCGATGTAAGACAGGCTATAAGTGATGCCCTTGCTTTTGACGGCCCCGCGTTGTTAAACGTTTTTACCGACCCTAACGCCCTGGCCATGCCGCCGAAAATTGAACTGAAACAGGTTGCAGGCATGGCGGTTTCCATGACCAAATTAATGCTTAACGGCCATATGGATGAGGTATTGGACACCGTTAAGGCCAACTACAAGCATCTGAAGGATTTGCTGTAATGTTGTTTAGCATGCTGCCGCGGGTTTAGCGAAGCGTAACCCTCGGCAGCATGCTAAAACAAGCCAAACTTATCCCGCATCATGTGGCCATCTTTCAGCACATAGGTTGTGGCTACTTCGTGGCCAAGGTCTTTAAAAACCATTATCCTGCGGTACTTGCCGGGGATGAGGTTGTAAAAAGCATATTCGTTGTTAGGGGGGGCCAGGTGGTCGAGCAAACCGATACCCAGCAGGATGGGGGTTTGAATGTTTTGCGCAAAGTTTTTGATGTCGAAGTAATCCAGGTTGTCTAATACCTTATCAAATTTAACCCCTTTTTCGCCTGCATATTTGTGTAAATCGTACATAGGCCAGTCTTCCTGGTCGGCAAGGTTGCGGATATCACTCAGGATAGGATTTTGTGATGAGATGAGTTGCACTCGATTATCCAACCCCGCTACCGCAGCGGCAAAGAAACCGCCCAGGCTGCCACCGGATACCTCAATACGTTTAGGGTCAAGCTCGGGCCGCGAATAGATGAAATCAATGGCGCGGATACAATCCATAATGGCTCCACGGAGAACGTATTTGTTTTTATCCTCAGCATTCAGGCTAATATAATCAGGTCTTTTAGGATGAATTACATCGCGGCTGTTGCCCTGGCCACGTACGTTAAGGGTAATAATGGCAATATCATCATCCTCACCTAACATGGGTTTTAAATCAACCTGGTAGCCCGGCAATGCTAAAAGGGTGGTAAAACGCCTGTTCTTGATAGTGGTTTTAGGGATTGTTAGCCAGCCGCGAACAGTGATATTGTCCAGCGAGCGCATCTCTATTAAGTAAACCTTGCGGTTTTCTGTTTCCTGATCGGCTTTTTCGGTCATCTTGAATTGCGGATTAACCGCAGCTAATTCGCTTTTGGTAGTTTGCCAAAAACTGTCAAAATCAGCAGGGCGGCCATGCTGTGATTGGATCTCTTCCGGGCGGATGCCAAACACACGACGTGTTGTATCGTCATAATCAGATACATTGATCATAAAATTGATCTTGTAAAATCCCGGTTTTTGCTCGGGTATGGTAAAATCGAAGCTGGTGTTGCTGTGTTTGGACAGGCTTACTTTCCTGCTTTCTTTTGCAACTGTAACCCCGGCTGGCGTAAGGGCTATGTAAGATACGGTACCTGTTTGTGGTGCATCGGTAGCATTTTTTACCGTAAAGGTATAACTGGCCTGGCCGCTAAAAATGGCATCTTTACTGCCCGCAATAAGCGTGGTTGATACTTCCTGATCGGCCCTATGAACAGTTGTTTTAGCATTCGCGCTGCCCATTATTAACAATATGGCGAGTTGTAACACCAGGATAATGGATTTTAGGCTGTTCATAATTCGTATCAAATATATATTATACTACCGGGTATCTAACCTGTAATTCAACGATGCCGAAAGGCTTGTTCCTGCACCTGTATTGCGGCCGGTGATAAAAGTTCCACCGGTTAAAAACAGCGATAAGTTTTTAGTAAATGCATGCCCGTAGCTTGCCGATACCTGGTTAAACGCAAAGTTTTTACTGGTATTAGGATTGGCCGAAATAAGTGGGTTAGGATTTATAAATGAATTATTGCTGGTGGCGTAAAAGCCGCCAATACTTATCGAAAGCTGCTCCTTGAATTTTTTGTCGAGTGTTAAACCAAAGGTTAGGTTATACCTGTCCTGGAAAACCGATTCGCTTCCAAAATATTCGCGAATGGCATTTTCGGCAACAAAATAGCTTTGTTTGCCAAACAAATGCCCGCTGCCGGCAAAGGCAAGCTTAAGTTCCGATCCATAGTATCCATAGCCCAGGCTTGCATTATTGCGGTAGGTAGGGATTATACCGGTGGCTTTTATACTGAAATAGTATTTGTAATTGATGTTGGCCAGGTAATATTTCAGGCCGATTTCAATATCCTGTAAACCCGATGTGGTGATGGCATGGGTTAGGCTATCGGTACTAAAGTAGTTCATGGAATAGGGTACCAGGGCAGATAGGGTAAACTTTCTGCTGATGCCATATTCGCTATAAAACGCGTAACTTACAGAATGAAAACGCCCGTTATCATCAAATGCCCGCCGGTGGCTTGTTGAATCGAATTGTTTGTTAGCAAAAAAGTAACTTACCGACGGCGATAAAATAAACCGTCCCGGCCTTACCGGAAAGCCATCGGCATAGCCGTTGCGTGGCGCAAAAGCTATTAGTATTGCCACTGCAAGCAGGTATTTAAGTAGCTTTTTGTTAAGGGTTGTGTTTTTATCCATAGGTATATCTTTAAAATAATCCAAAGGTATCGCGCATCCAGGCACCCTCGTAATCCTTATATTTTTGGCTCACCTCGTGTCCCAGGTCTTTAAATACCATAACTTTTTTATTGGTATTTAGCGAGTTGTAAACCGCAAAGCCGTTGCCCGGCGGCACATAGGGATCAAGCAAACCCAAACCCAACAGAATAGGGCACTTAATATCAGTTGCAAAGTTTTTTGTATCGTAGTATTCCATGTTATGCAAAACCTGCTCAAATGTTACACCAGGTTTGCCGGCAACATATTTCCTGATATCTTTTATTGGCCATTCAACGGTACCAACCAAATTGTGCACATCGCTCAGGATAGGGTTTTGGGCCGAGCATATGGTTACCCGGTTATCCAATGCTGCAAGAGCAATAGCCAGGTAGCCGCCCATACTGCCGCCGGTAGCCAGGATTTGATCGTGCCTTAACTCCTTACGCGAGTAAATAAAATCAACCGCACGTACACAATCCATAATTACGCCCCGCATCACATATTTATCCCTGTCTTCAATATTGTATGATATGAAGGCATCGCGTTCGGTATGTATAACATCGCGGCTATTGCCCTGGCCCCTGGTATTCAGGGTGATGATCACGAGGTCATCGTCGCGCCCTACAATAGGTTTCAAACTCACCTGGTAGCCCGGTAACCCTAAAAGTACCGAAAATTGTTTGTTTTTGTTACTGTTTTTAGGAACGGTCATCCAGCCGCGGATAGTCAGGTTATCCAACGATTTCATTTCGATGAGGAAAACCCTGCGGTTATCAGTATTTTGTGATGGATCCTCAGTTACCTTAAATTGTGGTTTTACTTTAGCCAGTTCGGCTTTGGCATTCGCCCAAAAGCTATCAAAATCAGCAGGTTTTGCAAATGCAGATTTAATCTCGTCGGCCCTGATACCAAAGGCCCGGCGGGTGGTATCGTCATAATCAGATACGTTGATCATCATATTAAGCTTATAAAACCCGGTTTTAAGCGCGGGGATTTCAAAGCTGTAGTGCTCCGCGCTTTTTTTGGCAATTTTTACGGGTTTTGAAAGGGCTTTAACCTTTACACCCTTTTCGTCGGTAATAAGGTATGATACGGTGCCTTCCTGTTGGGTATCATAGGTGTTTTTTACGTCGAAGGTGAATGATGCAACCGAATTAAATATACCCTCTTTGTTATTAATATTTAATATGGTTGATACGCTTTCCTCATCTTCTTTTTTAGGGTTAACAGGGGAATCGTGCTGCGCAAATACCTGCTGAAAAGCTAATAACGCCCCGATTAATATCAAGTATCTTTTTAATTTACGCACCATAATATATTCACTAAGCATTGATGTTTTCCGGTTCATTTTCGGGCTTACGCGATTTGTTTTTAATCAGAAAATCTGATTTACGGATATAATGGTTTAAAGGTTCCTCTATTAGTTTGAATAAAGTGATTGAAATTATGTTTAAAACGATAAAAGCATACACAAGGTTTAAACTATCGTACTCAAATGGCGAATGCCACTCCACCCCCCATTTATCATAAAGTGCAAAAGTATAATCATTAAGCCAGTTAAAGCCAAAATGTAAAAAGTTGTACATGTAACCCAGGTGTACCAGGTAAAATATATAAGAGCTTTTGCCCAGCAGTTCCACAAACGGGGTGGCCAGGATCTTTTTCAGCAAGGTTGTCTCGGTAAGTATACCATAAAAAAACAACGTAATTGATAAAGCCAGCAGGTAGTTGTTGGTGATAATGCCCAACGGGTTATGCAGGCCGGCCTCCTGTCCCTGAGGAATAGGTAGCACCGACATGATCCATACGCAAACGAAAATCAGGATAAAGCCCAGGTAGGTGAGTTTCTTTTTGCTGTTACCATCCGGTTTTTGTCTGCGTACAATAAGGGCAAGCTGTATGCCCGCAAAAAACTCAAAGCACCGGCCCAAAAAGGTATACAACATCATGAAAGTGAAGTTGCCAAAAAAGCCATACCAGTTAACATGGCTAAATATTAATACAAGTACAACGCCCAGACCGGTAACAGCAATGGGCTGGATATAAAACTTTTTGTATTTGGTAGCTATCAGGAAAATGAAAGGCGCCGAAAAGTAAAAGCATTCTTCAACCGTTAACGACCAGCCCTGCGCTACGCCGGTAAATTTAAGCTGATCAAAAAAGCCCCGCAAAAAAACAATGTTCATCAGGAACATGGCTATAGGGTTATGCCCGGCAGTAACAATTTGATTGTTGGTAAAATAAAAGGCAATGAAAGCGCCGATGGTTAAAATGGCATACATGGGGTATATGCGTGCAACCCTGTTTTTAAGGTACTGCTTAAACCAGTCTTTGGTAAGTTTAAAACTATCAAAATACCTGAAAGCAATTAAAAAACCCGATAATACAAAGAAAATTGTAACCCCAATGTGGAACTCGTTAAAAAAGCGTTGCACAGAGTGAGGAAATTTTTCATCAAATACATACGCAAAGTGCGATATAAAAACCAGGTAGGCAGCCATTGCGCGTACACCGGTTAGTGCTGGAATATAATTTTGTTGCGCTCTCTGTGACAAAACGTATCTAAGTTAGAAATTTTCGATGGAATTTTTCAACTATCGGTTAACAAAACTGGTACCAAACAGGAATATAACAGGCACGTCTATTTGTTATCCACGCCAAAATAGCTATCGCAATGTTGCAAATTGAAAATATTTTATATTTTAGTTGCTTACTAGACTTTATGCGCAAACTATTACCATCGTTGCTTTTGCTTTTTTGTTTTAATAACCTGCGGGGGCAGGAAATCATAGAACAATTTTTAGGCATTGATAATTTTCCGAATAAATTTATTATAGCAAACAAGGTTGTACGTAGAGTTAAGTATGAATATAAACTGAACGGCCATGGTATTGCTGATTCTACTTATATGGGAGCCATAAATTTCAATTATAACAATGAAGGGCATCTTACCGACCAGGTTCACTTTGATAAAGAAAATTATTTGGACGAGAAATACATGTATTTTTACTATGATTTTGGCTTGATTAGCAAAAAGATTGAATACGAATACCCTAAGCGAAAGTTGTATCCCAGAAGTTTAAACATGACTCATGAGTTTGCTTATGATAGCATAGGCAGATTGCAATATCATGTAAGTTATAATCAGGATACATTGTTTGTAAACCGTGATAAAAGAGATTATGATGCTAAGGGACGCCTTTACCGGATTACAAAGACGACTAATAATTTACCTACATATGTATCCAATATGGCCAGTTACAATGAAGATAATAACCTGGAAGTGATAGACTACTTCTACAAACAAAATACGCCTGACTTTAGCTATAAGATGAACACAGATACAACAGAGCAGGGAGATAAAATTATCAATATATCTAAAATTGTACCTGGAAAAGATGAGGATTATTGGTGCACCTACAAATTTAACCGCTATAATCAATGCACTGAAATAATAGGGTTTGACGTTGTTGGTTTGCAGAAAACCAAGTACACCGAAAAATTAATATATAACACAGACGGCACTTTGTATACCATGATTTTTTATATCAACAAAAAGATGCGCAGGATGTATAAGTTTTACTACCATAAATAGCAATGAGTTTGGTGTTGCTATCGTGAAAAGGATTAAACCAACGCACTTCCCTGTACCACACCACGGCTCAGTATTCTTTGATCAATATAATATTGGATCTCCGATTTTTTTAAGCCCCAGTTTGGTGCTATCAGCAGTTCGCGGTCGCTTAAGCCAAACAGGCGCTGGATCACGATATCGGGGCGAACGCGGGGAAGTAGTTCGCATAAAAAGTCGGCATATTCGTCAATGCCAAATAGTTTAAACGGTTCGCGTTTGTATTTTACACCCATTACCGATCCTTCTACAATATGCAGGTGATGGAATTTTACAAATTTTATCTGCGGAAAACGATTTATCTCATCGGCATATTTAAGCATCATTTCATGTGTTTCCCAGGGGAAACCAAAAATGGTGTGCACACAAATATCCAGTTTGCTGTTCTCAACCAGTTTAAGGGCTTTTACCAATTCCTCGTGATCGCAGCCACGGTTTATCTGGCCCAGGGTTTCGTTGTATATCGATTCCATGCCCATTTCAAGGTCAACGTCAAACCTATCGGTGTAACTTTCCAGCAGGGCAATTTTTTCGGCATCAATACAGTCGGGGCGTGTGCCAACGCTCAGGCCAACAATATCTTCGGTGCCGTAGCTCAGCGCCTCATCGTACATCATTTTTAAATAATGCGTGGGGGCATAGGTATTGGTGTTGGGCTGAAAGTAGATGATGAATTTATCGGCCTTATTGCCTTTGCGGGCACGTTCCATGCCTTCTATCACCTGCTGGCGTACCGTAGGGGCATTGCGGCTAACCGATGGGGTAAACGAATCAACATTGCAATAGGTACAGCCGCCATAGCCCTTGCTACCATCGCGATTGGGGCAGGTAAAGCCGCCATCAACAATTACTTTAAATACCCGGTGGCCTTTATATTTTTCTTTAAGCCAGGGGCCGTAATTGTTATAACCCTTTTCCCAAACCGCTGTTTTCTCTCCTGTTAATTGCATTGTGCCGCAAAGATAAGGAATTTGTTGCAGCTGCGTATTGCGGGAAATTACAGACGATAAGTCATTTACCTTAACAATCAGTTCACTTTCAAATAAGCCTTTTTATACTCATTTAGTACGGTGGTTATTTTTGATGGATTTCTCCACTCAAATAAATGGATTATCCAAACCGTAAAGCTTAACAAACCTACCGGGGCTACAATGCCCAGGCCAAGTTTGTTGATATCGGCATCGCGGCTGGTTATCTGGTTAATGTAATCCTGCCCTGTTCGTGTGTAAAGCTCTTCGGCAAAACACCAGGCGCCGTCGCGGGCGTTGCCAAGCGCAAATTGAATAAGGATGGAGTTGTTCTGCGCGTGCAAACCGGCTAAGGACATTAATGGGGATACCTGGTTTAGCTCGGTAATAACCTCATAAGTGAGGGCAGATAAAATGGTGTTAATGGCATTAAAATCGTTATGCACCTGGGCCAGTGGTTGGTTAAAAGCCTGCGCGGTTTCAACAACTGCAATACCCAAATCAAGGTTAATATGCGCGTTCATGCCGATAAGCAAGTGTTGCAGTACCATTTTTCGGGGTTTATCAAATATGCCGAAAGCAAGCGCCCACGATGCCGAGGGCTGCTGTTTTTGCTGCCATTGACGATAGGCCGTAATATATCGGCTTGCAAAAGTAACATCCAGTTGCTCCATTCTTTTGCCATCCTCAAACTCGCCGGCCAATATTCCCTCCTTTACTTTACAGGTTACTTTGTGGTACAGGGCAGCAAAATACCCGGCCCGGCTGCCGGTTTGTATGGCATCGGCAATGATGGTTTCCAGTTGTGTTATAATTTCGTCAATAGTTGTAGCTTGCATAGGTAATTGGATATTGCCAGGTGTTTAATGGAGCTAAATATAGCTTAATAAGCTGGCAAAACTGCAAGCGCATGTGCCTATACAATTTGTAGATGATGACAGGTATATAGCCTTACAGGGCGCCGGATTCCGGCCAGTTTTTCCAATGCGAATTTGGTGCGATGGTTGGTTGGTATAAAGAAATATCGCCGGTAGCAATTACTGCCGCCAATTGTTGCCATGTTTCGTAACTGCCGGGGCGGTTATTTTCCCACTCTTCCATATTAAACCGGGCTGTTTTTTCCTGATGCTCCCTGATCATGTTTTGAATAAATTCCTGCGTGAGATCGAACATGCTAAGCCTTTCGGCAGAGTCAAAAGGAGACCGCGTTTGGGTAAACTCTTTATGGTACCACTCATCAAGCACCAATATTTTTTTAAGACCGGGCGGGATTGATTTGTATAGCTCCTCATCAGTAGCCCTAAAAAGGTGGGCGTGATCAATTACTGCCAAACGTGCGGCCTCTATTATTTGTATTTCATCGGGCTCGTATTCGGCCAGGGTTATCCCTGCTTTATCGTAATCTGCCTTGTTGAATGAAAGCGGAACTTTTTCGCCTCGTACAATCCAGAAGTCGGCATCCGGGAGCAGTGCTTCAATGTCGGTGGTTGAGTCAAAAGATTTATCGTCGATGGGATAATTCCTATAGGTATTAACAGAATGGCCATCGTAGTTTTCAAGGTTGATAAGGCAGTTGCCAAAGTAAAAAAGTTCGGAAGTGATATATGTACCCCTCGGATTGTAACCAAGTACTTCGGCTGCTACTGCCCACTCGTCATTATCTCCACGGAAGATGTTCAGCCTGCTGTCGATAAGGAAAATATACGGGTGGCTTAGCGTTATGAAATAGTTATAACTAATAGCATTGCTGTGATCAAGCGTATGTAGGATATCGGCGGGGTGAAGCATAACCTGGTTGTTTGTTGCATGAAGTTACGATATGGAAGATGAATTTTGCAGTTTGTTCAAGAAAAATATATTGGATAGATCCCTGAATTAGCGACGTACCGACGGGCTATAAACCTCAAAAGCCGGTTTCGTAAAACCAGCTTTTGTTTGAATTTTTAAATCGCTTTCCTGGGTGCTACATAAACTTTTTCCACCAGGCCGAATTATAAGGGCCTTTAACTTCGGTGGGCTTACCCGGTTCGGGTACAAAAAGGTCTATCTTTTTATCTTTGGCAAATTTTTCCAAACGTTCAACCGGCTCGTACCAGGCGTGTGGCGCCAGGTTAAACGTGCCGTAGTGTATAGGCATCATGAGCTTGCCTTTTAGGGCTATGTGGGCATTTGTAGCATGATCGGGACCCATATGGATATCCGGCCAGTATTTGCCGTAGGCGCCTACCTCAAGCATCGTTAAATCAAACGGGCCAAAGGCCTTGCCAATCTCTGCAAAACTGGGCGACCAGCCAGAGTCGGCTCCAAAATAAATATTATGTTTTGGGCCTTTTATTACAAAGCTTGCCCAAAGCGTTTCGTTACGGTTTACCACGCCCCGGCCCGAAAAATGCCTTGATGGGGTAGAGGTAACAACAACCTGGTTCCCTATCAACACGCTATCGCCCCAATCCATCTCAAATACAAAATTCTTAAATATGCCCCATTTTTCAAGATATTGGCCTACACCAACCGAACAGTAAAAAGGGATATCGGTTCCTGCAAAAAATTTAATCGTATCCTTATCCAGGTGGTCGTAATGGTCATGCGAAAGCAGCACCGCATCCAGTGGTGGCAAATCTTGTAATGCAACGGCCGGTTTAAAAAAGCGCTTCGGCCCAAAATATTTGGAAAATGACGCCCTATCGCCCCAAACCGGGTCGGTAAGGATACGTTTGCCATCTATTTCAATCAATATGCTGGAGTGGCCAACCCAGGTAATGCGCAGGCCGCTTTCCGGCGCGTCGTTATAAATTGTAACGTCGGTTTTAAACGGACCTATCGGTTTTTTTGGAGAGTTCTCGGCTTTATTGCCCATATACTCGCGTAAAATGGGAATCATTTTTCCAAAACCTGCCTCGTCGGTAGGGATAACGTTGATGTATTTTTTTGCCTTTTTGCGGGATCCTTCTAAACTCATGGAAACAATAATAGTACTTATACGGGGTGTGATAACTTTAACACAAAAAAGTTACGATAGATTGTTGCTGCCGGTTTTATTTACTTAAAAATGATATTGTTGTATCGCAAAATGCAATTAGCGATGCAGGCAAAACATCGCTTAAATAAGGATGGACACCGCCAAAAGTATGGTCGCAGGCAGGCAAAATAAAAAACTCAGCATCGGGATGTGCTGCATACAATTCTTCGGCATGGCTTAACGGAACGGTGGGATCTGCATCGCCGTGCATCAATAGCCAGGGCTGCTTAACTTTTACTGCCTGTGCCAATATATCCAGGCGTTTAGGATGCTTATCCAAATCGCCCAGCAGGGTAGATTTTAAGGGCATTTGTTGGCCTGTACGTTTATTGGGCATGTAAATAATGCCCTGCAAACGCCATTGTATTTCTATTTCTTCGGGCCAAAGGTTATAAAAGCTTGATATAGACGCCATGGTAACCAGCTTTTTTATCCGGCTATCCTCTGCCGATTTAATGATGCTGATACCGCCGCCCATGCTGTGGCCAATAAGGTAAACCCCACTGGCCGCTGCCATGCCCGATCCGCTGCAGGCAAAATCAATAATGGTATCCAAATCTTCCAACTCTATCGAAAATGTATTATCGCTAAAAGCTATCAGGTCGGTAAAATCAAGCGGGCTGTCGGGTGTAGTGCCATTGTGCGAAAAATTGAATTTAAGGTATTTAAACCCGGCATTGGCAAAGTAGCCGGCCACTAAATTATGCGTTCCCCAGTCTTTAAAACCTTTAAAGCCATGTGCAAAGATAACTACAGGCGCGTTTTTAAAAGCGTCATTGTAAGTTACGTCTATCAGCATGGGCCGGCCTTTAGCGCCGGGGAGTGTATAATTATCTTTACGGATCATGGGGTTAAAACTATACTTTTTTCCCGTTAAAAGTAATATTATACAAATCGGTCCGGCGGTCTTTCAAATTTTGTACGCTGCCGTATTCATGCAGTTCATCCAGTAGTGAAAGGTCTACGTCGGCTATTACAATCATCTCGCTGTTTGGCGTGGCTTCAGATTGAATTCCGTTGGTAGGGAAGCCAAAATCCGACGGCGTAAATACCGCCGACTGTGCGTAGCTGATGCCCATATTATTTACATTGGGCAGGTTGCCCACGCAGCCCGCTATGGCCACATAACATTCATTTTCGACGGCCCGCGCCTGCGAGCAAAACTTAACCCGGTTATAGCCGTTTTGGGTATCGGTTAAAAATGGTACAAACAGGATCTGCATGTCCTGGCTGGCCAGTATCCGCGATAACTCCGGGAACTCCACATCGTAACAAATCAGGATGCCTATTTTGCCGGCGTCGGTTTCAAATACTCTAACCTCGTCGCCGCCACGAATACCCCATGAACTGATCTCGGATGGGGTAGGGTGAATTTTATAAACCTCTTCCATGCTGCCATTGCGCCTGAACAGGTACGATACATTGTATAACGAATCTTCAAAAATGGTAGGCAT
Source organism: Mucilaginibacter sp. P4_C11 (assembly GCF_056402115.1). Taxonomy (NCBI): domain Bacteria; kingdom Pseudomonadati; phylum Bacteroidota; class Sphingobacteriia; order Sphingobacteriales; family Sphingobacteriaceae; genus Mucilaginibacter; species Mucilaginibacter sp. P4_C11. The sequence continues at coordinate 73,018 of NZ_JBFUIA010000024.1, read as the reverse complement.
ACTGCCTGCTACAATGTTTACATTGTATGATACCGCCAGCTTTGAAAATTCTTCGATGATGGGCTGGGTATATTTGGCCAGTTCGCGCATGGCTTTGGCACTGTCCATGTGGTTGTAATCGGCCATCAATGGAGTGCCGAATAACTCGGGGAACAGTATAAAATCTGCCTGGTAATCGCTTACCGCATCTACAAAATATTCGGCATGTTTTAACAGTTCGCTAATGTTATTGTACGGGCGCATCTGCCACTGTACCAGGCCAATACGCACTACAGTTTTTTGGTTAATAGCAGTGCTTATTTCCTCGTAATACACATTGTTCCACTCTATCAGCGTAGCAAATCCCTTGCTGCGGCTATCCTCGGGCAGGTAATTGCGCAACACTTTACGTACGTGAAAATCATTTGCCAACTGGAAGGATAGGGTAGGGTCATATATCTCCTTATATTTTACCTTATCAATATACTGGCGGGGGGTAAGATCGTTCTGGAATTTTTGATAATTGGGTATGCGGCCACCTGCAATAATGCTTTTCAGGTTCAGCTTTTCGCACAGGGCTTTGCGGGCATCATAAAGGCGGCGGGCCAGGCGCAAGCCGCGGTATTTTGGATGGATAAATACATCTATTCCGTATAAAACATCGCCCTTATCGGTATGGGTTTTAAATGTACTATCGCCGGTAATTTGTTTGTAGGTATGGTTATCGCCAAATTTTTGATAATCGACAATGATGGCCAACGCGCAACCTACCACCACATCGTTCACGGTTACACAAATTTGCCCTTCGGGGAATATTTTGATGAGCTTCTTAATGGAATTGGCGTCCCAATAATCCTCGTCCATATCCATGTATGCCGATTTCATCGATTTTTTTAGTTCCTGGTAATCCTGTACTTCCAGGTTACGCATTTCAACACTTTGCAAATCCATATTATACTTTTAAGATGCTGTATCCTTAAATAAAAAACCCGGTGATTTGTTTTGTCCTTAAGATAAGCCTTTGATGTTAATTTTTGCGGTGCCACCAAACCCACAGCATCAATACCGGTTGTAAAATTAAGCGTCCCCAGGCAAAAAGTGGTGTTACGGTTATGTTACCTAATTTAAAAGGCGCATCAATAAGCATTTGGATATGAACCGGTAAAAACGCAGCCAGCATCAGCATAATACCATATACCGTCCAATGCCTTGTTTTGGGCCATATCAGCATAAGCGCAAATGATATTTCTGCTATCCCGGCAATAATGTTCATTAAAACCGGGAAGGGTATATAATGCGGAATGATATGGATGTAGGATTCGGGGTTTATGAAATGATTTATGCCCGCAAATGCATAACCAACCACCAGTATGAACAGGCTAACCTTTTTTAATAAATGCATTTGTTCAATATACATAATTTTGCCATGTATTGTTTTGAGCAGTTTTTATGTGGTTTTTCGGTCATTTTGGCTAATTTATAACCATTCTAAATACTTCTGTTTGACAAAGTGTTGACATTGCATCGCATATATAGTGATATTTTTGTTCGGTCAAATTTAAAACTGCTTTGAAGTATTTAAAGGTTATTGCTTTTACACACAAACAGATTGAACTGAAGGAAATAGGAAGATTGGTGGTTTGCCAGGAAAATCTAACTGAAAAGCTTCAACAGGTTAAAACTCAATTTGGAATACCGGAAATATTCTATCTGGCTACATGTAACCGTGTGGAATTTGTTATGACTACCCCACAGGTAGTTGATAAGAACTTTGCCAAACGTTTTATTGAAGCTTTTAACACCGAGCTGTGTGAAAACTCCCTGAGCACTTTCATGGATGGCGCTTCTATTTATGAAGACCAGGAAGCTATGGTACACCTGCTGCGTACTTCATGCTCGTTAGAGAGTTTGATAGTTGGCGAAAAGGAGATACTGGCCCAGCTACGCAAAGCCTACGAACACTGCAAAGAAGCAGGCCTTACCGGCGATGGACTGCGCATGATCATGAATTGTGTGGTTAAAACAGCCAAGGAAGTTTATACGCATACCAATATTTCAAAAAATCCTATTTCGGTTGTCTCGTTAGCTTATCGTAAGCTTAAAGATTTAAACCTTTGCTCAAACGCCCGTGTATTGATTATCGGGGCCGGCGAAACCAACCGCAATTTATCTAAATACCTTCAAAAGCATAAGTTCAGCAACTTCGCGGTTTTTAACCGTACTGTTTCAAAGGCGGCTGAACTGGCCAAAGACTTAAACGGTGAGGCATTTGACCTGGAGGCGCTTAAGACATACAACAAAGGCTTCGACGCCATTATCACCTGCACATCGGCAGTTGAACCTATCATCACTACCGAAATTTATCAATCGCTGCTTAATGGCGAAACCGGCAAAAAAACCATCGTTGATTTGGCCATCCCTAACGATACCGCTCCCGAAGTTTTAGAACAATTTCCAGTTAACTTTATCGAAGTACATTCATTAAACGAGGTTGCCAAACGTAACCTGCAGGAGCGCTACCACGAACTGGTACACGCCGAAGGTATTATTGAACAAAATATAGCCGAGTTTTTAACCCAACTGAAACAACGCCGCATTGAAGTGGCCATGCGCCAGGTGCCCGAGAAGATAAAAGAGATCCGCAACACGGCCATCAATTCTGTTTTTGCTGATGAAGTACAAAGTATGGATCAGCAATCGCGCGATATCCTGGAAAAAGTGATTAACTACATGGAGAAAAAATATATCAGCGTGCCCATGATTATGGCTAAAGATATATTGATTAATGAGAATTGATTTCCATTAATTTCGATAAGCTAAAAGCATTTCTTTTATATTTAAATACGATTGTATAATTGTATTTATGTCGCTGAAAAACAAGATCATTCTTGAGGTTATCGCCTACATCGCTTTAATGACTGGCTTCGCCTTTTTTTGGGCCAATTGTTTTGAGTTGTTTATCCACCATAAGGGCGACGATTTTGAATGGAATATATTCATCTGCACAGGCTTAACTTATCTGTTTAACTTTATCTACTACTTTACTTTAACAAGGATTAACATTTACTTTTTTATGTTGGTGCCTATAATTATTGCAGTTTTGGCAATTCCTGTGGGGTTTTTACTGATGATGACGCTTGCCATCGGAGGCACACCGGCCCAAATTACGTATTTGTATACCTTTACCTATCTTTTTCTTTCGCTGATAGGTATTCTTATCACATTCCGTAAATGTAAATTTTTTGAAGTGGTGGTTTAAGTTTAGCGAGGATATTGCTAACTTGATGCCTATAAATCTTGTTAAGCAATGTCTGAAGCCGTTACTGTTGATGAAGCGTTAAAAAAAGGGTCAACGCATGATAAATTACCCTGTTTTCGCAATACAGATAGTCGGATTTGGCGTTGCGTATTATTTGACAACATTTTCCGCTTTTCCTCAGTGGATAGCGTTGATTGTTTTTATATTGGGGTTTACGGGAGCCTGGCTTTATTGGAGTTTTAAAATTACAAAATGGAAATTGTGGGCATTCAAAAATGTTGACGATGTGTACGATTTAAAATATAGGGCAATAAAGGGAAGGCTAATTTGGCCCGATGGTAGCATTTGGGAAAAAACGGAGATTTGGTCAGCTGCCGACAAAAAGAAATGGATCCAGCTTCAGGAACGATTTACTGAATATGATGACTCACATGATGTTCACTAATACTCCAGCCACTTCCAAAACCTAACTGATACCATATCTCCTTCTTTGTAACTATCGGGTTCTCCGTTTGATACGCGGAGCAGTACGCCCTCTTTTTCGAGTATCAGGTCTTCATAAAAACCACGGAAAAGGATTTGTTTTATTGTCCAGCTTTTGGTTGATGAGATCAGTTTGATCCTTATCCAGTCGGGATAAATTACCACATGTTCTTTTATGGTTTCGATACCGCAAATCTGCGCGTCGGCAGCGCTAAGTACATTACAGTTACTTAACAGTTGGGCGGTATACAAATGCTGCGGGTGTTGATACAACATTTTTGGATGCCCTTGCTCCACAATCTGACCATTTTTTATCACTACCAGTTCATCGGCCATAGATAGCACCTCGGCCGGGTCATGCGATACCATGATCACCGTAATACCAAGCTCTTTTACAATTTGCCTGATGTCCTGTTGCAAACCCTCCCTGAAGGAGGTATCTACCTGGTTAAACGGCTCATCCAGTAATAAAACCTGCGGGCGGGTAATTATGGCCCTTGCAATGGCTACGCGCTGCTTCTCGCCGCCACTCAGGTCGGCCACCCGTTTGTCGGCCATGTGGAGCATGTTAAGCTGTGTTAAAATTTGCTCGGTTTTTTCCTTTTTTGCCTTTAGGTCGGTTGCCGGCAGCATGGCCGCTACGTTATCCCAAACTTTGGCAAACAGGTTCAGGTCGTCGGTATGTTGGGTAACCATTTTCATGGCATCGTGGCCGGGAATCAGTTTTTCTTCGGGACCCCAAATGCGGTCGCCTTTAAACTTAACAATGCCTTCATCAGGAGAAAGCAGACCGTATAATAATCGCAGCAGCGTGCTTTTCCCGCTTCCGCTTTCGCCAATAATAGCCGTTATTTTTCCGGGTTGGATAGAGATATTTGTAGTTTTAACACCGGCCGCCTGTTTACCGGGATATATTTTACTTACTGCAATAGCCTGCAAAAAAGGGATGTCTGACATTAATGCAAAGATAGTAGGATTAAGTTGATTAAGTAAGTGGTTGATTGGGTTGAGTAGTTGATTATCCTGGATAAATATATTACCTGATAACCCTATTTTAACTCAATTAACTCATTCTAACCTAATCAACCCAATCCAACTTAATCAACCACTCACCACTTCATTAAAATCCCAGCGTCAACCCGAAGCTGAAGTTCCTCAACCCTTCCTGGGCGGGGCTGTTTTCAAACATATCGTTAAAATAGTATTTGGCGTAGATGCCCATGATGCCGTAGCCCATGCGGATGAATGCGCCTTTGCGCAGTTTGGCAAAATGGTAATCGTCATCAAATTTTTGCTTGCCGCGTTCTTCGCTTATTTGTTTTACGCGTCCGTTGAGCAGGATGCCAACCTCGGGCCCAACAACCAGGCGGAAGTAGTTACCACGGCTATCCTCATGACTGCGATAGTAGAATGATAAAGGGATGCGCAGATAGCTTGACGAAAAACGGTTTTTGCTGAAGTGGATGCTATCCGGCAAAAAAGTTAACACAGGCGCATTACGTTGTATGGTAATATCCTGGCGCAGGCGAATGTTGGTCCAATCAAACCCACCCGAAACATATATTTTAAAGGCGCTGTTAAAACGGTAACCAAACTGCACCACATCAAAACCAAAGTTGGCTGTTTTGGCCTGGCGATAACTGAGGAACTTATTTTTTTCAGATAAAGTAAAGCTGCCGTTGTCAACCAGGGTAGCAAAGCCAAGGTCGATCCTTGAAAAGGTAATGCCGAAAGAAAAACCGGGGGCTTTTGTCCTTTGTACCTTTGTGCTGTCGTTGCTATATGGAGATACATAGGGCACATCGCGACCAAGCCCTAATTTAACTTTGATATGTTTTTTGGTTACAATAGTGGTATCTGTACCGGTTTTGGTCGAGTCGACTATAGTGGTTGTGGTAGTTGTGGTGGTTTGGGCAAAGCCGTAGCTTGCTGCAACGCATAGCATTGCCGTTAAAATTAAGCGTTTCATATTATCGGGTATATATTTTTTCTTTAGATTTTATTTTTCTTTTTTTACTTTAATGATGCCCAGGTTTACACCGGTAATGGTGGCATCGTCCTCATCGGTATTGCTAAATTCAATGATCTTATCTTTGCGCTTATCAACAGCGGCAATCATTACATTAAACACATCGCCCAAACTGCGGATCTTATGCTTTTTTGCCGGCGTTGCTGGCTTAATAGTTGCCACTTCTGTTGGGGCAACGGGCGATTTAATACTTGCAAAAGCCGGCGTTTCGTCAATATGTTTTTGGAATATCCTGGTAACTGTATCTGGCTGTACAGTAACTTTTACTTCCTGCTTGTTAGTTGCCGATGCTAATACCGGCTGCTGATCGTCGGGCTTTGCAATATCCCTGGCAGGCGCGGCTGTAACCCGGGCTGTTGTAACCGCTTTTTTATTCTGTTTGTGTATGCTGATAGCCGCTAAAGTGTTAGCCGGGGCCGCCGCCGCTTCCTTGGGCTGTTTACCGGCAGCAGTTTCGGGCTGTGTTGCCTGGATCGGCCCGGCAACCGTTTTTGGTTGTATCGGATGGCTGACACCTGCCAGCCCATCTTTTTTGATTGTTTTTACTTCTTTAGGGATAAATAAAACACCGGCGGTTATCATTAAAACCGCTGCTGCGGCAATACTCAGGTATGGCAGCCATACCTTTTTGCGTTTGCCTGCATCCAATTCGCCGGCAATCCCTGTCCACACGTTTGCAGATGGTTCTATCTCGTAGTCGTTTAATGCCGATTGAAATAGCTTGTCCAAATCCTTATCCTGCATATCCATAGCTTTTGCTCTCCATTTTTGCAATTTGTTCTTTTAATATCGTTCTCGCCCTTGATAGCTGCGATTTTGATGCCCCTTCGGTGATGCCTACAATTTCGGCAATTTCTTTGTGTGCATACCCTTCTAAAGCATACAGGTTAAATACGATGCGGTAACCCGGTGCCAGTTGCTGTATCAGCCCCATCAGCACTTTGGCATCAAGATTGGCGGCAGCTATCGGGTTAACCGATGGCTCTGTGCCTGCTTCGTCTATATCAACCACCTGCATCATTTTGTGGTGCTTGCGATAGTATTCAATAGAACTGTGTACCATGATGCGCCTTACCCAACCTTCAAATGATCCATCTGCCCGGTAATCAGCCATTTTGCCAAATACTTTTATAAACCCGTTTTGCAGCATGTCTTCAGCCTCCATTCTATCAGTAGCGTAGCGCATACACACGGCCAGCATTTTACCCGCCAATTGTTTGTATAACAATTCCTGTGCCTTACGTTCGCCCGCTTTGCAGCGTTCAACCAATTGTTCGATAGTATATTTAGGTTCCAAAAACATCATTTAAAAGTAAGATGGTAACCTGCGGCAAATGGTTGCATGGGGTTTGAAATATTTTTTAGTTGGGCGACTACGCTTTTATAACTTGTTTTTATTGAATAGCAAAGTAATCATTTGTAATCGGGTTTGAATAATTGTATTTTTGAATGAGGCTAATAGAAAAAATCATGGAACTGATACTAAAATCTAATAATGAACAAAGCATTGCTAAGATTATAGCTTTGGCGAAAAGGCTGAATGTTATTGTTGAAAAAAAAGATGCAGACAGTAATAGCAACGACAAAGCTGCTATAAAAGAAAGGATTTTAAACTTTAAAGCGTCAACACCCTCTCCCTTTGGTGATGCTGTAGCTTGGCAAAACGAACAGCGAGAGGATCGTGATCTGCCGTTTTCCTAATCATGATTTCATTAATCGACAGCAATATTCTCATTTATTCTTTTTTATCTGAGTATCAATACTTACGGGAGACTATCACTAATGAGTTTTCCTGTATTTCTGAAATATCAAGGGTTGAGATCCTTGGATTTCACGGTTTGAAAAAAGACGATGAAAAATATTTTCTTGACATATTTGACGTTATCACCATTATCGCCCCCTCGACCGAAATATTTGACTGCGCAATACAGATTCGAAAATCTCATCGATTGAAGTTGGGCGATAGTATTATTGCTGCTACAGCATTAGTTAATGGCCTGACTTTATACACACGAAATGTTTCTGATTTTGATAAGGTTACGGGTTTAAAATGTGTCAATCCTATAAAGTAAGCTATCTTTATTTATAATGAAGAAAACAATAGCCACAATAATACTCCTCATTTTTTGCCTGCCCATATTTGCCCAAAAAACTGAAACCTATATATTACTTAAACCCGACCGTGTTTTCGACGGTGAGCAGATGCACGCGGGCTGGTGGGTACTGGTAAACGGTAATCGTATCGAAGCAGCAGGAGAACCCGCTACCATAAAAATACCTGCCAATGCTAAGGTGATTGACCTGAAAGGCACAACCCTGATGCCCGGCCTTATTGAAGGCCACTCGCACCTTTTCCTGCATCCCTATAATGAAACTGCCTGGAACGACCAGGTACTTGGCGAAAGCCGTGCCGAGCGTACCGCCCGTGCGGTTAACCATGCCCGTGCAACTTTGATGGCCGGCTTTACTACCGTGCGTGACCTGGGAACCGAAGGCGCTGCCTATGATGACGTGGGATTGAAAACTGCGATTGAAAAAGGCATAATCCCCGGCCCCAGGATGTTGGTGGCCACCCGGGCAATTGTGGCTACCGGCAGTTATGGCCCTAAAACTGAAGTGGCCGAAGCCAGCATAATTAAAGGCGGCGAAGAAGCTGATGGTATTGATGGCATTACCAGGGTGGTGCGGTCGCAAATTGGCCATGGCGCAGATGTAGTGAAAATTTATGTGGATTATCGCTGGGGGTTAAACAGTACCGCAGCCCCAACTTTTACTGAAGAAGAGTTGAAGGTAGCTGTACAGGTAGCTAAAAGCAGCGGCCGTACGGTTGCTGTACATTCGTCAACTACCGAAGGCATGCGCCGGGCCATAGCGGCAGGCGTAACTACCATTGAGCATGGCGACGGCGGAACACCTGAACTGTTTAAGCTGATGAAAGAAAAAGGCATAGCTTTATGCCCAACCCTCAACGCTACGGAATCAATTTCGGGCTACAAAGGCTGGAAGAAGGGCATCGACCCGGATCCCGCGGGAGTAAAGCAAAAGCATTACATTTTTACCGAGGCATTAAAGGCCGGTGTTACTATTTGTATGGGCGGAGATGTTGGTGTATTCGGCCACGGCGATAATGCCCGGGAAATGATATTAATGGCCGAGTACGGCATGAAACCGTTGGAGGTGTTGCGCTCGGCAACATCAGTTAACGCCTCAGTTTTTGGATTGAAGGATTTGGGGAATATCAAGACCGGATACCTGGCAGATTTAGTTGCCATTAATGGTAACCCGGTTGAGGATATGAAAGCTTTGAAGATGGTGAAGTTGGTGATGAAAGATGGGGTGATTGTAAAAGAATAATTGATATTTTTACGTACAACCATATCACATGCAATATTCAACCTTTTTTAAAAAGCAATCAGCAGCTCTTATCGATATTTACCAGGAGCGTTTCACAAAAACTATCTGGCAGGCTGTTTTATTGACAAGCATTAGCTTTATAATAACGGCGGTAATTTCAAATTATACCCAGTATGATCAAAGTGCAAAAAACATCCCGATAAGTGTATTAAGCTTTTTTAGTCTCCGTTTTAGTTTCAATGAAACTTATAGCATAGTTGATAATGCCAAGTCCATTTTTATTTTTTTCGTGTCCATTTTTTCAATTAGCAAGGTTGGTAAGGTAACGATTAAGAATATAGCCTGCTTAGCAGCGATATTGTTTATATGTTGTTTGTTAGACCTGTCATTTTTCCAGTTGAAAGGACAACTACACCACGGTATAGATAACCGGTATTTGGAAAGATGGAGCAGTGCGGTCATTTATATTTTAAGGCTTTACACGCCATTAGTGTTATTTGCCTTAACCATTCAAATTTGTACTTCGGGGGCAAAGTTTAATGCCAGGAACATTGTTTTCCTGTTTATCACATTGTATTTTTTTAACGAGATGACCTTTTTAGTGATATCGTTAATGAGGACTTGTGTTTTTGAACTGTTACTATGCCTGTTTAATTCAAAAACATCACATTTTATTGCAGAAAGTGTTTTAGGTGCCGGATTGATGGCATCGTTCGTTATAGGCTATCATTGCGCTATGACTGGTCCGTTTGTTTTAGAGCAAGAGGCTGTAGAAGATGCGGAGGAAGGTATTTGAAAGATAACATATAACTATGCTCTATTTGCATTGAGCAGTAATCATAAGGTTGTACTTTTAGATAAAATGTGTATCTTTATTGAAATTTGTGTGTATGAGAACAAATATTGATATCGACGATACGTTGATGGCCAAAGCTCAAAAGTTAAGCAGTATCAAAACCAAAAAAGGTATAATTGAGGAAGCTTTAAAACTGTATGTTACTATAGAAAATCAAAGGAAATTTGCTGCTTTGAAAGGGAAAATCGAAATGGATGATACTGCTTTTGAATAATGGAAACTATCCTTATTGATACATCTGTTTGGGTTAATTATTTCAAGGACGTGGATACGAATGCCAGTAGATTTCTTACTAATAATCTCACGAATGTGATTTTGGCTACTTGTCCAACAATAGTTCAGGAGGTTTTGCAGGGTGTTGTTTCTGATAGTGATAAAAGAAAGGTCAATTCGCATTTTGATACATTAACTAAACTGATTGAAGATCCTTACGAAGTTGCTGTCGAAGCTTCAGAATTATATCGGCTTTTGAGAAAAAAAGGGGTTACGATTCGCAAAACTAATGATTGTTTAATAGCTGTATATGCTATGAGAAATAAAATCTCATTGTTGAACGACGACAGGGACTTTCAATTCATAGCCCAACACTCATCGTTGAAAGTAATGAGCTTTCATGAATGATCATTTCTTCTCCCTGAACCGCTTATAAATTTTCACCGCAATCATTAATATCACTCCCAGCGATACTATTCCAACAATCCCAAATATCCAGCTTAAGCCATCTTTTTTAACGGCAAGAAACACAATTGCGAAAAGTAAAATGGTGGCCAACTCATTCCACAAGCGTAATTGGGTTGATGTCCATTTAAAAATACCTTTGCGCATCTGCTTCATTTTGTGTTCGCAGATGTGGTGATAAGCAACCAGTCCCAACACAAATAACATTTTTACCTGTAGCCAGGCCATTAGCATCCAGCCTTGCTTTAAATATACCATAGTACAGCCGGCAACAATAACTATCAGCATAGATGGAGCCGTTATAATATTAAACAGCTTTTTCTCCATGATCTCGAACTGGGCCGATAGGATACTGCGGTCTGGCTCGGGCTTGGCTTGTGCCTCGGTATGGTAAATAAACAGGCGCACCATATAAAATAGTCCCGCCATCCAGCAAACTACAAAAATGATATGTATGGCGAGAACGTATTCGTACATGAAACCCCCTAACCCCCTAAAGGGGGAATTTTTTGATTTGCATTTTTTTATTACCCCGACTATAATTCCCCCTTTAGGGGGTTAGGGGGCGTATTCCTTTATAATCTCTACCGCGTATTTCACATTATCAAACGGGATATCGGGCATAATGCCGTGGCCCAGGTTGAAAATGAAGCCTGGCTCGTCCTTCATCCGGTCGAACAGGCGGTATATGCGGTCTTTAATTACTTTTTTGTCGGCGTATAATATATGCGGATCAAGGTTACCCTGTACGGCTACACCGGCAGGTAAACGCTTTTTGATATCCAGTAGGTCCACATTCCAGTCAATTGATACCACATCCGGCTTAGCCTCGGCCATTAACGGCGCAAAAACCGAGCTGCCTTTACAGAACGATATCACCGGGATATCCTTACGGTTAAGCTTGCTGATGATCTGTTGGATGTAGTAGTGGCTAAACTCTTTATAATCATCCCATGCCAAAGCTTGTGCCCAGCTATCAAAGATCTGTACTGCGTTTACGCCGGCTTCAATTTGCAGGTTTAAATAGTCGGCTGTAACAGTGGCGATTTTTGATAACAGCTGATGGGCCATTGCCGGCTCATTGTGCAGCATCAGTTTGGTGAGCTTAAAATCTTTTGACGATCCGCCTTCAACCAGGTAGCTCATCACGGTAAATGGCGCACCTGCAAAACCAATCAGCGGGATACTGCCATTTAAACGCTGCTGAATCACCTTAATGGCATCCGCAACATATTGTAATTTATCACCTACATCGGTCTGCAGGTTATCAATATCTTTTTGTGTACGTACCGGGTTAGCAAATTTAGGGCCTGTGCCTGCATTGAAACTCAAATCGCCGCCCATCGCTTCGCCGGTAACCAGTATGTCCGAAAACAGGATGGCACCATCAATGCCCAATAGATTAACCGGCAACATGGTAACATCGGCAGCAAGCTCCGGTGTCTTGCACATTTCCAAAAAGGAATACTTGTTTTTAATGTCCCAATATTCTTTCATGAAACGGCCGGCCTGGCGCATCATCCATACTGGTGGCCGTTCTGTTTTTTCGGAAAAAGCTGCTTTTATTAATAACGAATCTCTCATATCTTTTAGAAGAGAGCAAAAGAGTCAAGAATCAAGAGTCAAGAATTAAGACTTTGGGTTGCCGGTAACAGTACTGGCGATGTGCGGAGCAAATAGTTAGATCAACTTTACGCTTTGCATTTTCATGTCTTGATTCTTGATTCTTGACTCTTGATTCTATATACTCTATTTTTGTTTAATCTCCTTATGAAGTTTGTTTATAACATCCTTCATTTTGGCGGTAATTTTATCGGCATGCTGCTCGGCCAATTGCAGGTAGGCTTTGGCTTTATCGTAATCATTATGCCTTATACTTATATTGGCCACTGTAACCAACGCGGCTACATGGTCGTTTACAGATCGCAGCGGGTATTGCGCTGCAATCTCATAATGTTGTTCGGCTGCTTTAAAATCCTGTTTTTGCACACAAATGCCGCCGTAAATAAATTCATAATAGCCCCGGCGCTTTTTACTGAGCCATTCGGGTTTGCTGATTTCTTTTAACGATGCCTCTGCCTTATCAAATTCTTTATGGTGAAAATATTTGGCCGCAACAACCAGGGTTCCCTGTTTAAAGTAATCCCATATTAGCAACAAAATCATCATAGCAGCAACAGCCGCAAGCTCATAAATGCGCAGGTACAGCAGTAGGCCTAACGATAGCAGGAAAACAAATGCAATAAATATGCGCACCCGGTTACTGAACATTAATTAGTGCTGATTATCGGTAAATTTATAGCCTACACCACGGATGGAGTGAAAATAAACCGGGTTTTTAGGATCTGGTTCAAAATACTTACGGAAGGTTAGGATAAAGTTATCGATAGTACGGGTTGATGGGTATACATCATAGTTCCAAACAGTTTCCAGTATCTGCTCGCGCGATACGGCATCGTTACGGCGCTCAATTAAAAGCTTTAGTAACATGGTTTCTTTTTTGGTAAGCGGAGTAATAGAGCCATCCTCATTCACCAGCTCAAACGAGTTAAAGTGGATGGTTTTTTCGCCAATTTTGTAGCTGTTAAACTCTTTAAGGTCATCGCCTTTCAGGCTGCGTTTTACCAGGTTGTTCACCCGTAAAATAAGCTCTTCCAGGTTAAACGGTTTGGTTAAATAATCGTCGGCCCCTTTTTTAAGCCCCGAAATTTTATCCTCATTGGTGTTTTTGGCTGTAAGAAACATGATAGGCACCTCGGTATTTTCAAGGCGGATGGTTTCTGCAACCACAAAGCCGTCAATTTCGGGCATCATTACATCCAAGATAACCAGGTTAAAACGCTCTTCTTTAAACAACTGTAAAGCCTTTTTACCATTTTTTGCTGTCGAAACTTTATAACCTTCCAGCTCAAGGTTAAGTTTAATGGCTTCCAACAAATGCTCTTCGTCTTCGGCTAATAGAATTCTTTTTTTGTTAGGCATCGTCTGACTCATAATTTTAATACACTAATTTGATAAGCATTAATTCACACTCATTAAATCGAATTACACGAATCACTATTCAAGTTATTTACACATTTTACTATTCAAACTATATAAGCAGATTAGTGAAATTTGATATAATTTGTGCAATTGGTGTTATCCAAATACAACTTCAAAAATACTACCAGCGGGGCGGTTGTCTTTCACCTTAATACTGGCATGGTGCTTATCCAGCACCTCTTTTACTATATACAGGCCCAGGCCGGTTCCCTTGGTGTTGCGGGTTTCCTCGCTGCCCACACGGTAAAAACGGTCAAAAATACGGGCTTTTTCATTATCGGCTATGCCAATGCCCTGGTCGGCTACCTCCAGGTATACCTTATCATCTTTTGAAAATAACTTAACAACCACTGCCGAGCATGGGCTGGAATATTTTACAGCATTCTCTATTAAATTGGTTACCACGGATGTAAGCGCAAACTTATCGCCGGTGATTTCAATTTTGGGTTCAATCTCGGCATCGATAATCATTTGGTTGCAATCGCATTTGCTGATTTGCAAACGGTTTACAATGCTATCTACCAAAACCGAAAGATTAAAGCTTGCTTTAGGAAACGTGTATGATTGGTTTTCAATTTTGGAGGCCAGCAACATATTCTCTACCATATCATCCAGGCGCTCAACATCATTCAATGATTTTTCTATAAAATCAAGCACCTGTTCTCTGGTCAGGTTGCGCTTCTGAATGGTTTGCAGCAGAATTTTTATTGATGCCAGCGGCGATTTCAGTTCGTGTGTTACCGAAAGCAAAAAGTTCTTTTTTTGCTCCTGCAGCTTACGCTCTTTATTGATGGTTTTGTGCAGGCTAACCGCGCCCAGCGTAAATACCAGTATAAACATCGATCCTTCGCATAGTACCATACTGATAGGCCTTGCGTGAGGCGTTACCAACATATACCCCCACCATACCAGTTGAGCAACGGCATAGATGATGAGCGCGTAAAAAATTACAAATGTCCTTTTCATTTTATCTGTTGTCGGGTTTCTGTTGCCAGTTGCCTGTTTTTACTTATTACTGAAAACCAGGTCAAGGCTATCAAAAATAGCGCGTTTGGTTTTTTCTAAATCAATTTTGGTATGGGCCGATGATATAAAACCAACTTCGTAACCTGATGGACCAAGGTAAATACCCCGGTTTATCAGTTCGCGGTGGAATTTTTTGAATTTTTCCATGCTTGCTGCATCAATATCTTCGGCTTTACGAATATACTCTTTATCTGTAAAAGCAAACCAGAATATCGATCCGATACCAAACACCTTAAATTTATAGTTACGGGCTGTAGCAAAACGCTGTATAGCCTCGGTAAATTCTTCTCGTTTATTATTCAGGTCGCGGTAAAAACCCATGCGCAAAAGTTCGGTCAGCTGGGCAATACCTGCCGCCATAGCTACCGGGTTGCCAGATAATGTGCCGGCCTGGTAAACACCGCCATCCGGCGATACGTTGCCCATAATTTCGGCCGATGCGCCATAGCAGCCAACCGGCAAACCGCCACCGATGATTTTGCCATAGGTAATAATATCCGGCTTAATTTGGTAATAGCCTGCCGCGCCTTCAAAACCAACCCGGAAACCCGAAATTACTTCGTCAAATATCAGCAGCGTGCCGTTTTGGGTACATATATCGCGCAAAAATTGCAGGTATTCTTTTTCCTGTAACAGCAAACCGTTATTGGCCGGGATAGGTTCGATGATGACGGCTGCAATCTGGTCTTTAAATTCATTAAAAGCCAGGGTAAGAGCTTCCTTATCGTTCAGGGATACTACGATGGTTTCGTCAACAAATGCCTTTGGTACGCCGGCTGATGACGTTTCGCCAAAGGTAACCAGGCCCGATCCTGCTTTAACCAGCAAAGCGTCGGTATGACCATGGTAGCAGCCTTCAAATTTCAGGATCTTATCGCGTTTGGTATAACCCCTTGCCAACCTAATAGCCGACATAACCGCTTCGGTCCCTGAACTTACAAAACGCAGTTTTTCAATAAATTTATTGTTCTTCAGGATCAGTTCAGCCAGTTCATTTTCTAAAGCGGTTGGTGCACCAAAAGACATGCCGTTTTGCATCACCTCTATCACCTTCTCCCGTACTTTGGTATTGTTATGACCAAGGATGAGCGGCCCCCATGAGCAGCAGTAGTCAATAAACTCATTACCATCGGCATCCCAAATATGACTGCCATCGCCTTTTTGAATAAACAAAGGCGTACCATATACCGATTTAAACGCTCTTACCGGAGAATTAACTCCTCCCGGAAAATAAGTTTTAGCCTTGGCATACAGTTCGGCGCTTTTCTCCCTGCTAATATCCGGCTTCCCCGTAGTATTCACCGGTTCATTGGCCTCGCCCGAAAACATCTTTTTTATTGAATCTAACATTTTTATAAGTCAAAAATCAAAATTCAAAAGTCAAAAATTCAGTGTTTGTTTCGAATTTTTACTTTGAACTTCAACTTGTTTACAACCAAATCAAAGACCAAGAATCAAAATTTAAAAGTCAAAAAATTCAGGTTCATTTTGAATTTTTACTTTTGAATTTGACTTTATCAAAGCCATTTATTCTCCAAAACTTCCTTGGCATGATACGTCAATATCGCGGTGGCGCCTGCCCGGCGGATGCTGGTAAGCACCTCGGTTATGGCGCGCTGCTCGTTGAGCCAGCCGCGTTGTATAGCTGCTTTTATCATGGCATATTCGCCGCTTACGTTGTAGGCGGCAACGGGTAGTTCGGTATTATCTTTTATTAGTTTTATCACATCCAGGTAGGGTAGGGCCGGTTTTACCATTAAAAAGTCGGCGCCTTCCAGCTCGTCTAAGTTGGCCTCTATCAATGCCTCGCGCTGGTTGGCCGGGTTCATCTGGTAAGTTTTTTTATCACCAAACTTGGGTGCCGAATTTAAGGCATCCCTGAACGGACCATAAAAAGCACTTGCATACTTGGCCGAATACGACATGATAGAAACGTTGGTAAAGCCGTTTTGGTCCAATACTTTCCGAATGTATCCAACACGGCCATCCATCATGTCTGATGGGGCAATAATATCGGCCCCGCATTGTGCGTGTGCCAACGCCATTTTACCTAAAACTTCCAGCGTTTCGTCGTTCAATATTTCGCCATTTTTAACAATGCCGTCATGGCCATCGCTGCTATAAGGGTCCATCGCCACATCGGTAACCACACAAGCCTCCGGAAAGTTCTTTTTAACTTCGCGAATAGCGCGCAGGTACAAGCTTTCTTCGCGGTAGCTTTCGGTAGCCATGGTATCCTTAAGGGCTTCATCAATATTGGGGAACAAATCAAATGATTTTAAACCCAGCTTCATACAGCTTTCAATTTCGCGCAGTAAATTATCTACCGAGTACCGGTAAATACCCGGCATTGATGCTACTTCGCTTTTTTGGTTCTCGCCATCGATAATAAACAGGGGGAATATCAAATTGGCCGCGCTTATGTGCGTTTCCTGCACCATTTGGCGTATTACTTCACTTTTACGGTTTCTACGTGGTCGTTGTAACATGTTATAGCTGATACCCCGGTTTCGGAAACTGCCTTGCCGGCCGGAGGAGCGCAAAGTTATATAAACCCTTACAATTATGTACGCTATAAACTCATTAAAGGTAATTTATGGCGTAAAGATGATTTTACAGAAATGTTTGTACAAGCAAAATATTTTATAGCTGTATATTTCATAACTGCCTGATAAGCAATAGGTATTGATGAATTGATCCCGGTAATGGCGGTTGGTAGCGGGAATTTTGCCCAAAGGTTACGACGATGTGTAGAGAGACACCCAGGTTGATAGTGAAGTATATTAAGCATTAAATACCCGGACCATGGTATTCATGGTCCACATGCTTTTTTAACACCTGTTGGTTAAACAGGTTGTTCCAAAAACGGCTTCGGCCAGACCTACTTCGTCGGGCGAAAACGGTAGTGTGTAGCGGGTGCCCATTTCGTCGAATTTTTTGCCTGTTGATTTACCAATGGCTATTACCTGCTGATTGGGTTCTAACAGGTTATCCTGGAAATAAGCCTCAACGTTAGATGGGCTGGTAAAAACCAGAACATCAGCGCCGGTTCCTTCTACTTCTTCTTCAATTACAGTTTCGTACACCGTAAGGTCGATTATTTTGGTTTCGGCAGATAAGCCTTGTTGTATGCTGCGTAATGAGCCTTCGGCGCCGGGGAACAATACTTTAGTACCGTTGGCCAATGTTGCAAAATCTGCCGCAACCTCGGCGGTATCGCCGCTTTCGCCAACATAAGCCGCGAAATGGCCATTGCGGCGCAAGGTATCTTCAGATCCTGAGCCCATTACACCAAATTTTACTTTTGAGGGTAATTGCGGCTTTAGTGCAAAGAAATACTCTACCGCGTTTTTACTGCTGAAAAATATCCAGTTGATATCTCTTAAAATATAAGGATCGAGTTTGTTGATAACGGGTACCGTGCGGATAAGCGAACGCGCATCTATATTAATACCATGTTTCTCCAGTGCCTTGCGGAAATAGCTTTGCTCCGAAAGATCGCGGGTTATAAATACACTTTGGGCCAGTTTGCGGTTAGTATCAAACATAGCCACAACCTTTTGGGCAAGGCCATCGGTTGTATCCGATTTCAGGAATACTCTATCCGGGAATTCATCACCTTCATCGGCTTTTGAGGTAAATACCTGGTATACATCATCCTCCTTGCGGCAATAGCAGCCCAGGGGCAGGTGACAGCCACCGCCAAATAGCTTTAACACGGTACGTTCAACAGCCAATTCCTCGGCTACAGCCGGGTGGTGCAGTGCTTGCAGGGCTTCAAAAAGTTCCTGGTCAACCTCACGTATCTGTATGGCCAAAGCGCCCTGTGCAGGTGCAGGGATCAGCTCGGCAGGGGTTAGTTCCTCTACGTGAAATTCGCTTAAATCGATATTTAAACGGCTTACACCAGCCTTGGCCAGCATAATGGCATCATACTTTTCGTCGCGTAGTTTGCCTATGCGGGTAGGTACGTTGCCGCGTAATTCTTCTATCTCCAGGTCGGGGCGGTAGGCCAGTAACTGGGCCTTGCGCCTGTTGGATGATGTACCAACAATAGCTCCGTATTTAACAGATAACTTTTGATGTACATCTACACAATCTTTCAATATCAGCAACAGTTCAGATGGATCTTCCCGTTCTGAAACTGCTGCGATGATGAGTCCCGGAGGGTTTTCGGTCGGCAGGTCCTTATGCGAGTGTACCGCAAGGTCGATGGTGCCGGCTAATAATTCTTCTTCTAATTCTTTGGTGAAAAAACCTTTACCTTCCAGCTTATCAAAGCTGAGGTTGAGGATACGGTCGCCCTGTGTTTTAATGATCTTTAACTCGGCGGTAATGTTGATGGCGGCAAGGCTATCTTTTACAAAATTGGCCTGCCACAGCGCTAATTCGCTGCCACGTGTTCCTATTATCAGTTTTCTGTCCAAAAGAATGATTGTTTGCAGGCGCAAATTTAATTTTTTATCAGCATGAAAAGGTACAACAACCGTACGATTTTTTTCTGATTGCAACAATATGACGGTTAGGTGTGGGTTTAAAGCCCTACCAACCGGTTATTTATTAAACAATACTGTTTTGATTAAGTTTATCTTTGGGGTTAGTCCTAAGTCTCAAGTCCAAAGTCAAAGTTCGAAGAAATATCACTTTTGGCTTCAGACTTGATACTTAGTACTTCAGACTAAAAAGAAATACATCATTTCATTAAAATGAAAGCAGTTATTATAACACGCCCCGGCGATCCATCGGTGTTACAGGTACAGGATAGGCCGCTGCCAGCTTATGCTGATAACGAAGTATTAATTA
This sequence comes from Mucilaginibacter sp. P4_C11, assembly GCF_056402115.1. Lineage (NCBI taxonomy): Bacteria > Pseudomonadati > Bacteroidota > Sphingobacteriia > Sphingobacteriales > Sphingobacteriaceae > Mucilaginibacter > Mucilaginibacter sp. P4_C11. The sequence goes on along the minus strand of NZ_JBFUIA010000024.1, from coordinate 53,509 downwards.
AGGTATTGGCCGCGGGAGTTAATAGGCCGGATGTTTTTCAACGTAAAGGGAATTATCCGCCACCTGCCGGCGCGCCACAGGATATTCCGGGTTTAGAAATTGCCGGCATTGTGGTGGCTATTGGTGCAACAGTAACTCACCTGATGGTTGGCGATAAAGTTTGTGCCCTGGTTACCGGCGGCGGTTATGCCGAATATTGCAACGCCCCCGAAGAACAATGCCTGCCCATACCCGAAAATCTTTCGTTTACAGAAGCGGCCTCGTTGCCCGAAACGTTTTTTACCGTTTGGAGCAATGTGTTTGATCGTGCCGGTTTAAAGGGTGGCGAAACATTATTGGTTCACGGCGGCTCAAGTGGTATTGGCGTTGCCGCTATCCAAATGGCCAACGCACTGGGGCATACCGTATATGTAACAGCCGGATCGGAAGATAAATGCCGCTTTTGTGAGGCTTTAGGCGCGGCAAAGGCTATTAACTATAAAACGGAAAACTTTGCCGACAATATTAACGATATCACTAAAAGCAAGGGTGTTGATGTGATACTGGATATGATAGGCGGCGATTATACAGCGGGCAACATTAAATCGCTGGCTTTTGAAGGGCGTTTGGTGCTTATTAATACCATGAACGGCAATAATGTTCAGGTTGACCTTGCCCAGGTGATGCGAAAACGGCTTATAATTACCGGCTCGATGCTGCGCTCGCGCGAGGTGGAATTTAAAGGCGCTATTGCACATAAATTGAAAACTGTTATTTGGCCGTTGTTGGTATCCGGCCGAATAAAGCCCATTGTAAATGCTGTTTTCCCTATTGCCGAAGCCGCAAAAGCCCACCAACTTATGGAAAGCAGCGGGCATATTGGCAAAATTGTGCTTGACTTTGGCGATCAGTTGGCGCTGTAATCAGAGAGTTTGGCTTCTTTTAAAGCGGTGCCATATTTTGCGTTGGTAACCGCCACATAGTTATTGGCTAAAATGGCGTTGCCGCGCGGGCTTAAATGAACGCCATCCAAAGAAAACAACCCTCCGGTTAAATAATTTGACGAAACAGCGACGCCTTGAACAGTACTGCCGTTTTTAACCTCATTAAAAAAGGCGTAGGCATCAAATAGGGCAAGCACCTTGGCTGATGCCAAAGTGCGGATAGAAGTGTTATAAGCGCTAATGTAATCAGATGTGATAGCTTTTTCGTTAACATCGAGTATCCATTTATTTTCGATAGGGGCATAGGGCGATAAACCATAATACTGCAATCCTTGCGCGGTTGAAACCTGTTTGCCTATCTGGGCAACGTTAAGGCTTAATAATAATAAGTCTGCTGCCGTTGCAGCACGGATCTCGTAACCGTCCTGGGCAACATCCGAACTTTGTTTGGCTTCAATATATAATTTATCAAAGGCGGGATTGGTAGCTTTCGTTTTATTTAATACATCGGCCAGCGTCTTCGCAGTAAAAAATGGCAGGGCGCTTACGTCCGGAATGGTGGTTAATACTCCTTTTGCTCCGTTAGCGGTCAATTTGTTTACCAGCAGGGTATATGTTGTGTTAAATGTTGTTTTGTCTGTTAAGGCCGATGGTTTTACTCCGCCGCCTGCTGCATATCCAAAAACATCGTTGGCACCCAAATTAAGGGTGAAAAAGCCGAATGGTTTGCTGGTAACAAAATCTACATAACTGGTATTATTTGCCGGGGCGCTTAATGGCAGTAATCTTTCAAAATACCTGTTGGTGTTTCCGGTTTGTACGTTGCCTATGTCGGCCACTTTTAACCCGGCTACGCCAAAATTGTCATTATCGCCAGTGAACTTGCTTAGCAATTGCACGTTACCTACACCGCTAATATTGATGTTGTCGCGAATAGCAGTTTTTAAGGTGTCTCTTACAATCAGGGGCTGTCCGTTGGCGTCGGTCCCTTTTAGCTCCATAAAGCCTGTGCCGTTCATCTGGGCAATACTAAACAACGGCTGATTAAATGTTTTTAAACCCGCGCCCTCCAGGCTGCCTGCAAAAATATTGGGAAAGGAGTTGTAAATTCCCCAGTTATATAAGCCGTCGTTGGTATAACCGGCAGTTTGTGAATCGCCTATGGCGATGTACCGGCTGTAAAAGCCGGTATTGGTAGCCGGCGTGCTTCCGCTTACCTCTGCTTTTTTTTCCGGACCAATTGTAGTGTCAAGTTTGCATGCCGAAAAAAATAGCAATGCAGAAAAAAATAAAGCCCCCGCTAATCTCATAACTCGTTTTTGATAATTAATAGTATATATATTTAATTAGGAGTTATTTTTACGCGGCAACTATTTGTTTTGTTGCGTAATACGATTATTATTTGGGCAATTATTCGGGGGGATTTTTTTTATTTAGCTATGCCACTTAAAAATCGCTTTCTAAATGTTGACTTTCTATTTTAAAATTGGGATAGAAACTTTATCTTTGCGCCTCTGAAATAGCATCTTATATTTTACAAGCAGGATACTATTAAAAAGGAAAATTCTTAAACACCAGGTTATATATGCCAAACATTGGAAAAATATCACGGATCATCGGTCCGGTAGTTGACGTAAGTTTCGCTGATGACGCTCATCTCCCTAAAATTTATGACGCGTTAGAGATCACGAAAGATAATGGCCAAAAAATCATTTTAGAAGTTCAGCAGCATTTAGGTGAAGATCGTGTACGCGCGATTGCGATGGATTCAACAGACGGATTGCTACGTGGCATGAAAGTTTTGGATTTGGAATCGGCTATCAAAATGCCAATTGGCGAAAACATTAAAGGCCGTGTATTTAACGTAGTAGGCGATGCTATCGATGGTATACCAAATCTTGACAAAACCAATGGCCGCCCTATTCACAATACTCCTCCGCGTTTCGAAGACTTGTCTACCGAAACTGAAGTATTGTTTACAGGTATCAAAGTAATCGATTTGCTGGAGCCTTATGTAAAAGGTGGTAAAATTGGATTATTTGGTGGTGCCGGTGTAGGTAAAACAGTATTAATTCAGGAGCTTATCAACAACATCGCGAAGGCTTATGCAGGTTTATCTGTATTTGCTGGTGTTGGCGAGCGTACACGTGAAGGTAATGACCTTTTGCGCGAGATGCTTGAAGCAGGCATTATAAAATATGGTGATGCATTTATGCATTCAATGGAAGAAGGTGGCTGGGATCTATCTAAAGTAGATACCGAAATGATGAAAGATTCAAAAGCAACCTTCGTGTTCGGTCAAATGAATGAGCCTCCTGGTGCACGTGCGCGTGTAGCTTTATCGGGCTTAACTATTGCCGAGTATTTCCGCGATGGTGATGAGGATGGCAAAGGCCGCGATATCCTTTTCTTTATCGACAACATTTTCCGCTTTACACAAGCAGGTTCCGAAGTATCGGCGTTATTAGGTCGTATGCCATCTGCGGTAGGTTACCAGCCAACACTGGCAACTGAGATGGGTACCATGCAAGAGCGTATTACTTCAACCAAACGTGGTTCAATTACATCTGTACAGGCCGTTTACGTACCTGCGGATGACTTGACCGACCCTGCGCCGGCAACAACATTTGCCCACTTAGATGCTACAACAGTACTTTCACGTAAAATTGCAGAGCTTGGTATTTACCCTGCTGTGGATCCTTTGGATTCTACATCACGTATCTTAAGCCCGGCTATTTTGGGCGATGAGCATTACAATACCGCTCAACGTGTTAAAGAAACTTTACAACGTTACAAAGAGCTTCAGGATATTATCGCCATCTTAGGTATGGATGAGTTATCTGAAGAAGATAAACTGGTTGTATCGCGTGCCCGTCGTGTTCAGCGTTTTCTTTCTCAGCCGTTCCACGTTGCCGAGCAGTTCACCGGTTTAAAAGGTGTATTGGTTGACATTAAAGATACCATCAAAGGTTTCAACATGATCATGGATGGCGAAGTTGATGAGTACCCAGAGGGTGCATTCAACTTAGTTGGAAGCATTGAAGATGCCATTGAAAAAGGTAAAAAATTATTGGCAGAAGCCAATAACTAATAGAATCAAGACATTAGAGTCAAGAATCAAGAGAAGAGAAAAAAAGTCTTAACTCTTGATTCTTGACTCTTGAATCTAAAAAGAAATGACTTTAGAAATTCTTACTCCCGATAAAAAGATCTACGAGGGCGAAGCGACATCGGTTACCGTACCTGGTACCTTGGGATTATTTGAGATATTAAACCACCACGCGCCTATCATATCAACCTTACAGGATGGTAAGCTGATTGTACGTGGAGGCAACGCCGGTAAAGAAGAAGTGTTTTTTATCAAAGGCGGCGTAGTTGAAGCATTAAACAATAAGGTCATTATTTTAGCCGAAGGAATTCTGCATAAATAAACTATACCCTTATTTTTCAGAAAAAACGTCCGGGTATAGCACCCGGACGTTTTTTTTTGAATGAATTTTTTTCTTWACAAAGTTGTTTTTATCGAGGGAATAAAGAAGATAGAATTGGTATGTCAAATGGCAAATTCAAAAAATAATGTAGCATCCATCATCTGCATATCCGCACATTTAAAATCTGCACATATGAAGGCACATTTAACAAACTTTTTCAGTCACCACCGCCATTTCAGGAAGAAAATCGGCAATTTACTATGCATGCATAAAATATGTACCGAATACCGTTTTGAACTTTGGTCTATTTTGTCAAAAATTATGTTCGTTTAATTATTATAAATACGTAATTTTATATTGTTAAAATAATAAATTAAGATATATTATACTTTTTGAAAAAATAAATCCTGACTATTGTTATTCGCGGTTGCTATATCTACCTTACGTTTATTGATTCGAGCAATCATATAAACCTGGTCAACAACAAGAATATTTTATAAAAACTTCTATCATACCAAATAAAAATGAGTTCATCATCAGATACTACAGCGGCTATAGAATTGAACAAGTATAGCAAAACTTTTACCCAGGATCCAACACAGCCGGCCGCGCAGGCCATGCTTTATGGTATTGGGTTAACAGATGATGATATGCGCAAAGCCCAGGTTGGTGTGGCAAGTATGGGTTACGATGGTAACACTTGTAACATGCACCTGAACGATTTGGCTAAGATAGTTAAACAAGGGATCTGGGATGAGGATATGGTAGGCCTGATATTCCATACCATTGGTGTAAGTGATGGCATGAGCAACGGTACCGAAGGCATGCGCTACTCGTTAGTGAGCCGCGATATTATTGCCGACTCCATTGAAGCTGTTACAGGCGCGCAGTATTATGATGGTTTAATTACTTTGCCTGGTTGCGATAAAAACATGCCTGGTTCTATTATGGCTATGGGGCGTTTAAACCGTCCGTCAATTATGGTATACGGTGGTACTATTAAACCTGGCCATTGGAAAGGCGAAGACCTGAACATTGTATCGGCATTTGAGGCTTTAGGCAAAAGGATGGCCGGTACTATTGAGGATGTTGATTTTATGGGCATCATTAAAAATGCCTGCCCAAGCGCAGGTGCCTGCGGTGGTATTTATACAGCTAATACGATGGCCGCAGCTATTGAGGCTTTGGGTATGAGCTTGCCTTACTCATCATCAAACCCGGCATTAAGCGAAGATAAAAAAGCTGAGTGCCTGGCAGCAGGCAAGGCTATAAAAATATTGTTAGAGAAAGACATCAAACCATCAGATATCATGACCCGCAAAGCATTTGAAAATGCTATGGTGGTAATTATGGTATTAGGCGGCAGTACTAACGCCGTGCTGCACATGATAGCGATGGCTAAAAGTGTAGATGTAAAGGTAACTCAGGATGATTTTCAAACAGTAAGTAACCGTATCCCGGTATTGGCCGATATGAAACCAAGCGGTAAATACATGATGGAAGACCTGCACAACATTGGCGGTGTACCGGCAGTAATGAAATATTGTTTGGCGCAAGGCTGGTTACACGGCGATTGCCTTACCGTTACCGGTAAAACCATTGCCGAAAACCTGGCAGATGTACCCGAACTGGAGTTTGATACACAAAAAATTATATGGCCGGTTGAAAAACCAGTTAAAGCTACCGGCCACTTACAGATACTTTACGGCAATATTGCCGAGGGTGGTAGCGTAGCCAAGATCAGCGGTAAAGAAGGTACCCATTTTGAAGGCCCGGCCCGCGTATTTGATGGCGAGTTTGAACTGATACATGGCATACAAAGCGGCCGAGTCAAAAAAGGTGATGTGGTGGTTATCCGCAACGTAGGCCCTAAAGGCGCACCAGGTATGCCCGAAATGCTTAAGCCAACATCGGCCATTTTTGGCGCGGGTTTAGGCAGCTCGGTAGCATTAATTACCGATGGTCGCTTTAGCGGTGGCACACACGGTTTTGTGGTAGGCCACATCACCCCCGAAGCTTTTGACGGGGGCGCAATAGGCTTAATTAACGACGATGATAAGATCATTATTGATGCAACAACAAACAGGATCAATGTGATATTAACCGACGAAGAAATGGCAGCCCGTAAAGCAGCATGGCAACAGCCCGCTTTAAAGGTATCCAAAGGCTTATTATACCGCTACGCCAAAACAGTAACATCGGCAGCTGAAGGTTGCGTAACAGACGAAATGTAGAGAGAAATTGTACGTATGACGTTTTAAGTTGTACGTGAATGAAAAGTTAATAAAAAACAAAACGTAGAACGTAAAACGTTCTACGCAAAACAAAAAATAAGCGGTTATGGAAGCTATACAAGAAGTACTTACTGAAACAAAACCTACAGAAACCATTGTTGAAGTTTCAGGATCGGTAGCATTATTGGAGGCATTGATTGTTGAAGGTGTTGATACCATCTTCGGTTATCCGGGTGGTGCAATTATGCCCATTTATGATGCTTTGTTTGATTACAATGATAAGCTGAACCATATCCTGGTGCGCCATGAGCAGGGCGGTATCCATGCAGGGCAGGGCTATGCGCGGTCATCGGGTAAGTGCGGTGTTGTGTTTGCAACCAGCGGTCCCGGCGCTACTAACCTGGTAACAGGCCTGGCCGATGCCCAAATTGATAGCACACCATTGGTATGTATCACCGGCCAGGTTTTTGCGCACCTTTTAGGTACCGATGCTTTCCAGGAAACCGATGTAATCAATATTACTACACCGGTAACCAAATGGAACTACCAGGTAACCGATGCTAACGAGATTCCTGAAGTGATAGCCAAGGCATTTTACATCGCCAAAAGTGGTCGCCCCGGACCAGTATTGATCGATATTACAAAAAACGCGCAGATCCAGTTATTTAACTATAAAGGTTATACACCCTGCAATCATATCCGTAGCTACAGGCCTAAGCCTATAGTTCGCCCGCAGTATATCCAGGAAGCTGCCGCTTTAATTAACCAGGCCAAAAAACCGTTTATTCTTTTTGGACAAGGCGTGATTTTGGGCAGTGCCGAGCAGGAGTTTAAAACTTTTGTTGAAAAAAGTGGTATCCCTGCAGCATGGACTGTTTTAGGAGCCGGCGCTATCCCAACAGATCACCCTTTAAATGTGGGGATGCTGGGCATGCACGGTAACTACGGACCAAACGTATTGACCAACGAATGCGACGTATTAATTGCCATAGGGATGCGTTTTGACGACCGGGTAACAGGTCGCCTTGATAAATATGCTAAACAGGCAAAAGTTATCCACCTGGATATTGACCCTGCCGAGATTGACAAAAACGTAAAATCAACGGTACCTGTTTGGGGCGATTGTAAAGAAACGTTGCCGTTGCTTACCGCAGCTGTTGAAGCCAAACAACATACCGAATGGCTGGCTAAATTTAATGACTACACCCGCCAGGAGGTTGAACAGGTAATTGAAAAAGAACTTAACCCAACCACGGCCGAAATGACGATGGGTGAAGTAATTAAACAACTGAACGAAATTACCGAAGGCGAAGCTATCATAGTTACCGACGTTGGCCAGCACCAGATGGTGGCCTGCCGTTATGCTCAATTTAACAATACCCGCAGCAACGTTACCAGTGGTGGTTTAGGTACCATGGGTTTTGCCTTGCCGGCAGCCATTGGCGCTAAATTTGGCGCTCAGCATCGTACGGTGGTAGCTATTATTGGCGACGGCGGTTTCCAGATGACCTGCCAGGAATTGGGTACTATTATGCAAAGCGGCATCGATGTAAAAATCATCATCCTGAATAACCGTTTCCTGGGTATGGTAAGGCAATGGCAGGAATTGTTTAACTCGCGCCGTTACTCGTTTGTCGATATCCAAAGCCCGGATTTTGTGGCGCTGGCAGCAGCATACCGCATCCCCGGCAAATGTATCGACGACCGTAAGGATCTTCCATCGGCATTAAATGAAATGCTGAGCAACAAAGGATCGTTCCTTTTAGAAGTAATGGTTACTAAGGAGAATAACGTATTCCCGATGGTACCGCAAGGTTGCAGTGTAAGCGAGATCAGGTTAAAATAGGCCCCCTAACCCCCTGAAGGGGGAACTTAAAAAAAAGAAATCATGACCCAGGATACAGAAAAACAGGAATTTAACATCACGGTTTATACAGAAAACCAGATTGGTTTATTAAACCGGATAGCCATTATATTTACGCGCCGTAAAATCAATATCGATAGTTTGAATACTTCTCCATCTGAGATTGAAAGCATTCACCGTTTTAATATTGTGATTACCGAATCGGAAGATGTGGTACGCAAACTTACCCGCCAGATAGAAAAACAGGTGGAGGTATTAAAATGCTACTATCATACTAACGAAGATGTTATTTGGCAGGAAATGGCGTTATATAAAGTATCGACGGACGTAATTGCCGAGAAGGTAAGTGTTGAGCGTTTATTACGCGAAAACGGTGCACGTGCCGTTGTGATCCGTAAAGATTATACGGTGTTTGAAACCACTGGCCACCGCGAGGAAACCGATAACCTCATCACTATTTTACAACCCTACGGCCTGATTGAGTTTGTGCGCAGCGCCCGCGTTGCAATTATTAAAGATAGTGACGGATTTAACCGTAAATTGCGCGAGTTTGAGCGCCTTGAACCGGGCGAAGACGTTATTGAGAACGAATATTTAAACCAGGGACAAAAAGTATTTACGATGTAAGTTTTGAGGTGAAAGGCTAAAGCTGAAAGGCAAAAGGTCAGGGCCCCTATAAAAAAAGCGTCATTGCGAGGTACGAAGCAATCCCCAACTATACAGGACAAGCTTTCAGGTTAAGCAATGTCAAAAATAAATTAGAAAACTTAAATTACTCATAAAATCAAAATCGGTGAAATCATCACAAATCGGTGAAATCCCAAAAAACAAACAATAAAACAATGGCAAAATTAAATTTCGGCGGTACCGAAGAAAATGTGGTTACCCGCGATGAGTTCCCTTTATCAAAAGCTCAGGAAGTACTAAAAGATGAAGTTGTAGCAGTAATTGGCTATGGCGTTCAAGGTCCGGGTCAGGCGCTAAACCAAAAAGACAATGGCATCAACGTTATTGTTGGTCAGCGTAAAGGCACAAAAACATGGGATAAAGCTGTAAGCGATGGCTTTGTACCGGGCGAAACCCTTTTTGAAATTGAAGAAGCTTTACAAAGAGGAACAGTAATTTGCTACTTATTAAGCGATGCTGCACAAATTGCTTTATGGCCAACTGTAAAAAAACACCTTACTCCGGGTAAAGCGTTATACTTCTCGCACGGGTTTGGTATTACTTTTAACGAGCAGACTGGTATTGTTCCTCCTGCTGATGTTGACGTATTTTTGGTTGCACCTAAAGGTTCGGGTACTTCATTACGTCGTATGTTCCTGCAAGGCCGTGGCTTAAACTCAAGCTACGCTATTTTCCAGGATGCAACAGGTAAGGCATTTGAGCGTGTTATCGCTTTAGGTATTGCTGTTGGTAGCGGTTATTTATTTGAAACCAACTTCAAAAAAGAAGTATTCAGTGATTTAACCGGCGAACGTGGTACGCTGATGGGTTGTATCCAGGGTATTTTTGCTGCTCAATACGAAGTATTGCGTGCAAATGGTCACTCTCCGTCAGAGTCTTTCAACGAAACTGTTGAAGAACTTACCCAATCATTAATGCCTTTAGTTGCAGAAAATGGTATGGATTGGATGTATGCCAACTGCTCAACCACCGCACAACGTGGTGCTTTGGATTGGTGGAAAAAATTCCGTGATGCCACTAAACCGGTATTTGAAGACCTATACAAAAGCGTTGCAACAGGTGTTGAGTCGCAAAAATCAATCGATTCAAACAGCAAAGAAGATTACCGCGAAAAACTGGATGCTGAATTAAAAGAATTACGTGAAAGCGAATTGTGGCAGGCAGGTAAAACTGTACGCAGCTTACGCCCTGAAAACCAGGTTGTAGAAGCTTAGGTTTAGTAGTAAGTAGTTAGTATCAAGTAGTAAGATTTTTTTACTTGCATGGTACTAACTACTTTATACTATAATACAGTATCAAAGTAAAGCTGGCCGCTCATGTAGCGGTCTCGATACTTAATACTAACTACTTGATACTATAATGCCGTATCAAAGTCAAGCTTGCAGCTTACGCAGCTGTCTTGATACTTGATACTTACTACTTGATACTATAACACCATGGGACAAACATTATTTGATAAGATATGGGATGCGCACGTCGTCAGTAGCAACGAGGGCTTTCCGGATATTTTATACATCGACACACACTTCATACACGAGGTAACCAGTCCGCAGGCATTTGATGGTTTGCGCACACGGGGATTACCGGTTTTCAGGCCAAAACAAACCGTGGCCACGGCCGATCATAACGTTCCTACAATTGATCAGCATCTCCCGATAAAAGAAGAACTTTCCCGCTACCAGGTTGATATGCTCACCAAAAACTGTGCTGAATTTGGTATCGAGCTTTATGGTTTAGGTCATCCTTTTCAGGGTATCGTGCACGTAATAGGGCCCGAGCTGGGCATCACCCGTCCCGGTGGCACTTATGTTTGCGGCGATAGCCATACGTCAACACACGGCGCCTTTGGTGCCATAGCGTTTGGTATAGGCACATCACAGGTTGAGCAGGTAATGGCAACCCAATGTTTGCTGCAATCGCGCCCAAAACGCATGAAAATTGAAGTAAATGGCACGTTGCAAAAAGGCGTTGGAGCCAAAGATATTATCCTGTACATCATTTCAAAGATCTCGGCCGCAGGCGGTACAGGTTATGCTGTGGAATATGCAGGCGATACCATCCGCGCGTTAAGCATGGAAGGCCGCATGACCATCTGTAACATGAGCATCGAAATGGGTGCCCGTTGCGGGTTGATAGCCCCCGATGATACAACGATTGAATATGTAAAAGGCCGCGAATTTGCCCCTAAAGGCGAAGAGTGGGACAAAGCAGTAGCTTACTGGAAAACTTTATACTCAGATGCAGATGCAGCCTTTGATGAAGTATTATCCTTTAAAGCCGAAGATATTGAGCCAATGATTACCTACGGAACAAACCCCGGTATGGGCATTGGCGTTACACAACACGTTCCCGAAACTGCTTCGTTTGAAGCAAAAGAGCAGGGATCATACAAAAAAGCCCTTGATTACATGGGGCTGCATGATGATGAACAATTATTAGGCAAACCTATTGATTATGTATTCATCGGCAGCTGCACCAACTCGCGCATAGAAGATTTGCGCCAGGTGGCCGAATTTGTAAAAGGCAAACACAAAGCAGATAACGTAGTAGTATGGGTAGTTCCCGGCTCTAAACAAGTACAGGAACAAGCCATCCGCGAAGGACTGGATAAAATATTTGATGCCGCCGGCTTCCCGCTTCGCGAACCAGGCTGCAGCGCATGCCTTGGCATGAACGAGGATAAGATCCCGGCAGGTAAATACTGTGTATCCACCTCCAACCGTAACTTTGAAGGAAGACAAGGGCCAAATAGCCGTACCTTTTTAGCCAGCCCGCTAACTGCGGCAGCAAGTGCAATTACAGGTAAGGTGACGGATATAAGGAGCTTTTTGAAGGAATCAGTTGTCTGAACCGGAATTAAACGAATTTATTGAATTAACAGAATTTCAGAATGTGGCTTCGAGAAATTCTAAAGATGTCTGAACTGGAATTAAACGAATTTATTGAATTAATAGAATTTTAAAATAGTGCTTCGAGAATTCTAAAGATGTCTGAACGAGAATTAAACGAATTAATGAATTTATAGAATTTTAAAATGGCGCTTCAAAAATCCTATCATTCGTGTAATTCTAAGAATTCAACAAATTCCGGTTCAGAAAAAAATAACAAATGGACACCTCTAAAAAGACGCCCGACGAATTTAAAGATTGCACAAGCCGAATCATTGGTTGTGCAATGCGGGTGCATTCTTTTTTAGGTAATGGTTTTCAGGAAGCCATCTACCAAAGGGCGTTACAAATAGAAATGGCTTTAGAAGGCTTGGCGTTTACAAGAGAAATGGAAATGCCAATCTTTTACAGAAATGAACAAATAGGTACAAGGCGGGTTGATTTTTTTGTAGAGGGTGAGATAATGGTGGAACTGAAAGCAATTATTTTTTTAGAAGATGTTCACCTTGCACAAGGTATTAATTATCTCGAAGCATACAATATCAAGACAGGTTTACTTATAAATTTTGGAAGTAAAGGCCTGCAATTTAAAAGATTACTGAATAAAAAATATAAACCGGAGAATGTATGAGCCGGAATTCATCGAATTAAAGAATTAACAGAATTTTAAAATTCTAATTCAATAAATCCTAAAATTCGTGTAATTCTAAAAATTCGACAAATTCCGGTTCAGAAAAAAGAAAACATCATGGCAACCAAAATATTCAAACACATACAAACCAGCGTGGTGCCTTTGCCTATCGAGAATATCGATACGGACCAGATTATCCCTGCGCGGTTTTTGAAAGCCACTACCCGCGAGGGCTTTGGCAATAACTTATTTCGCGATTGGCGTTTTGATGGCGATGATAACCCTAAACGGGATTTCGTGCTGAACAATCCCAATTATAGCGGCAAGATCCTGGTTGCAGGCAAAAACTTTGGTTGCGGCAGTAGTCGCGAGCATGCGGCCTGGGCCATTGCCGATTATGGCTTTGATGCCGTGGTAAGCAGTTTTTTTGCCGATATTTTTAAAGGCAACGCCCTTAACAATGGCTTGCTGCCCGTACAGGTGAGCGAAGATTTTTTAAAGAAGATATTCGACGCGGTTTATGCCGATGAGCACGCCGTAGTTGAAATTCACCTGGTAGACCAGTTCATCCGCCTGGTAACCACCGGCGAGCAGGAAAGCTTCGAGGTTAACCCCTACAAAAAAGCCTGCATGACCAACGGCTACGATGATATCGACTACATCCTGAGCAAAAAGGAATTGATAGCCGAATTTGAAAATAAGTAGTGAGTTATAAGTGCTGAGTTATGAGTTTTAAAATGACCCAATGACCAGCGGAGCAATGACCTAATGACAATAGTAAACAAGCATATTCACCGGGAAGGCAAAGGCACCGCCAAGTTATTTGACGAACGTAGTTTGGCTAATGATTATGCAACGCTCGCTTCTGCCCTAAAGTCTGGTTTGCGGGTGTTGGATGTGGGTTGTGGCACGGGGGCGATATCTAAAGATATAGCCGCTAAAGTTGGGGATACCGGTCATGTTACGGGCATTGATAATACGGAGTATTTTATACAAAGCGGCAGGGAAACCTACGCTTCGGTAAAAAACCTTGATTTGATTTATACCGACCTGTTTGCTTTTGAACCTGAAGAAAAGTTCGACCTGATTGTAGCCGCAAGGGTTTTACAATGGCTCAATAACCCGGTGGTGGCATTAAAAAAAATGTATTCGCTTTTAAAACCGGGTGGCACGGTGTCGATATTAGATTACAATCACGAAGCATTGGAATGGCAGCCGCAACCGCCGCCAAGCATGCTGCGGTTTTATGCTACCTTTTTAAGATGGCGCGGCGATGCCGGCATGAACAACCACATAGCCGAAGACCTGCCCGGATATTTTGAAGAAGCCGGTTTTACCAACATCGCGGAGTTTAACGCCGACGAGGATTACCAAAAGGGCGAGGAAAACTTTACCAACAAAGCGGGCATCTGGGCTAAAGTAGCCATGTCGAAACAAATGGTAGAGGAAGGTTATATTGATGATGAGCTACGCTTTTTAGCGATAGATGAGTACACCGAATGGGTAGCAACCGACGCCGAGCGCATGGTAATGAAACTAAAAGAAATACGCGGCATAAAACCGCTATCATAATATTAAACTATAACAAAACATTCCCCCTTCAGGGGGTTAGGGGGCTGGGCTTCATGAAAAAACACATTTTAGTAATACCCGGCGACGGGATAGGCCCCGAGGTTACCACCTGGGGTAAAGCGGTTTTAGAAAAAATTGGCCGGGATTTTGGCCATGAGTTTACTTTCGACGAAGCCCTGATGGGCCACGCCGGTATCGAGGCTACGGGTAACCCGCTGCCCGACGAAACTTTGGCAAAAGCAAAAACCAGTGATGCCATTTTATTTGGCGCCATCGGTCACATCAAATATGATAATGATCCATCGGCCAAGGTACGCCCCGAGCAGGGATTATTGAAGATCCGTAAAGAATTGGGATTGTATGCCAACCTGCGCCCTATCATGTTATTTGATGAGCTGCTGGATGCATCGAGCCTCAAACCGGAAATTTTGAAAGGTACCGACATACTTTTCTTCCGGGAACTTACCGGCGACGTTTACTTTGGCGAGAAAAAACGCAGTGAAGACCGCAATACGGCGTCGGACCTGATGATCTATTCCCGTTACGAAGTTGAGCGTATCGCCATAAAAGCATACGAAGCTGCCATGGTACGCGGTAAAAGATTATGTTCGGTTGATAAGGCCAATGTGCTGGAGGCTTCACGCCTGTGGCGCGAGGTGGTACAGGAGATGGCCAAAAACTATCCCGAGGTTGAAACCGAACACATGTTTATTGATAATGCCGCTATGCAGCTGGTTAAAAATCCTAAAAAGTTTGATGTGGTATTAACCGCCAACCTTTTTGGCGATATTTTAACCGATGAAGCATCGCAGATAGCAGGTTCGATGGGCATGCTGGCATCGGCATCAATTGGCGATGGTACCGGCTTTTTTGAGCCTATCCATGGTTCGGCACATGATATTGCCGGCATGGATAAAGCCAATCCGCTGGCATCTATATTATCTGTAGCTTTGATGTTGGAGATTAGCTTCGGCCTTAAAGACGAAGCCAAACTCATCACATCGGCCATCGATAAAACGCTGAAAGAAGGCTACCGCACCGGCGATATTGCCGATGCAAAAACCGACAAGAGCAAGATTTTAGGCACCAGGGCGATGGGGCAAAAAGTGCTGGAGTATTTGAGTTAAATTCAAAAATAAAAAGTCAAAAATGACGGGGTTTAAAGTATTTATCTTGTTGTTTTTCCTCTTTTGTGGCTATGCAGCCAATAACGGAAGCGGAAGTTTTGGCTTTATAGAGTTTTTAGCAATCACCAACATTGATGATTACGAAACATCCGAACGGCTGGTACTGGTGATTACAGTAATAGCCCAGGCAGCGGAAGTTTTCGCGCTCATCACCTCAAATAACCGTTTAATGCTGGCTTCGGTAATAGCATTAAGCGTGGTGGTAATTGTGGTAACAATTGCTTCGGCAGATGCCATAAGCAAAGTAATATGGGTTAACAGCCTGTTCCTGATAACTGCAGCTATTTATATAGTACTGCACTTCAGGAGCAAAAAAACACACGTCATCGATCCAAAGTCAAACCAATGACTAATGACCAATGACACAATGACTAATGATATGAAGTGGAACGCTGATTTATACGACCAGAAACATGCCTTTGTATTTCAATACGGGGAAGATGTTTTGGCTTTGCTGGATGTTAAACCCGGCGAACATATCCTGGATATTGGTTGCGGCACGGGCCACTTAACCAAACAGATACAGGATAAAGGCGCCATTGTAAAAGGCACCGATTATTCGCCGGATATGATAGCGCAGGCAAAAAAACTGTTCCCCGGTGTTGATTTCGCGGTAGAGAACGCCGCCGATTTTTATACCGAGGAAAAGTATGATGCCGTTTTCAGCAACGCGGCCCTTCATTGGGTTTTGGATGCCAATGGTGCTATCAAAAGCGTTTACAATGCCCTTAAACCCGGCGGCCGTTTTGTGGCCGAAATGGGCGGCAAAGGCAACGTAGCCAAATTTTTGGAAGCCATCCGTTTGGTACTGCAAAATCATGATTATCCTGATAAAGCCGAAACCAAGGTATGGTATTTTCCGTCCACAGCCGAATACGCCAAACTACTGGAAGACCACGGTTTCCGGGTAACCTTTACGGCCCATTACGACCGTAAAACCCCGCTGCAGGATGGCGATCAGGGTGTAGCTAAATGGGTAACCATGTTTGGCGCCCAGTTTTTAGAAGGCATTCCCGAAGAAGAAAAAGAACAAATATTAAAAGAAATAACCCACAAGCTGGAACCCTACTACAACGAAGGCGGCCAATGGTACGCAGATTATAAAAGGCTAAGGTTTGTAGCTGTGAAGGAATAGCTTCTTTTAGTATCAAGTAGCAAGTATCAAGTAGTAAGATTTTTTTAGGCTACTCCATAACATGTTTCTTTATACTAAATCAACGATAGCAAGTACGCCGTTGATCTGCATTTTTTAAAAACGTTTTGATTGACGATATTTATAGATTAATAACAAATTGAAGTAGCAACACATCGCGTAGCAGGAGCAATCTTACTACTTGATACTTACTACTTACTACTAAAAAGAAGAATATGTTACACGATCCCAACCGCGTTTATGTTTTTGATACCACGCTTCGCGATGGCGAGCAGGTACCAGGGTGCCAGTTAACCACCCCCGAAAAGATTGAGATAGCAAAAGAACTGGAACTACTGGGCGTGGATATTATTGAAGCCGGTTTCCCGGTTTCAAGTCCGGGAGATTTTCAGAGTGTTGTCGAGATATCAAAGGCAGTAACCAACCCTACCGTTTGCGCGCTTACCCGTGCCAACAAGGGTGATATTGATGCCGCTATCGAATCATTAAAATATGCCAAACACCCGCGTATCCATACCGGTATCGGCTCATCTGATATGCACATTAAGCATAAATTCAACAGCACTCGAGAGGAGATTTTGGAGCGTGCCGTTGAAGCCGTAAAATATGCCAAACGCGCGGTAGAAGACATTGAGTTTTACGCCGAAGATGCCGGCCGCGCCGATGTGGTTTACCTGGCCCAGATGGTCGAGGCTGTTATTGCCGCCGGTGCTACCGTGGTTAACATCCCCGATACCAACGGCTATTGCCTGCCCGACCAGTATGGCGCCAAGATCAAATTCCTGAAAGAGAACGTAAAAAATATCGATAAAGCCATCATCTCGGTACATTGCCATAACGATTTGGGTTTGGCCACCGCCAACTCCATCGCCGGTTTACAAAACGGTGCCCGCCAGATAGAAGGTACCATCAACGGCATTGGCGAACGCGCGGGCAATACCTCTATTGAAGAAGTGGTCATGATCCTGAAAGTGCACCAGGTTTTGGGCTTAAAAACCAATATCGATTCTAAACGGTTTTATGAATTAAGCCAGATGATCCGTACGCAAATGCGCATGCCGGTGCAGCCCAATAAGGCTATTGTGGGCAGCAACGCCTTTGCGCACAGTTCGGGCATTCACCAGGATGGTTTCCTGAAAATGCGCGAAAATTACGAGATCATTCGCCCTGAAGATGTAGGCTTTCCGAGCGCCACAATAGTGCTAACCGCGCGCAGCGGCAGGCATGCTCTGAAGTTCCATTTGGAACGCCTTGGCTTTAGTTTGGATAAAGAGGAACTTGCCCAGGTATACAACAAGTTTTTAACGCTTGCCGATGTCAAGCTTGATATAAATGACGAAGACCTGCAAGGCTTAATGGCCCACAGGCTGGTAAAAAATTAATAATGGAAACCGAAACCAAAAACCTGCTCGATTTCGATTCGGCTTACGAACGATTGAAAGGGGTTGTTAAACGCACTCCACTGGAGTATAATGCCGGCTTATCGGCCAAATACGAGTGCGAACTATATTTAAAACGCGAAGACTTACAAATAGTACGCTCGTACAAACTGCGCGGCGCTTATAACATGATAAGCCAGCTTACGCAGGACGAGCTTGACCGCGGCGTAGTGTGCGCCAGCGCGGGCAACCATGCGCAAGGTGTAGCCTTTAGCTGCAGTCGCCTGGGCACCAAAGGCGTAATTTTTATGCCCGAAATTACCCCCAAGCAAAAAGTTACCCAAACCGAAATGCACGGCAAGGGCAATATAGAGATCATTTTAACCGGCGATACATTTGACGATTGCCTGCGCGAGGCTTTGATATACACCGAAGCCCACCAAATGACGTTTATCCCACCTTTTGATAATTACCGCATCATTGAGGGCCAGGGAACAGTAGGGGTAGAGATACTGCAGGACCTGCCCGGCATCGAAGCCATCATTATGCCCATAGGCGGTGGCGGCTTAGCGGCCGGCACAGGCACCTACCTTAAGCAACACGTACCGGGCATTTACCTGGCAGGGGTAGAGCCTGAAGGCGCCCCATCTATGCTGGAAGCCTTTGAACACGGCGGACCAACTACCTTAAAAGAGATTAACCGCTTTGTTGATGGCGCCGCCGTAAAATGCGTAGGCAAGCTCACCTACAACCTTTGCCAGCAAGTACTGGACGATATGCTGCTGGTACCCGAAGGTAAAGTGTGCACCACCATACTTAAACTATACAACGAAGATGCCATTGTGGTGGAGCCTGCCGGTGCCCTATCCG
The DNA here is from genome assembly GCF_056402115.1 of Mucilaginibacter sp. P4_C11. Taxonomy (NCBI): domain Bacteria; kingdom Pseudomonadati; phylum Bacteroidota; class Sphingobacteriia; order Sphingobacteriales; family Sphingobacteriaceae; genus Mucilaginibacter; species Mucilaginibacter sp. P4_C11. The sequence goes on along the minus strand of NZ_JBFUIA010000024.1, from coordinate 34,690 downwards.
TAGCCGTGCTGGATGCCTGCAAGGATAAAATAAAAGGCAAAAAAGTAGTTTGCGTTATCAGCGGAGGCAACAACGATATCGCCCGCATGCAGGAGATCAAAGAAAAATCGCTGCTGTACGAAGGTTTGAAGCATTACTTCATCGTCCGCTTCCCGCAACGCCCGGGAGCCTTGAAGCTGTTTGTGAATAACGTATTAGGCCCCCAGGATGATATTACCCGTTTCGAGTTCATCAAAAAAACCGAAAAAGAAAACGGCCCCGCCCTGGTAGGCATCGAACTTCGCAACGCAGGCGATTACCCCGCCCTCCTCAACCGCATGGCCGCCCACCGTTTCGACGTTATCGAGTTGAATAAAGATCAAACGTTGTTTGAGTACCTAGTGTAGGGGGGAGGTGAAAGGCAAAAGGCGAAAGGCTTGAGGTGAAAAGGGCCGGCCATGCTGAGCCTGTCGAAGCACGCGGGCAAAGGCCTCGCCGCCATGCATAACCGCCATGCTTCACCCACCCGTCATTATAAGGTACGAAGCAATCCCCGACTATGCTACCAAGCCCAGTTGCTTACCCCAAAAACATCAAAGCCTCCCGAAGCCAAAAACTCCGGGAGGCTTTTTGTTTACCCCAAAGTCATGCCGAACTTGTTTCGGCACCCCACTGGACAGGTAACCTACACGCAAATCATTAGCTGTCCCCTTGGGGTCTCTCAACGAGGACCCTGAGGTGTACCCGATCATCTCGCATAAACGCGGCTTGGAGATTGCGACTGCCTTTGTACACCGCAGGGGCCTCGTTGAGAGACCCCGCGGGGACAGAAATGACATAATTGTAAACGGGGCTTTTGTAGAGACGCAACATTTTGCGTCTCCCGCATGCAAATCACACATGCAAATTGAGCCTGTAAATTTTGAATGTCCTGGGGGAGACGCAAAATATTGCGTCTCTACATTAAAAAATAACATTGATAATCAATAACTTGAAATCATGTCATTATAAGGCACGAAGCAACCTCCTCGCATGCCGTCAAGCCAGTTGATTACCCCAAAATATCAAAGCCTCCCGAAGCCAAAAACTCCGGGAGGTTTTTTGTTTACCCCAAAGTCATGCCGAACTTGTTTCGGCACCCCACAGGACAGGTAACCTACATGCAAATCATTAGCCGTCCCCTTGGGGTCTCTCGTAGAGGACCCTGAGGTGTCCCGATCATATCGCATAAACGCGGCTTAGGGATTGCGACTGGCGTTGTACACCGCAGGGTCCTCGTTGAGAGACCCCGCGGGGACAGAGATAAGCAGATTTAATTGATTTTAATCCAGCTTAGGCCATCACTTTCTAATTGATAAATTGTTCCATTCGCCAGGTCTGTTATAGGGGCTCCGCTCGCATCTAAAATACTGGACACAAAGCTCCACTTATAAGTTGGTGACGTATTCCGATTCCATATAGTTAACTTATAGCCTGGATAGTCTGTTGCTTGGGGCAATGTAATAAGCCGGTTCCCGGTTAACGAAGGTAACTTTACAAATTGCTTGACATTAGTTACAACATAGTTTGAGGTGCCGGACGAAATAACAGTATCATTGTTGATAACAGTGCCACCCATAGATTGGTTACAAGGGGCTTTTGCACCGCTTACTGCATTGTAAAACAAATTTGGAACATTTGCTCCGGGCTGTAAAATTTGCGAGCTGGCATATTTTACATTTAGCCCATTCCAAAACAATACGGGGTTAGCATTGTTTTTTAATAATAGTAAATCGCCAAGTGCATATAACTCCCCATTGGAGTTTGCAATAGTAGGCTGATTGCATGCACCGTGTATAGATATCATAGCAGTACAACCACCGTCTAACACCACCAGATTTTGTTGGTCAATAGCTGTCACCACTAATTTTTTAGCAGAAACTGTAGTTGATGCATTAATTGAAAGGGTTACCTGTGTTGATGATACATATGCGGCAATGGTTGTTGTTAACACAGCACCCGATGCTCCGGCACCTGTTACATTTACTACTTTGCCAACGTCGGCAACAGTAAATCCCGCCGAAAGGGAAGTTAATGAGTTAGATCCACTGTTTATTGCACCGTCATTAACCATCAAAAAGCTAAAAGGGTTGTTTATCCCGTTTTCACCCTTCAGGTTTATAAATACACACGTATCCACGTTAATTGTACTTGTATAGCCATTAATATATATCAAACCACCCTTATTACCATCGCCAGATATATTAATAAAGCTCATGGATTGTAAAGATGATTTAGCGTAAGGCGACAACGTATTTGTGTATTGACTTATAACGATGCCCGGTCCGCCATTCCTGTTAAATTTTATATTTTGCAGGTAACCAGGGTCGCCGCCGTCCGGAAGTTCAATACCTCCCTCAGGAAATAAGGAGACAGCGAGATTTGCCAATATGCTGGTGTCCTGAAACGCTGTAGGGGTTGATGTGCTGCCGCCGCGGCTCGAAAAATCAGACCTTAGCGAAATACCAAACCCTTGGGTATTGCCCGTGTAACCCAGTAAGCATAGGTCGCGTATTGTACCATACCAAAAGTTTCGTTGGTTTAAGCTTTTAAAATTGCCTGTAACTGTAATCAGAGAACCGTTTGCAGCCGGCACCGGCATTTGACACAAGCATGTTCCGGAATTTCCAGAATAATCCGTTGAACCATTTTCTCCAAACAGCGTAACCCCATAAGGGATAGTTATTTGCGAAACGAGGTAATTACCCACCGGAATAAAGATATTTTTATTCCGGTGACTTGTACTTGCATAATCTATGGCACTTTTTATCGCAGGGGTGTCATCCGAACGATAAACTACTACAGTTGCCCCCGTAACGGCAGGAATAGTGGTTGAAGCATCTTTTAAATTTACCGTTGTCGCTGACGTAAATGCAGAGATCGTAGTGTCTAAAAGGCCTGATGATGGCCCCGCGCCGGATATTGTTATTCTTTTTCCAACGTCTGCACTTGTAAATAGCGCGGAAGAAGACTGTAGCGTTGATCCACTAAATATGGCCCCATCATTAAGTATCATCAATCCATAAACGGTAATAGTAGCTCCAGAAATGCCGGGGTCTGAAGGAAGTGCTACTTTTACTGTATGGAGGTCTTTGTAACCTGTTATGTAGGTAGATATAATTGGAAGCGTTGCACCGGGGCCAGATATAGTTATCATATTGCCAACATCCGCTGCGTTAAAAAGATTGTAAGAAGAAGTTACTGTAACAGCACCTTCCCAAACCCCGGTAGAAGCACTTGGATTCAATTTTACGCCTCCCATTGCTCCAAACCATTTCACATTAACTATGTCAGAATCCATTCTTATCCATGTCCCCGACGGTGTAACCCCTGTATTGCTTACCAAGATGGTACCACCATTGTCAGCAAGGCCGGTGCCTGACCCAGCCCAGTAAAAAAAGCCGTCTCCCCCGTCGCCGATAGAAGCATAACCTTCAACAAAAACAGTTTCATTTCCCGCAGTGTAACTAAAATTTCTTAATGCTGTATAATTGGCGATTGTTGTCATGAAAGTAAGGTTAAAGGTATATTATAAGATTTAAGGTTTTATTTTTTCTAATGTATGAAAAGTATAAACTAATCTCATGGATAAGTTCATAAAAAATAATAAGCAGGAAAAACAGTCAGGGCTTCGTTCAAAGTGTCGTTGAAACGTCAGGGCACTAAGTTGTGGGAGTAATAAGTGATAAGACTTGTGGTGTAGGGTCTCTCGGCGATCTGCTGATGAATACGCAATATATGACTCGTACCTACGGCACTCATTCATCTGCTGTATATTTTACCACGGGTTAAAACCCATGGCTACAATATTGGCCGAACCTACGGTTCTTTTTTGGACTTTATTAACGATGCCCTTGAACCTGGCGCTACAATATTGCAGGAGCGGCGCCTGGTGTTGCCTGGTAAATGAAATCATAATTGCCGCTAAGAGCCGTAGGCTCACAACATGTTGTAGCAACGGGTGTTAACCCGTTGGATGAATAAACAATAGCAATGGAGTGCCATGGGCACGGCGCATATTAACCGCCGGGCATCGCCGCGATCAGGGAACGAAGGTATATCGGGAATATTTGCTTAACTTTGGATATCTAAACCCTAATCATGAAGTTCAAATATTGTATTTTCCTCCCTGTATTTATTGTATTGCTTATAGCATCCTGCAAAAAGGAAAATAGCCCAAATCCTGGAAACACTTTAGATATATATGTGGCCGGCTCGGTTTACCCCGCCGGCGATTATACAAACACAACGGCTGCATTTTGGAAAAACGGCATAGTTAAGCAGATACCCGTACCCAACTCAAAAAAATCGTGGGCAAATGCCATTGCTGTTCTTGGTACTGATGTATACATTGCCGGAAATACGATCAGCAGCAATTCCAACGCTTTTCAAGCTACGGTTTGGAAAAATGGGGTAGCCACATTGCTTACATCCGACCCATCGGGCGGCGAGGCAAGGGCTATTGCCATAAGTGGTAATGATGTGTATATAGCCGGATATTCGAGGGATGCAAATAATCACCCTGTGGCAACCTATTGGAAAAATGGGGTAAAAACTGTAATAGGCGAAGAAGATTCGGAAGCAAGCGCTATTGTGGTTAAGGGCACTGATGTTTACATGGCTGGCAATATGTTTGTATATGACACGCCCAATAGTGGCAATCAATGGGCAGCCACCTGGAAAAACAAGACAATTACAAAGTTAAATTCAACTAACAGTGTAGATGCAAACGGTATGGCATTTATAGGTAATGATATGTATGTAACAGGTAATATTGTTTATTGGAAAAATGGTATCGAAACGAAATTATCAAGCAGTTCAACAAACGTTAACATAAGTTCTGTTGCTGTAGATGGTGCTGATGTTTACCTGGGAGGTACTGAAAGTAATGTAGCCTCATATACCGGTAATACGGTAACCTATTGGAAAAATGGAATTCCGGTAACACTCGGTGATGTGGGATTTATTGAAGTATATGGCATCGCAGTAAATGGTCAGGATATCTATTTAGCCGGCTTTATGGATCGCGCTGCAACGGTTTGGAAAAATGGCAAGCCCGTTCAACTTTCCCAAAATAGCAGTGCATCTTGCATCGCTGTGGTATCGCGGTAAAAACTCGCCCTTGTTGTGTTCTCCCCCGCACTTTGTTGGGAAGTGTTCGGAAGATTTTTAGGCTCTCCCCAAAGGCAGAGAGGGTTTTCACCGCGCTGCCGTAAAATGCGCCTGTGAACACCGGATTTTAACCCCTACCTCCACCTTCCCCAGGGAAGGAATCGCACGTTCCCCCGCTTTTTTATTCCTTCCGAACACCTGTGGACACAACTCCAACAACGGCTTTGGACGATAGCGTAATGGCTTCTTTTCTGAGTAGGATCATTTTCTTAAATATGACAATCCACAATCTTCACTTCGCAACCAAGGCGGTCTTCAAATTCGGCTATTACGCTATCTTTTAATTCGGGCCAGTTCCAGAAGGTAAAGCCCAGGTTGCTGAAACCCCAGGTTGGTTCAATGTCGTAGTCGTTAAGGTCGGCAACCTGGTTACATAGCGGGCAGGTTAGGCTGGGGGTGCCCTGTTCGTGAAAATCATTAAGGTCCCAGCCTGCTTCTAAAATATCGTCGCCACAATTGGGGCAAACAAAGCTGTCGAGGCCATTTGCACCGGCATGAAAAACGGTATTTTCGGTAATTACTTCAAGGCCGCAAACAATTAGGCCGTAGGGGAGGTCTCCGGACTCGTCAACCAAAGCTTTGGCGTTTTTGCCAATAGGATAGCCAAGGCCCTTGCCCAAAATACAGTCGGTTTTTACCGGTTCCACAGCCCCGATACCAATGAGCCAGTCGACAATGGTTTTGGCTTTTATCAATCTGTCGGGATATTGGGTAAGTTTTGGAACTATGGAGGTACTGTTATCGCTCATGAGGGTTTAAATTTAAACCAATATAGGAATTGTTATTTACTATAGGCTGTGGGGTGTGTTTGAAAAGTAATCAAAGCTCTCGTTTTCCCTACCCGCCGGCAGTGGAGTTTCGGGCGAAAACGGCCAAAACGATGGTGGCCTGTGCGGTTGCAGGGCATAGGGAGTTTTTGCGGTGGTTTAATTGTCTGAACCGGAATTTTTCACATGTAAATGATTTTTCAAAGGTGTTCAAGAGGGCTGCGCCGTTCACAGAATTAAAGAATTAGCAGAATACATAGCGAAAGATTTTATAACCCTCCGCGAGGACGTTGAAAGCTCTCGTGTTCCCTTCCCGGCAGCAGTGGAGCTTCGGGCGAAAACGGCCAAAACGATGGTGGCCTGTGCGGTTGCAGGGCATAGGAAGTTTTTGCGGTGTGTGGGCGTGAGCTTAGGTGCAAAATAATTCCAGCCCAGGTTTTGGCCGTTTTGTCCCGATTAAAATCGGGATGCGGCAAAGAAGCCTTTCTGCTGACAGCCGTTTAGTTACTTTGCGGCTTCAAACGGCGAAGCCCTCTTGAACCCCAACAAAAATAAACAACAGCGAAAAACTAACAGCCCTCCCGCGGCAACTGAGCGGGCCAATGTTGGCGATTACAACTAAATAGTGTAAAAAACCGCGGCTAATATAACGGCCGAACCTATAGTTCTTAGCTGATGAACATGCGCATCGCTGTTCAAATATCTTTTAACACCACTACCAATCATGTCTTATCTGCCGGGATTGGTTTAGCAAATAGGAAACAATATATAATACCCAGGCATGGAAGAAAAAAGCCGCAAACACCCTCGCGGTATTTGCGGCTTAACCTAAACCTATGAAAACATTCTTACTATGAAAAGAACATAAACAGGTATTCAAACCTGGTGCCAACAAAAAAAAACTGTCTGTAGATGCTCAAAACAGCATTTTTAGCCATGCCCTTTTTCCACACTATGGAAAATGTTGCCTTTTTTGGAAAAAATGTTCCCGGGCTGGTTAAGGGAGGTGCCGCCATAAATCCTCGCCCCGGCCATTGCCGGGTTTAACCCTCATTACGCCGCCGTCACCGGTTTGCCGTTGAAAACTTGTAACTTAACTTATTACTTTACATTTATTAAAGCTACAACGCTATGAAAAATAAGGTATTTAAAAAGCTGCTGGTGCCGCTGGGGGCATTGCTCATTATCTTTTTGGTAATGCAATCAATAAGGCCGGCGCTGCCCAACCCGCCGGTAAAAAAGGATTTTGAGGCACCGGCCGATGTGAAGAATATACTGGTAAGGGCCTGTTACGATTGCCACTCCAACCAAACCAACCTGCGCTGGTACGATAAAATACAACCCATTTACTGGCAGGTTGCCGCGCACGTAAAGGACGGCCGCAAGGTGCTCAACTTTTCTGACTGGGGCAGCCTGGCCCCGGCCGACCAAAAGGCCAAACTTTGGGAGGCAGTTAATCAAATTATTGCCGGGGCCATGCCAATTAAAAGTTACGCCTTTGTGCACCCCGATGCAAAAGTTTCCGGGAATGACATAGTTGTACTAAAAAACTATCTTGCCGCTATGGTGCATGATAAGCCGGCCGATACCGCCCAAACCAACGCGCTATTTAAGCAGGTAAAACAGCTTAACCCAAAAGCGGCAGCCGGCCGCAATTTGCCTGAAGCTTTAAACGGCATCAGCTATATTCCTGATTATAAAAACTGGCAGGTGGTTACCACATCAGACAGGTTTGACAACGGCACCATGCGCGTGATTTTTGGTAACGATGTAGCCATTAAAGCCGTTAAAAACCACCAGGTTAACCCATGGCCAAACGGTACCATATTTGCCAAAGTGGCCTGGGATAAACTACAGGGTAAAGAGGGCAACGTGCGCACCGGGGCCTTTAAACAAGTTGAATATATGATTAAAGACGACCAGAAGTACGCAGCCACCAAAGGCTGGGGCTTTGCCCGTTTTAAAACCCTTAAATTGGTGCCCTATGGTAAAACCGCGCTTTTTGCCAACGAGTGCGTAAGCTGCCACAAGCCCATGAGTAATAACGATTTTGTATTTACCCTGCCGGTTAAAAATTAAACAGATGAAAAAATTAAGCATTTTAATAGTGGCCCTGGGTTTGCTTTTTGCAGCATGCCAGTCGCCAACCCCTGCCGGGCAATTGCTCAATGCGGATGCATCGTTGCCCGCATCGCATACCATATCTGGTAAAGGCCTTAAAGTGATCACGTCGTTTATCAATAACAGGCAGCATACCATGGCCACCCTGTATGGTAACGCGGCAGCCCTGCAAAGCCTGCAACGCGGAACTAAACCAACTGCGGGGGAAGAGCTTACCCTCATTACCTGGAAACAAAAGGAGGACGAACATTGGTTTGGCGCCAAAATTCCGGGAGCCATCAGCTCGCTAGAAACAGTAAAGATACTGCCGGGCGATAACAAAAATGTAGTAAGCTATCAACGGTTTGTGGGCGCGGCTTTAACTGCCGACAGGGATACACTGGGCAATGCCGGCAGGATAGCGTTTATGCTGGCGCAGCAACCATCTGTTATGCCATGATATTTGAGCGCGACTTTAACATCAGGAATGCCAGTGTGTTTAACGTGCCGGCACGCATCATTTGGTTTAGTGCCATGTTTATGGGGATCTTGGCGTCTATCCCTAAAATATTGCAGCTGCACACCACCATCCCCGAAATTTTGGTGGACTGCCTGGTGGCTTTTTTATTTTCGCTGTTTGTTTGGTATTACAACATTTACAGTCTGCCCAAATTTTCGGCCAGGCGGATAACTACCCGCTTTTTTAGTTTACGGTTGTTAAGGAGCCAGTTGCTGGGCATTGTGCTGATGATTATATTGGTTATAGTTACGCAGTTTGCATTTTTTGGCATAAAACCGGTATCTATGATGCTGATGTATGAGTTCAGGGGCATCCTGATTAACCTTACCATATATATGTTTTTACACCTGCTTTATCAAAACTATAACAACCAACTCATCGGCATCGAATTGGAACGCAGCAAGGCCGATAACCTGAGCGCTCAATATGAGCTTTTAAAGCAGCAGGTTAATCCTCATTTTTTGTTCAATAGCCTCAATACCCTTAAATCGATGGTAGATATGGGTGATGAGCACTCGTCGGACTTTATCCTAAAGCTTTCCGATTTTTACCGTTTTACCCTCGAAAACCGAAAAGAAAATCTTATCCCCCTAAAAGAAGAACTGGCCATTTTGGATGCCTACATGTACCTGTTAAAAGCCCGTTTTGAGAACGGCATCCAACTGGAAACCAACATCAGCCAGGCGCATTTAAACAGTTACGCACCACCATTTACCTTGCAGCTGCTGGTAGAGAACGCCATAAAACATAACGTTGTTTCGCTTGAGCAACCCCTGCATATCCGGCTATATTCAAACGGCGACTATCTGGTGATCGAGAACGCCATAGCGGCAAAAAAGAATAGCGAACCATCTACCCAAATGGGGCTCGAAAACATCAACCAGCGTTATCTTCACCTGCTGGGTAAAACAATCAGTGCAGATGCAGGCAACAATTTTTTTAAAGTAACATTACCGGTGATTTATGAACGTACTAATCATTGAGGACGAGCTGAAAACGGCGAGGGCTTTAGAGAAGCTCATTACCGGCATCAAGCCAGGTGTCAGGGTGCTGGCATCGCTGCAAAGCATCAAGGCATCGGTTAATTTTTTAGCCACCAACCCGGCCCCCGACCTGATATTTATGGATATCCAGCTATCCGACGGTATTTCTTTTGAAATATTTAAAGAAACAAAAGTGACATCGCCGGTTGTGTTTTGTACCGCTTATGATGAATACGCCATACAGGCGTTTAAAGCTAACGGGATAGACTATATCCTTAAACCCTTCTCAAAAGAAACCATCACCGAAGCTTTCAATAAGGCCGAAATGTTATCCAACTTTTTCCAGCTAAATGAAAACGCTGGGAAAGGGATAGAAACGTTGTTGCAGCAACTGCAGGTGCTGAACGGCAAAAAAAGTTTCCTGGTTTTTAAAAACAATAAGTACCAACCTGTGCCAACAGCCAGTATCGCCTATTTTTATATCCGTAACGAAATTGCCCACCTGGTTACCTTTGATGGAGCGGAATTCGCGCTTACCATGCCGCTCGACGAAATTCAGCGCCTGCTAAACCCCGAAGATTATTACCGCCTGAACCGGCAGTACCTGGTAGGTTTTGCCGCTGTAAAAGAGGTAGAACATTATTTTTCGCGCAAACTGCTGCTTAAGCTTACCCTCCCCACTACCGAGGACCTGATTGTAGGTAAGGACAAATCAACCTCGTTTTTTAACTGGCTTAATAACAGGTAGGGGGATTATGGGCAGCAGAGGCGGATTTTATACCACTCCCGGAGCTGCTTGTTTTGGGAATAATATTTACATGGATTAGCTTAGTTTAAGTGCTTACCTTTGATTATACCTTTTAAAATATGCCCCCACGCCAAACCATTTCCTTTTTCGACAAGCTGAGCAAACAGGTAATCAGCATACAGGTTGCCGGCTCGGCGCAGCTGCCGCAAAGTGCGGGGTATTTTAATACGGATACCAACCAGGTTTTATTAGGGAGGGATCGATTTAGCGAATGGGAAACATTAACCGGCCACCTGGAGCGGCAAATAGAATTTATTTTAAGCTTGCAAAAAGTGAAGGGGGAGGAGAGCCAAGAGATTAGAGTCAAGAATTAAGACTTTTGGTCAGGGTATGACCGCCCTCTTTATAGCCTGCGCTGCCTGGAGTATTGCAGCTGCTGGAATATCGCCGGCCTTCCAATGATTTTAAGCTTCGGCAATTTCAGCCACATGTTGCAATTTTAAAGCCGTGGATTACTGGTTTTCCGGGAGGGTTTTTCAAGAAAATTTACATGGAATTTCACTTCTGTTTTTTTGTGTGAATTTTTGTATCATTTGTTGAAATTATTGCTGCTTTTTTGTTAAAAAAGCAGCAATAAATGACTTGTTTTTAGCTATTTATTACGCGTTTAAGAGGCATCTGAAAATATAAAAAGGACGGGTATATTTGTAATGATTACAAGCAAAAAACAGCCCCCCGCACGACAGCGGGTTAGACAAAGCAAACGCATCTAAATAGCTAATGGCATGGGCTTATGGCGCAGGGAAGATATAAGCATCAAACTCACCTTGTTTTATTGGCTGATCCTGGTTAAATGATCCGGCTACCGAAAGGCCTTTTATCAGTCAACAACAGGCACAGGTATTTGGATGCGCCTGAATTACGCAATCATTTTAGTGTTAACCATGATTAAATATAAAATAGTGATTATCAGGTATTTATAAATATTTTATCTGAAATGTGTTAAGTTATGTTAACCCAATGAATACGTTAACTGCCTTAAAGCCAGCTACGGCTACGCGGTTACCTGTCACAAGGCCCAGGGTGGGGAATGGGCAAATGTGTACCTTTTCCTTGAAAAAAGCATGTACGCCATGCCTTACCCCGAATTATGTAACTGGTGGTATACTGCCGTAACCAGGGCCAAAGAAGAGCTAAACCTGGTCAGCAACTGGTGGGTACGGTAGGGGCTTTAAGTATACGCGCTTTAAAACTCCCCCTTCAAGGGCAGAGGGGCTTAGCTCAACTCCTCATAAGCAGCAGTTAATCCGCGTTCAATACCGTCGCCTTGCCACTCGGGCGCGCCGGGGATAGTTTTAGCGGTCATGATCTCGTCTTTTGATTTGCCCGCTTTAATACTGCTACCCACATAGGTTACCAGGCTTTCCATAAAATGTTGCATGGCTTTTACATCGTCTATATTGCCGGTTACCTTCAACGGATCGAGCGCGTGGCCGAAAACGAAAATGGTGTTTTTATCAAACTGTTTGGTGGCTGCCTCCAGGGTAGTTATCCAGCTTTTGCATGATGCACCGGCGCTACGATCAACAAACGGGAAACGGCGGTTAAAAACCAAATCGCCGGTGTGTACTACGTTGGCATTTTCAAAGTGAATGAAACTATCGCCATTGGTATGGCCCGCGCCAAAGTAGTGCGCGGTGATATGCTCATCGCCTACTTTAGTTTTCCATTTATCGGTGTAAGTAATATTGGGGTATAGCTGCTTGTCGTCGTTATTTTGTTTTGCTGCCGCGGCTTTTTGATTGGTAAGCGAATTGGCATGCGCGGCTACATTGGCTGCAATGCCTTTAAAAGAGATGTTGCCGCTGGTATGATCGCCGTGGTGGTGGGTGTTAATGAGCCATTGGAAAGGTTTATCCGATTTTTTTTTCAATTCGGCAATAACATGAGTCGCCTGTTCAGGGAACTCAGCATCAACCACTACAATACCTTCTTTATTTACCAGCCAGGCAATGGTGCCACCCTTTTCGGCAAACATGCCCACGTTACCACGCAAGGTTTTAAACTGAAAGGCTGGGTCCTGCAGTAAGGCGGCCAGGCTTCTTTTTCCGAATAATGCGATTGAGCCCGCGGTAAGGGCTGTTGTAGTTAAAAATTTACGGCGTTCCATAGGGTTGTTCATTAGTTCACTGGTTCATTATTTCATTGGTCTTGTATGGTGGCCAATGTGGGAAATGGGTTTAGTAAATTTAGGTATTTTAATACTGAAGTATCAAGTCGTTAGCATCATGTATCAAGATTGATGCATTGCGCCATAACATACCCAACCAGATGCCGCATGTAAATACCAATGAACTAATGAACCAGTGAACTAATGAACCAAAGAGTTAAATAATGTTAACAACTCCAATTACCTCGTACAATCAAATTATCTTTATATGATAAAACAAACCTTATGCTGAAAAACTACTGTAAACTGGCCTGGCGTAACCTTTGGAAAAATAAGGTATTCTCGATAATCAATATTTTCGGGTTGTCTGTAGGGATAGCTTTTACCATGCTTATAGGCGCATATATATGGGGGCAGGTGCAGGTAAACCACCAGCTTAAAAATTTCAAGAATCAGTATATTTTAACCAGCAAGTGGAAAGATGCGGGGCAGGGAAATGAAATTGCTTCGGCCGGGCAAATGCCCCGGGCTTTGCATGATAATTACCCTAACCTGGTTGCCAATTATTACCATTTTGATGGTGTAACCACTAACGTATCAAAAGGTGATAAACATTTCAGGGAGAGCCTGCAGTTGGGCGATAGTACATTTTTTAATATGTACGGCTTTAAATTGCTGCATGGTGATACCAAAACAGCACTGAATGATCCGTTTGCCGTGGTGTTAACCCAAAAAATGGCCCTGAAATATTTTGGCAGACTTGATGTGGTTGGGCAAACCATCAATTTTGAAAGTTTTGGTGGCGAAAAGCACGATTTTACCATTAGTGGCGTACTTGGCGATGTGCCCAAAAACTCGGTAACCAACCTTGATCAGAACAATAATTCTGATTTCTTTTTTACGGCAGCTGCAGCCAGATTTTTTAAACGGAACCTGGAAGGCTGGACAAACTTCAGCACGGTAGGTTATGTAGAGCTGAAGGACGGCGTTACCGCGAAAGATCTGGAGCAACCCCTACGCGATTTGATGAAGCGCAATGCGCCGGCCGATATCAGTAAAAGCCTTACAAACATCGCAATCCCACTTGAGGATTATTACCTGGACGGCTGGGGTGGCGCTGCCAAACGGATGTGTTATACACTGGGCTACATCGCCTTGTTTATCTTATTGATGGCTATTATCAATTTTGTAAATATCTGTATCGGGCGCTCTTCGGGCCGTATGAAGGAGATGGGTATCCGTAAGGTGTTGGGTGGTTTGCGGGGGCAACTGATCTGGCAGTTTTTAACCGAGTCGGTGCTGATGGTTTTAATAGCTACAGTTATTGCATTGGTGTTTTATAGTCTTTGCAGGCCATATTTTAGTAATGTTTTGGGCGGGCAAATTAGCGGGCTTTTTGCTTTCCCGTGGTATTTTATGGCGATACCCGTTTTGTTTGCAGTTTTGGTTGGGATAGTGGCCGGTATTTACCCGGCGCTGGTGTTATCCGCTTTAAAATCTATCGATTCGTTAAAGGGTAAGCTGGCGTCGGTAAAGGAAAGTGTGCTGTTTCGTAAAACACTGGTGGGTTTCCAGTTTGGTACGGCAGCTATTGTATTTATCGGGGCGCTTATTGTTTCGCAGCAAATTAACCTGTTTTTTAACGGCAAGTTGGGATATAGTAAAGATTATGTGGTGTATGCCCAGTTACCAAGGGATTGGTCGGTAAAAGGGGTGCAAAAAATGGAATCGGTAAGGGAGCAGCTGGCACAAATGCCCCAGGTAAACAGTGTGTCGCTTTCGTGGGATATACCGAACGGACAAAATGGTGGCAACTACCCGGTGTATAAACAAGGTGGAAACCCGGCACAATCTGTTACAGCTACGGGTTTAATGGTTGACAACCAATACGCGGCAACCTACAATATACCCATGCGGGCCGGTACTTTTTTTAAGCCGGTTTTTATTGCGGCAGATACCACGCAGGTGGTAATTAACGAGTCGCAGTCCAAAATGATGGGTTACAAAAGTCCAGGCGATGCTATCGGACAAAAAATAATGCAGCAGGGCAGCAATATCCCATTAACCATCTGCGGTGTTACTGCCGATTTTCATTTCGGATCGATGCATGACCTGATGCCGCCCATTACTTTCATGAACGTAAACTATACAACCTATTACCGCTATTTTTCGGTGAAACTAAAGCCCGGGGATATGCAGCAAAGCCTTACCGCCCTGCAAAAAAAGTGGAGCGAACTATTACCCGGCGCCCCTTTTGAATACAATTTTGTTGACGATGCCCTTAAAAAACTTTACCAGTCAGAAATTCAACTGAAACAGGCGGCGTATATAGCCACCATATTGGCCATTATCATCGTGCTGTTAGGTGTATTGGGGTTAATATCATTAAGTATACAGAAACGTACCAAAGAGATAGGCATCCGGAAAGTATTGGGCTCGTCGGTTACCGGTATCATCGGTTTGTTTATGCAGGAGTTTTTAGGGGTGATAGTTATTGCCTGCCTGGTGGCCTGCCCGCTAGCCTACTGGATGATGAGCAGCTGGCTTAGTGATTATGCCTACCGGGTAACCATTGGCCTGAATCCGTTTATGGCAGCTATTGTGTGTCTTACGCTGGTGACGGCTATTTTGATAGCCATCCAAACAATTAAAGCAGGTTTAGATAGCCCAGTTAAGAGTTTGAGGAGCGAATAGATTAGTCATTGGTCATTTCGCTGCGCTGTCATTGGTCATTGGATGATTAATTAATAGTGAACGTTATTTCACCTAAAGAGCCATTTGCTCTGCTCATTTTGTAGCAACGGGTTTTAACCCCTTGGAAATGAACGCAACAAAAGATGAGTTCCATAGGCCCCGCCTATATAATTTTGCAAGTTGTTATGGAAATACCATCAGTTTAACATCTGGTAAGAAATAATATGATATGAATATATTTATGTATTTCTCGCTGTTAACGCTTTTGGCATTAAAAGCAAACTGTCAACAAAAGCAAATAAGTAATGATATAGAAACATCTATACAAAAAGTTAAGATATGTAGCTTCGCTGTTCGTGCAACATTTGCCGAATCTGGTTATATGAACTTTAGAATATCTGCCGATTCTATTCATTATAGCAGTATGCAGTATAATCACGACGGAACAGTTATTGCTAGGCGGATGCATAAGAGCGTAAAGCCTGAAGATTGGACAAGGCTACTTAATTCTTTTAATCTAGCAGATTTTGAAAAAGTTAAGACAGGTAAAAGCATTGGTTACATCGACGGATCAGATCTTTTTACAATTGTTGAAACAAGCAAGGGAGCAAGGGAAATTGTTAACCCTGATAAAAGAGATTTAGAATATAAACGGCTTGAAAAGTTTTTAGAAAAGCTTTGGGAAGTAATTTACAGGTTAGCAAAAGACGCTTCGGAGGCAATCACTCATCGCTGATTTTGGCTCTTGGTTTGGGGAAAAAATTAAAAGAGCGTTTCAGCATAAGTATGGTGATAAATGCTATACAATTAACACATGTATAAAACGATTGTGTTATGCTTCACGAAAATGATATTAAACAACTATATACCGATTTTAATAAACGGGATATCAACAGTGTTTTGAACCTATTTGATGTCGATGTTAAATGGCCCAATGGATGGGAGGGCGGTTATGTTCACGGGCACCATCAGGTGCGCGATTACTGGACAAGACAATGGACAGAAATTGATCCGCTGGTTATCCCTGTTGGTTTTAATGGCCTTGCCGACGGCCGGCTGCAGGTTGAAGTAAAGCAAACTATTAAAGATAAAAACGGCCAATTAATTGCCGAAGGAGCTGTCATGCATATCTACACTTTTAGGGATGGATTAATCAGCAGGATGGATATTGAAATGGTTAGCTGATTTAGCCTTCCCCTATACTAATGCAGCCAAAGTAATACCACCTATATATACAAAGGGCAGAAATATCACCTTAGTTTAGCCTTAAATTGTTGGATGCAGGTATAGGTTATTCATGAACTTCAAAATCAAACTACTCCATCATCAGCCTCCTGATCAGTTCTGCGCTTTGAGCCTTGCCTTCTTCCAGCCTGTGGCTGAAAAAGGATTGTACTTCGTTGAAGTGCTTTTTGTAGCCCTCCATATCACCGTAACCAATAATGGCCGACCATTCCCTTACTGCCGAGTGGAACTCCAAATCATCGCCCCGGATGGTTTTATCGTACAGGGCGGTTTCGATGGATTCTTCTAATAGTTCTTCGTTTTTAAAGAGGTATTCGGCAATGCCAAGCCTCAGCCGGAAAGGCGGGGTTTGGCAAATGAGGTTGTCATAAGGGTTTACCCCCAGGTGGTACCAGGCATCAACCATGCTCAGGATGCTCAGGTGTGAGTTGGGTTTCTGATGATCGGCGTGTTGCGACAGCGAAAACTCTTTCATCACGGTATCGCTCAGCATAATAGGTTTGCGGCTTTCATGAAAAACAAAATCGCGGGCTTTGTACAGGCGCTCCCTGAAGGTTTGCGCCTCTTCTTTGATCATGAGCTTAAATAATTCCGACTCTGACTCCGAGTAGCGTTTTACCTGCTGGCGCGCGTAGGGATTTAAAATGGCCAGCCCGGCGTATACGTGTGCTTTATAGCTAAAAATGCGCAAGGTGGTCAGGATCTTCACGTTGTCGATACCACCTAGGTACGATGCGTTTTCCCAGGGAAAAAAGCCGGCGGCTTTCCAGGCGGTGCCCATGCTTTCAAAACCTACGTGGGTAACGGCCTGGGTATCGGCCACAATTTTATCGTGCTCGTGGTAATCGGCAATCTCTACAATATCGCTGCCAATAGCTGTAAACAAATCATACATGCGCTGATAAGCATCGGCTTTTGCCCGGTGCGGAATCAGGATAAGCGTTTGCCCTTTTGGTTCAAAGCCCGGCCCGTGCATAGCATGAAAGGTAATGATTTGCACGTCGGCGGGCAGGTATTTTTCAAATATGGCTATCTCGGGGTGCTTAACAGATGTTTGGCCGGCCACAATGGCCCCGTACTTGGTAAGCGGACCGCACTCGGCTACCACCTGCTCCAGTTTGTCGGCCTCGACTGAGTAAATAACCAGGTCGTTTGTACGGGATACGTCGCGCGCGCTATCCATTATGGTGATGCCAAAGGGGCTAAGTTCGTTTTCAAGCTTGTCGCGGTTTTCGGGTAAATCGCATCCGCAAACGGTGTAACCTGCTTTTGCAAAAGCTTTTGCATACAAACGCCCCATGTCGCCCAACCCAATGATACCTATATTCATGCTGCTAATATAACTATGAGTAGCAAAATTCCGTACGAAACCTTACATTAGCGATCAGAAACATGGAGGATAATAAAATAAAAACCATTAAAATCCTGTTTTGTTAATAACAGGTACCTAATTTTACATGATGAACAAGCATTCTATATTCCGTATCTCTGTTTTAATGGTCATAATTTTAGGCATCAGTGGTATGGGCTTTGCCCAGGATACCGTTAAAAAAGCTGCTGCTAAACCCCCTGCCGCCAAAACAACAGTTGTAAAACCGGTGGTTAAATATGGCGCGGCCACACCTGCAGGCACTGCTAAACCTGCCATCACTCCCCCAAAGTATAACTATCAACCCCGCCCTACAGCTGCCGATTCGGCCCTGGCGAAAGACAAAAGTCTGAACGGACAATATCAATACTTGTTAAGTAAATTATTCCATTACCAGCAACCTTTGGTATCGGCTTTATGGAAAAACCTGCAGGATACTTTAAAAACGGAGCGCCGCAATCTTAAAGAAGCCCAGGCCAAATTGGCCGCGCAAACGCAGGATATTACCGGCCTTAAAACCGATGTTGCCACCAAAAGCCAAACCCTTTCCGAATCAAACGCCAAACGCGATGAGATAAACCTGGCCGGCATAAGCTTTACCAAAGCCACCTACAATTTGATGATGTGGGGCCTGGTAATTGTTTTTGGCCTGGCAGCTGCCATTGTGATAGCCCGCTCGGGCGCACATAGCCGCGAAGCTAAATACCGCATAAAACTGTACAACGAGCTTGACGAGGAATACAAAACCTACAAAGCCAAAGCCAACGAAAAAGAAAAGAAACTAGCCCGCGAACTGCAAACCGAGCGTAATAAGCTGGATGAGTTGTTAGGCAGAGGGTAGGTTTTTGATGTGCAGATTTCAAATTTCAGATGTGCGGATGTTTTCTCAGTGTTATTTCGAACTATTTGGGAATCCCGCGTGCTAAACACTCATTAAGTTGGCCACCTGTCATATGAGATGCTGAAATAAATTCAGCATAACCTTTTTTCTCTTATAATTTAATTTGATGAACAATACCGAACTTTTAACCCTTATAACCCGCCTGCGTTCGGTGGCCGATGTGGGCTTGCTGTATGCTAAAAACGAGTATGATATTGAACGTTATGCCGAGTTACAACATATTGCAATTGAAATGCTGGATAATGTTACTGGTTGGGGGATAGATGATATTAAGCTTAACTTTCCGATGCCACATGATTACCCTACAGCTAAAGTTGATGTACGCGGGATGTTATTAAATACCGAGKGTAAAATATTGCTGGCTAAGGAAAGCGCAGATGGCAAATGGAGCCTGCCGGGTGGCTGGGCCGATGTGGGTTACAGTGCCAAAGAAGTGATTGTTAAAGAATTTGAAGAAGAAACCGGGCTGGAGGTAGTTGCCGATAGATTATTGGCGGTATTTGACAAAAAAATGCACCCCCACCCGCCGCAGCCCTTTTACGTTTACAAAATGGTGTTTCACTGTAAAGCAGTGTCAACCGCTGTTAACAAAGGGTTTGACATGCTGGGTGTTGAATATTTTGATATCGATAACCTGCCGGAACTATCAGAAGACAGGATATTGAAAAGCCAAATAGAGTTGCTTTACCAAAAGATCATCAGCGGGAATCTGGCGGTGGAGGTTGATTGAGCGCGGATTATTAAGACTTACTAAGTTTCAAAAACTTAGTAAGTCTCTGATCGATTATAAACTGCCTACTGCAAACTGCCCGGTGCCGGCGCCAGTTGAGGTAAAGCTTTTTTATTGGCAGGCAAGGCCTTGTATTTCTTATAAGCATCGTTGATATAGGCCGTCATACTTGGGGCATTGTTGTTTTTGAGGAAAGCATAGCTTGGGCGATATAACGACATGAAGTTTTCCAGTTCGGCACCCCGTAATGGTATCACACTTTTTACATAATCTACGTTAAATGCTTCGTCAATTTGCTGCTCTTCTTCAGCACGCTGGAAATATCTTTTTAAGCGTCTCGCATCCTTTCCCTCTTTACTGAACCAGGTTGATGGCGACATTACAAATACTTTGCTTTTGGTGTAAACCTCGGGATATTCTTTATGCGGGTCGAATGCTTCTTTGGTAGCGCTTACGTTCACCTGCCTTAGCGATATGGTTTGCGATATCATATCTACCCGTTTTGGCCTCATATCAGTGATGTACAACGTATCTGATACATAGCCCGGTGCGTTGAATATTAGTGTATGGCCCGTTGCTGTGCGAATGCTGAAATTGCCATTGTTATCGGTAATCGTGATCTGTTTGTTGGTAACATCTTTTACAAAAACATTGGCCAGTTTTTCGTTTTTACTTTTTTCATAAACCGATCCTTTTAACACATCCTGGGCTTGCACATGTGCAGTTATAAATAGGCTAATTATCAATATTAGGTAGTTCGGTTTCATGGTAGTTGAATTATGCCGTAAAATAAACTTATTTTTTGAGCATATGGTTTTCAATTTAACATATTTAAATATAGGTGGTGGTTTAATGACAGAGGGGTGAGAGATGAATATTTATTATCAAAAGATTGACACCTGCAACGTTTCTCGTTACATTTGTAAATGATTATCAGCATTCGGCATAAGGGCTTGCGGCTATTTTTCGAAAAAGGGGATGCTTCAAGGTTAAATGCTCAACACGTAAGTAAGATCAGATTAATCCTTACCCGTTTACACGCTGCAAAAACTATAGCTGATATGAATGTTCCGGGATATGGACTACATCAGTTAAGCGGCGAATTTAAAGGCTTTTGGGCCGTAAAAGTTGATAAAAATTACCGAGTCATATTTCAGTTTATTGCTGAAGACGCTTTTGAAGTTGATTATTTAGATTACCATTAACAAGGAGAAAAAAAATGCAGATGTTTGACCCAGCCCACCCGGGCGAATTAATACGTGAAACCCTTGAAGGGATAAGGGAAGAAACCGGAAGGAAATTAACAGTTGAGCAGGTTGCCACCGGCCTGGGAACAACCCGTAAAACATTATCGGCTATAATTAATGGTAAACAAAGTATTAGCTCAGATATGGCATTGCGCCTGAGCGCGGCCTTTAATACAACACCTGAGTTTTGGCTGCACGCACAGGAAAATTATGATCTGGCCCAGGCGCGTAAAAAATTCGACATAAAAAAGGTTACTGTTTTTTGGCATCCGCAGGTCGCTTAAAAATTTCTACGACAAAAAAAACCGCCTCATTTTCATGAAGCGGTTAATAGAATATATATTAGTTCTGTCCCGGTAATGGTTGGGCAGGTTTAATAACGGTTCACTTTAAAATCGGCCAGGGCACCACTTATGTGAATGATGATCTTGTTTTTTGCCGAACTGAAGCCTTCTGTTTCGTAAGTATTATCATCTTTTTTGGTAAAACCTTCAAACTTATTTGAAGATAAACCTGTATTGGCCTCAATACTACAGGCTGCCTCTTTTGGCACATTGATAGTACTTTCAGACATGCCTGTTGCAATCTCTACATTTGTACTTACTAAAGGCATTCCAAGTTTCACGTCAAATGATGCTGCGCCGCCTTTTAAAGTTACACTTTTTATTTTAAATTTACTCAAATCAAAATTTACTTTTGTTGCGCCTGTTTCTACATTAATATCCCAGATAGGGTTTGGGTTTAGTTTGATATCGGCGGTGTTTGATTTGTTATCGTCCGAATCAAAGTGCCAATCCTTGTTATTGCTTTTCATTCTAAGGTTTAATACATAAACCGAATCTACCAAATCGTTAGTGAATTCATATTTGCCGTAAAACTCCTTTGTTTCGGCCTTAAATAGCTGGTTGGTGGTATCGTTCAGCGTATAAGTGGTAGCTCCTCCGCTAATATTCAGTCGTGCCAGCCTAGCATCCGGGGTATAATCTTTATTAAAAGTGCTGCTGCCTTCAATTTTTGTTACACCATGATCGGTATTTGTGCTGTCGCTGTCATCGTTGTTGCCGTTATCATGGTCGTCATCAAAGTTGATAAAAGTAGTGGGCCAAAAATGATAGCGGTTACCAAAGTTGCCAAATAGCAGCAGCGAGAACCCACCAATTATTACGGCCAGTTTTACCACTGTTGCCAAAGGCGACCGATTACCCGCAAATACCAGGTTTACGCCACCTATAATTAAAAATATAGGCCACAGGTAAAGTATATTCATCCATTGAAAATGGAAAATATGGAAGTTATGGAGCAGGAATATGGCTCCTATGCATACCAGGATTGTTCCGGGAATAAGTCTGTCGGTTTTCATGGTTTTATATAATTGGAGGGGTGTTGTTAAAATTATCGTCTTTTTTCTCTTCGGTGTTCAGCGGCTGTTCAGTTGTGTTTGCTTCGGGTTCAGCAGTTGTATTTTGCCAGCCTTCTTTTTCCCATGGCTGCCTCTTTTGTCCGGATGCGATCATCGCCAGGCCACCAACTACAAGAATTGCGGGCCATAGCCTTGCTACATGCCAGAAACGAAAGATACCTAATTCATGAAACAGGAACACTGCGCCGAAAAATATAAGGATGCAGCCAAAAATGATACCAGCAGGTGTTGATGTTTTTTTTGGGAATACCGGCTCAAAAGGAGCACCAGGACTTGCCGGTCTATTGGCGTCAAAAGGAGTAAACGGCTGTTGTGGCGGTACACGATAATCGACATTGGGGTTAAAATAGCCTACGCCTTTGTTTGGTATAACTATCCACAATACGATATAGGCCATAAAGCCGGTGCCCATAAATATAAAGGTGAGTACAAATAGTGCGCGTATAATAGCAACATCCATATCAAAGTACTCGGCCAGGCCGGCGCAAACGCCGCCTATTTTCTTCCGGTATTCATCCCGGTAAAGTTTCTTTTCCATAATTTTATTTAAATATCGTTCAGTTGTGATTGTTTGATGATATAAAGGTATATATGGTGGCTCAAAACGCCTATATATTATAGGTTAGCAGGGGCAACAAGTCGGTGAACTGCCGTGTTTCAGCGGTGAAAAAGTTTTGAGTGGTGAGTAGTGAGTGGTGAGTCGAGTATTTGAGTTTTAGCCAGCTACTTTTAAACCCAATACTCAAAACTCAATACTTAAAACCAACACCTACAACTGGCCTGGCGCAGGTTTAATGATAATCTCGTCTACATTGGCGCCGGGGCTCATCCTGTAAATATTGATGATTGCCGATGCTATGTCTTCGGGCAAAACCATGGTGTTTTTATCAACAACAGCATCCTTCCATGAATCAGTTAAGGTTGATCCTGGGATTATTGCCGTTACCTTTACGCCATGCTCCTGCGTTTCAAGCCTCATTATTTTTGTTAAGCCTAACAACGCGTATTTGGTTATGCTATAGCTGCCCGCTTGTACAACGGGGTTTAATGCAGCTACCGAGCAGATATTAAAAAAATGCCCCTTATGTGCAGCCATCATGGTTTTGCCAAAAAAGCGATAAAGCTCGTAAGTTGGCATCAAGTTGGTTTTTAGCTGTTTATCAAATGTGTCGTCGGCATCGTCCAATATGCTCGATGGGATAAAAGTGCCCAGGTTATTTACTACAACATCAATAAAACCAAGTTCCTGCTGCGCGGCGGTGGCGAAGGCCAGCAGCTGGGCCTTATCACTGCCATCTGCAACTTGCGCAAAAACTTTAATGCCAGGGTTTGATCTGTTAAGCAAATCCGCGAATTCAAATAATTCTTTTTCATTTCGTGAACAAATTGCCACGTTTAATCCTTCATTAGCGAAGGCCACAGCAATGGCGCGGCCCATGCCTTTTGTTGAACCGGTGATGAGGGCGTTTTTCATGATGATGTGCTATATTTTTTTAGTTAAATGTTCGTTATTGCAGCGTCGGGCTTAGCGGCGCAAGTTTTTTTGTTGTTTTAAAAGCTTTACGGCACTAAATTACGTAAGCTGTATTAATAGCTTGCAAAAACCGCCTATTTTAGGCAATTAAACAATAGCGGCTGGGATGCTAAATTTAAAAATGTAATTTTATCCAATTTTTAACATATACCTATGATTCAAAGTTTAGGCAGATATATACTTTTATTACGTTTAAGTTTTCGAAAACCCGAAAAATTTTCGGTGTACTGGGCCGAGGTAATGCGCGAGATGGTGTCGGCCGGTATTGGCTCTTTGGGCATCATCATGATCATCTCGGTTTTTATTGGCGCAGCGGTAACTATTCAAACAGCTTTTCAGTTAATCTCTCCTTTAATTCCCAAATCGGTTGTAGGTGGTATCACCCGCGATAGTATGGTTTTGGAATTTAGCCCAACTATATCATCGCTGGTGCTGGCCGGTCGTATTGGTTCAAGCATGGCATCGCAAATAGGCACCATGCGCGTTACCGAGCAGATAGATGCTTTGGAGATAATGGGTGTAAATGCGCCAGGTTACCTGATATCACCGAAGGTAATAGCAGGTGTTACCATGTTTCCGCTGCTGGTAATCGTATCTATACTGTTGGGTTTTATAGGTGGCTACATCGCCTGCTTTACATCAAGCGAAGTTACAACTGATGATTTCCTGATTGGCTTACCCGATGGCTTTAACACCGTAATTATTACCGTATGTATGGTTAAAGCAGTTGTATTTGGCTTTATTATTACCACCATATGCAGTTACCAGGGCTTTTACACATCAGGGGGGGCCCTTGAAGTAGGCCAGGCGGCAACACGCGGGGTTGTATTTAGCTGCGTAATGATACTCATGTTCGATTTAATTATCTCCCGCCTCTTCCTATGATAGAAATACAAGACATCTATAAAAAATTCGGAGAAAACGAAGTACTTAAAGGCATCAGCTCCACTTTTGAACCCGGCATCAACAACCTTATAATAGGAGGATCAGGATCCGGAAAAACAACATTATTAAAATGTATTGTTGGGCTGCACGAACCAACAAAGGGTGATGTGCTTTTTAACGGTGAAAACTTTACCGACATGGGCTTTGAGCAGCGCGTACCCATCCGAACGCACATAGGCATGCTTTTTCAAAACTCGGCTTTGTTTGATAGTATGACGGTAGAGCAGAATATCATGTTCCCGCTTAATCTGTTCACCAACCAAACACGCGCTGAGAAACGCGACCGGGCTAACTTTTGCCTGGAGCGTGTTAACCTTGCGGGTAAAAATATGCTTTACCCATCAGAACTATCCGGCGGGATGAAAAAGCGTGTGGGTATTGCCCGTGCCATATCTATGCAACCCAAATACCTTTTTGTTGATGAGCCAAACTCGGGTCTCGACCCGGTAACTTCTATCCTGATAGATGACTTAATCAGCGAGCTTACCGTAGAGTATAACATGACCACAGTTGTAGTAACACACGATATGAACTCTGTAATGGGTATAGGCGACCATATTGTTTTCCTGCACCAGGGTAAAAAATGGTGGGAGGGAAGCAACAAAGAAATTGCCCACACCGACAACAAAGAACTTAACGACTTTGTATTTGCCAGCCGGTTTATGAGGGCAGCGAAAGCAAAGCTTTGATTAGTAGTAAGTATCAAGTAGTAAGTAGTAAGATTTTTTTACGAGTATCAAGTACTTAGTAGTAAATATCAAGATTTTTTGATTGGTTAATTTGAATTAATTGCCAATACACTATTTTTAATTGGCACAAACTTCATATCACACGAGGGCAGCCGTTTTGATACTTACTACTTGGTACAAAAAAATATGCACAATTTTAAAGAGTTAAAGGTTTGGAAGGCAGGTATTGAAGTATCCAAAATTACATTTCAAACGTGCAGGGCGTTTCCTTCCGAAGAAAAGTACGGTTTGATATCGCAAATGGTTCGGGCAGCCATTTCGATTCCATCAAATATTGCAGAAGGTTGCGGCAGAAAGTCAAATAAGGAATTATATCAATTTCTAAATATAGCATTAGGTTCATCTTTTGAACTCGAAACCCAATTCATTATCGCAAAAGAATTTGGTTATGTTACACAAGAAGCACAAGACATGGTGTGCACTCAAATCAACGAAATTCAAAAGATGATTCGCGGCTTTCAAAAAAGTCTTGTTATTTAGTATCAATTACCCGGATGTTTGTCGGAATTTAAAATTGATTGGAATGCATTTCCCTGCACCAATCTTCTATCCAAAAAAAGATACTAAATTTGCGCCATGCAAGTGCAGCGGTCTTACTACTTACTACTTGATACTCAAATCTAAAAAGAATGATTCAACTACTTACCCCAACGCACTGGAAAGATTACGAGCTGATTGATTGCGGCGATTTTGAAAAGCTGGAGCGTTTTGGGAATATTATATTAATACGTCCCGAGCCGCAGGCGGTTTGGAGCAAAGGCCTGCCGGCATCTGAGTGGCAGCGCTTACACCATATAAAATTTAAGGGACGGTCGGCTACGGCGGGTGACTGGGTGAAAAAAGACCAGAAAACGCCCGACCGCTGGCACATTGAATACAAGAACAATGATGCAGCCATTAAATTTCGCCTGGGTTTAACTTCGTTTAAACACCTGGGTATTTTTCCGGAGCAGGCTGTTAACTGGGATTACATAACCCAAAACATTAAGCGTTTTAAAACCCCGCAGCCCAAAGTACTCAATCTGTTTGCTTATACGGGCGGGGCATCGCTCATTGCGCAGGCAGCCGGTGCCGATACCACGCACGTGGATTCTATTAAACAGGTAGTTACCTGGGCTAATGAAAACCAGGAGATATCGGGTTTAAGTAATATCCGCTGGGTGGTTGAAGATGCGCTTAAATTTGTAAAGCGCGAATTAAAGCGCGGCAAAAAATATAACGGCATTATACTTGACCCACCTGCTTATGGCAATGGCCCTAACGGCGAAAAATGGAAGCTGGAAGATAATATTAACGAGATGATGGCCGATGTGATGCAGTTACTTGATCCGGAAGAACATTTCCTGATTCTGAATACTTATTCGCTTGGTTTTTCATCGGTAATTATCGAAAACCTGATAAAAAGCGCTTTCCCGAAGGTTCAAAACCTTGAAATTGGCGAGCTTTACCTGCAGGCCACCGCGGGGGCAAAACTGCCACTTGGGGTTTTTGGAAAGTTTCATAAACTTAAAGGTAATTAATTATCAATATTTATATTTGCCGCAAACTAAAGCGGCTTTTATTGCTTTATAAGTAGCTGAAAATTAGTTTGAATTTACAATACATCTTACATACACCTGCCATTTACCGAACTTCGAAGACACATGAAATTAAAAAACGTCCTACTATCTGCCACCCTGCTCTTATCGTCTATTATACTATTACCGGGCTGTTCGCAAAACGACAAAACCGGAAAAACAGATAATAAAAAAAACGTCGCTAAAACCGATTCGGCCAAAGCCGAAGCTGCTGATACGCTTAGTGTTAAAAAATCGGAATACCCGCCGATAGATAAAAAACTGTACGATTCGTTGATGAAATTTAATGCCCATGGCGATACTACAGGCAGATGGCCGGTTAAAAACACACCGTATCCTGTGGGCGGCGCTATTTTGCCATTTAAACGCGTAGTAGCTTTTTACGGTAACCTATACAGCAAAAAGATGGGTATTTTGGGCGAATTACCTCCAAAGGAAATGCTTGCCAAATTAAAAGGCGAAGTAAAAAATTGGGAAAAGGCCGATCCCAAAACACCGGTGCAACCTGCGTTACACTATATTGCAGTAGTAGCACAAGGCGATGGCGGTAAAGATGGTAAATTCCGCTACCGGATGCCGTTTAAACAAATTGACAGTGTGTTGGTATTGGCAAAAAAAGCGCATGCCATTGTGTTTTTGGATGTGCAAGTTGCTTTGAGTAATATACAGGCCGAGTTGCCTTTATTAGATAAATATCTGGCGATGCCACAGGTACACTTTGGTATGGACCCTGAGTTTTCGATGAAAGATGGCAGCAAGCCTGGTCGTAAAATCGGGACTTATGATGCGGCGGATATCAACTTCGTATCAGACCACCTGGCAAAAATTGTGAAAAAGAACGGCCTGCCGGCTAAAATTTTAATAGTTCACCGCTTTACCAAAAAAATGGTAACCAATTACAAAAACATCAAGTTACACCCAGAAGTACAGCTGGTAATGGATATGGACGGCTGGGGCGAACCTGATTTGAAAACGGGTACATACCGCTATTTTATTAACCAGGAGCCGGTACAGTTTACAGGCTTTAAATTGTTTTACAAAAACGACATCAAAAAAGCCCCTCACCACATGCTAACACCAGAGGAGGTTTTATCAAGATACAAACCGTATCCTATTTATATTCAGTATCAATAGGTTGTAAGTGAGACGTTTTACGTGCCATAGCTAAATATGTAGTACGTTACACCGTAAGCAATACAAAACCCGTAAACTCATCAGTTTGCGGGTTTTGTATTATATATATTTGCTATTAATAACGTACAACATAAAACGTACAACGTACAACTTATAACCTATAAAACTATTATGATCAAATGGGGCATTATTGGCTGCGGGCGGATAGCCCAAAGGTTTATGCAGGGCTTTGCGGCGGTTGATGGTGTTGTGTTGGTGGCCTCGTACTCAAGGCGTGCCGTTACGGTTGATGATTTTGTAAGCAAGTATGGGGGGATGGCCTGCTATAGTATTGACGATTTACTGGCAAGTGATATTGATGCCGTTTATATTGCAACCCTGCCGGATAGCCATGCAGCATACAGCATTGCTGCCCTTAAGGCCGGGAAGCATGTGCTTTGCGAGAAACCAGCCACCGTAAACTTAGCCGAACTTGATGAGGTTTTGGAAGTGGTTAAGGCAACAGGCTTATTATTTATGGAGGGAATGAAACCGCCCTTTTACCCTTTATATACCAAATTAAAAGAATACCTGGCAACAGATCCCATTGGGCCGGCCGGTTATGTACGTGCCGGGTCGGCTGTTGCTGATTGCCCGCCCGATCATCCAAATTATAATCTTGAACTTGTTGGCGGCAGCTTAATGGGTATAGGTATTTACGAAGCCTTTTTGGCTATAGACTGGCTTGGCGATTTGCAGGATGTACAAACCATGGGGCGATTTGGGCAAACAGGGATCGATATGTTTGCTATATTCCAGACGATGCACAAAGGCGGGTATTCACAGTTGTATGCGGGTTTTGATTTGCATGGTAAAGGTGATGCGCTGATAGCTGGTCCGCTTGGGCACGTTACCATTCACAAAAACTGGTGGAACCCGGCAATCGCTACCATTGATTATTTGGATGGCCGTTCGGTTGAAATCAATGAGCCATATACGGCCGGAGGTTTAAACTACGAACTGGAACACTTTTGTAATTTGATAAGGAGCGGGCTAACAGAAAGCCCGATAGTACCGCACCGGATGTCCCGCCAAATGATTGATATGATAGATAGGGCGAGAGCACAGTTGGGGTTGAAATATCCTTGTGAGGAATAGAGTCAAGAGTTAAGAATTTAACCGACTGTTACGGGGCTAACTGTTGTGGAGTTTTAACCCGTTACCGATATGGTTTCAGCTTTTAGCTAAACCGCGAAGCCACAGGCTTTGGCCAGGTTTACCCACGAGTTGCGCTACGCTAACCTCGCGGGAGATAAGGTTAACATAACTTAACACATTTCAAATATATTTTTTATAAATATTTGATAATCAATGTTTTGTATTTTATCATGGTTAACACTAAACTGAGCGCAATTTAGGCGCATCCCAATATTTGTGCCTGTTGTTGGCCCATCCAGGTCCCTTTGGTACCTGGATCATTTAACCAGTATCAGCAACAAAAACAAGGTATCGGTTGAGGCTTATATCTTCCCGACGCGATAAGCTTATTCCGTTAGCGCTAACTGTTGTGGGGTTTTAACCCGTGACCATGATGGTTTCAGCTTTCAGCTGAACTGCGAAGCCATTGGCTTTGGCCAGGTTTGCCCACGGGTAACGCTGCCCTAACCTCGCGGAAGATTAAAACTTATTTGAATTCAGTACTGGGTTTTGGCTGGCATTTACCTGGTAGGTATAAATAGCGTTTTGCTCATCTATCTCCACTATCCGGTATCCCTTGTAGTCGGTACCCCAGTTGCCGCCAATATGGGAGTCGAAAAAATGAGGAAACTTGTTGCCCGTATAACGCACACCGTCCAACAGGTGATCGTGCCCATGAAATGCGGCTTTTACGTTGGGATACTGATGAAGTAACTCAATAGTTTCGGGGCAATCCACAAATACATCGTTTTTATTCCAGTTTATCGGCGGGATGTGCAGCACAACTAATACAATTTTTTTATCGGTAAACTTATCAAGAGCAGCTTTTATAAATACATTGTCGGGGCAAATGTAGCTTCCCTTGGTATCGGCAGTGTTGGCCAGTACAAAACCGATATCGCCAAACTCAACGGTGTACTTATCCTCGTAACCAAAGCTGCTTTTCCAAATCGAGGCATCGGCAAAGTCATGATTGCCCGGTATGGTATGATAGGGCACACTTAGTYTATCAAAATATCGCGATTTAATTTCTGGCAGCAGGTCGGGGCGGTTATGTACCAGGTCGCCGTTTATAATCACCATATCCAGGTGATTTTTATCGTGGTCCTGGTTAAGCCACTTAACCATATTGCCCGTGTTGGCAGCAAACTCGGTGCCGGGCTGGCCATAGTGAATATCAGACACGAGTGCAAAGCGCAGCTTGAGTTTGCTTTTACGGCCGCGCAGATAGCTGTTGTCTGTATTGGCGAATGAGTTAACAGCCGGTAATAAAGTTAAAGCCGCCATGCCGGTAAGGCTTGTGCCTATGAAGTTTCTGCGTGTGCTCATTTAAGGGGTGTTGAAGTTTAAATTTTTAGATAATAACGTTCCTATCTTTATGGCCTATTTAACAACCACCCAGCGGTTCACTGTATTCAATTCGCCTTCAATAACAACCTTGTAAAAGTTAGATGGCATGTTTTTTACATCGATTAAAGCATGTTCGGTAGTAACCGGTACTTCGGCCAATAATTTATATTCATCGGCTTTGCCTTCTTTATAATTATTGGCAGCGGCTACCCATATCTTTACCTTGCCTTTGCCATTCATGGCTTTCCAGCTTACATCAAGTGCACCCTGAATTAAATTGGCTTCGGGCTGGGCCACAGACACCGCGCCGATGAGCGAAATTCCATCTACCTCGCGCAATTGTGCTTCAGGTACTTTTACATTTAAAAAGCTATTGATGGATGGGGTAATATCCACAATACCGGGGGTATAATACTTAGCGTAATTATTTAAAGGCCTGTAGCTGGTTACCATCCAGGTGCTGCGTTGGCGTGTGGTTTGGCCGCCATGGCCTTTACCGGTTTGCTCATCACGGCCATGGTCTGTAGTTACAAATATCACCCAATCCTCTTTAAAGTTTTTTTGGCGATATTGAATAGCTTGCCAGATGCGGCCTACCTGGGCATCCATTTTTTCGATAGCATCATAATATTGGGGGCTATCGCCGTAACGGTGCCCCATATCGTCTGTATATTCCAGGTACACCCATGATAAATCGGGCGCTTTATCTTTAATGCAGGTGGCTGCCGAAGATGCCACTTGCTCATCTATCAGGTGCATATAATTACCGGCTTTATCGTGCGGGAATTTAACGGTATCCAATTCGTATCCATCATAAGCATAATTCGGGTGAATGTTGCCGGCTTCGGGCAGGTTATCGCCAATGAGTTTGGTGCGGTTATCGGCCCAGCTTGAAAATATGGCGGTTTTTTTATTGGGGTAGGCATTTTTAAACATCCGGAAAATGTTCCAGTAGTTGTAGTTAGGCGCTTTAATATCGTTGCCCCAAACGTTGTGCTTATTAACCCAGGTAGCAGTAAGCAGGCTGTTGTAGCCGTTGGCAGATATGGTAGGTGTTTGCGAGTAGCCGCCTTTTTCGCCACCAACATGCGCCCGCAAATAAGTGCCCTGCGCGGCTATTAGTTTAAGATTGGGCGTATTTAGTTTTTCGATAACATCGGCAGGAATGCCATCGGCAATAATAAATACCGCTTTTTTAACCCGAGTTTGGGCGTTTAAAGTAATGGCTGCCAGGCAAAGCAGGCTAAAGAATAATAGTGGAGTACGCTTTTGCATTATAATGTATTAATGTGCTAAGCTAAGATGATGAAAAAACCGCTGAGTTAATAAATTGTTATGTTTTGGCTTAACATATATGTATACCAAAGCCCGATTGGCATTTTTTTTATCTTTACAACACAAATGACCCCAGATACCGCAACAAGCCAAACAAAATGGATTTACCTTTTTATAGGGATGGCTGTTGTAATCAATTTCACTGGCTTGTTTACTACCATCATGGGCCCGGATCCGAGCCTTTATGCAACCATTGCCAAAAACATGGTGCTGCGCAATGATTATGCAGACCTATATGCCTGGGGTAGCGACTGGCTGGATAAACCGCATTTTCCATTTTGGGTAATTGCCTTGTTTTTTAAATGTTTTGGCTTTAAAACATGGGCCTATAAACTACCCGCTATATTGTTTTTAATGATGGGAGCAGTTTATACCTACTATTTGGCAAAGGCGTTATACCATAAACAGATAGCGTTGTGGGCAGTGTTGATATTACTTACCGCCCAGCATATCATCCTATCCAATACCGATGTACGGGCCGAAGCTTATTTAACAGGGCTCATTATAGCAGCTGTGTATCATTTTTATAAGGCACAGAACGGCAATAGTATCTGGCACCTGGTGCTGGCCTGTGTGTTTACAGCCTGCGCAGTGATGACAAAAGGGATGTTTGCCCTAATCACCATTGGTGGCGCTATTGTTGGTCACCTGCTAATTACCCGGCAATGGAAACAGCTGTTTCACTGGCGATGGTTGTTGGCTGTAGTGCTGGTACTTATTTTTATATTGCCTGAAATTTGGTGCCTTTACCAACAATTTGACCTCCATCCCGAAAAGATTGTATTTGGCCGTACCGGTGTATCGGGTGTTAAATTCTTTTTTTGGGATAGCCAGTTTGGTAGGTTTTTTAATACCGGGCCCATTAAAGGCAGCGGCGATCCGTCGTTTTTTGTTCATACCACGCTTTGGGCCTTTTTGCCCTGGTCGCTTTTGTTGTTTGTAGCTGTATTCCAGTTCATCAAAAAGGGGGTGAAAAATGTGCAGGCACACGAATGGTATTGCATCTGTGGGGCTTTAATCACGTTTTTACTATTTTCGGCATCTCAGTTTCAGCTGCCGCATTACCTGAATATCGTATTCCCATTTTTTGCCATTATAACCGCCCAATATCTTTATGGCCTTGCATCTCCTAAAAACATTAAGGCCATACAAATCACCCAAACAGTGGTTATAACAATTATGCTGATTATTATAAGCGCTTTAGGTTACTTTTTTAGGCCATCGGCCTTTAACTGGCTAACCGGGGCTATTATTTTGGTGTTTGTGCTGTTGCTGTTGTTTTTGCCCGGCCGCGTTTCCACAGGCATGCAGCAAACCATTTTTAAAACAGCGCTGGCATCATTTATTGTAAACCTGTTTTTAAACCTGTGCTTTTACCCGGCCTTGCTGCTTTACCAGGGAGGCAGCCAGGCGGCTATCTACATTAGCCGGAATAATCCTGACAAACTCCCCGTATATGTAGCTGCAGGCCAGTTTCATGATGATTTTAACTTTTACCTGGAGGCTTCTTTTAAAGAAACCACCCCGGATGGCATGGCTAACCTCCCTAATCAATTAATACTGTATGCCGATGCAGGCTTGTTGAAGGAGTATGTTAAGAAAGGGTTTAATGTAAAGCCGCTAAAAATCTTTAAAAGTTATGCAATTACCCACCTGGCCCCTGCATTTTTAAACAAGGCAACCCGCGATAAGGAATTATACGATATGGAGGTAGCCATCATTCAATCGCCAAAAAAATAAAACAGGTGTAACGTTTAGGGGGGAGTTTATCGTAATGTAGATATAAACCTATCTTTATGATCCGTAAAACACTTACCATCCTAAGCTTATCACTCGTTGTAATTAGTGCCTGTAAAAAAATTAACAGCAACCCCGACACCGGTAAAGATCTTGTATTGACCACTACAGAGCAGCAAAAAGTTGCAGCAGATAATGCATTTTCCCTTAAGCTGTTTAAAGCCACGTTGAGCGGGAATGGTAATAATAACCTTTTCCTGTCGCCACTGAGCGTGAGTATGGCTATTGGCATGACCAGTAATGGAGCAGCTAACCAAACCCTGCATGATATTCGCAATACAATGGATTTTAACAATTTTACTGAAGACCAGGTAAATAGTTATTACCACAAAATGATAACCGAGCTGCCGCAACTCGACTCAAAAACCACGTTAAAGTTCGCTAACTCCATTTGGTATGCCGATGGCTTTACACCTATGGCTGCATTTTTAAATACAAGTGAGGCCAACTATAGCGCCCGGATTGAATCGGTAGATTTTAAGAACGCGGGTACAAAAGATGTTATCAATAATTGGGTGAGCAACGCCACCGACGGTAAAATTGCTACAATCATAGATAAATCGACGGATGGTGCAATAATGTACCTTATCAACGCCATTTATTTTAAAGGTAGCTGGGCAAACAAATTTGATGCGGCTAAAACCCAAAAAAGTGTTTTTTACCTGCCTTCAGGCGGTACTGTGCAGGCCGATTTCATGAATCAAAGTTATGTGCCTTTAAATACCAACATTGTTAACGATGCCCGGGTGCCAGGGCTGACGCATTAGAAATTTTTATTAGCGATAAGCGTTAACAGAAATTTATGGTTCCAACCAGCCATTTTTCGTTTGGCCTTCAGGCTGGCCTTGCTGGTTTTATCAGCTTTCAGAATATTTAAGGCTATTTTTCTGACGACTGCCAGGTTTTGAGCGGCCTGCCTGTTGCGTGTGGTATTGTAGTCTTCGCCAAAACCAACATCCAGTTGCCAGTGCAACTGATTTTCTATCCCCCAATGTATCCCCCAATGTGC